>JAIPJX010000221.1 GCA_021733945.1 Verrucomicrobiota bacterium | reverse complement strand
CCCTGCAACCCGGCTCGCCGGGACGGTTCGCGCTACCCAAAAGCGGTAGAGGACTACCGCCGTCCAAGACGCTTCGCCTTGGTGGGGGGCGCGCACTCAACTTCGTTCGTCATCGACGAAGAATTCTGTCATGCACCCCGGAAGTGGCGCGAACCGGCGTGGCAACTCCAGAATCACATCCACTTCGCGTCTTTCTCATTTAATTCCCGAACACGAAATGCGGCGATCTTCCGAATGAGGGGCAAGGGCAGGGGTTTCTCAAGTGGAAACTGGATCGAGCTGGTTCCTGTTTTGAAAGCTGCAAGTTCCCGTGAAAAGGTTTCGACTGCCGACGGGGTCGGGTAGAAGCCGATGTGATCTTTTCTCGCGGCAAACGTGAACAGGATTCGTTTGTAGGAAAAAGCGGGGACTCCCCACTTAAGGCTTTCCTCCGCTCCGGGAGCGATTTCACGAAGACACGCTCGCATTTCAATCAGTTTCTCCTGAGCAAGTTTGGGAGCGGCATCGATGTATTCGGCGATCGTTTTAGCTTTTATCGGTGCTGGCATACAATGTTCGGCTTTGCCACGAGCCAGGCAGGAGGTTCAGCCAATTGATCGCCTGAGGACCTGCAGAGTCGCTCGATCAGTGCAGGTCTCTCCGAGGCCCTAAGTTCGGCGAAATTCAAGGTCGATGGCTCCATTTCCGGCAAGAAATTGCTTTGATTGAGGAATTGGAAGTGGAGCGGGTGATGGGAATCGAACCCACGTGGCCAGCTTGGAAGGCTGGAGCTCTACCATTGAGCTACACCCGCATTTCCACGAATCATAACGACAGCGCTTGCCTTGTCAATTCGTCTCCTTAGAATATTACCTCTGAATGAATTCTTTGCTCCTCACTGGCGGCCGCATCATTGATCCCGCAAACAACCTTGATTCCCAGGCGGATCTTCTGGTTCTGAACGGCAAAATCGCTGCAATTGGGCCGGACGCCACGCGCCTGGTCCCCCCGGACACCGAACGAATCGATGCCAGAGGCAAGGTCATCGCCCCGGGCCTGATCGATTTGCACGTTCATTTCAGGGAACCCGGCCAATCCGCCAAGGAAACCATCGCCACCGGCACCCGGGCGGCGGCCCGCGGAGGGTTCACCTCCGTGGTCTGCATGCCCAACACCACGCCGGCCATCGACAACCCGGGCTCCGTCGCCTTGATTCACGAAAAAGCCGAGCGTGAAGGTGTGGTGAACGTCTATCTGACCGGTGCGATCACCCGGAACATTGCAGGCGAAGAACTCTCCCCGATCGGATCCCTGAAACAGGCCGGCGTCGTCGCCATCACCGACGACGGCCGTTGCGTGCAAAGCAACGAATTGATGCGCCGGGCCCTTGAATATGTGCGCATGTTCGACCTGCCCGTTTTTGATCATTGCCAGGACTACTCCCTGGTCACGGACGGGGTCATCCACGAAGGTTATTGGAGCACGGTGCTGGGCTTGCGCGGCTGGCCGTCGATCGGCGAGGAAGTGATCGTGGCCCGAAACATTCTTCTGGCCGAGCTGACCGGTGCCCAGGTGCATTGTCAGCATATCTCCGCCGAAGGCAGCGTGAAGCTGCTGCGCGAGGCCCGCAGCCGGGGGGTCTCCATTTCGGGAGAGGCCTGCCCCCATCATTTTACACTGACCGACGCGGCGATTGCGGGAAGCGAGGTGTTCTGGGATACGGATGGCGGGGATTGGAAGCCGTTCTTCACAAACTCAAATCAACTTCCCTTCTGGCCTTCGTACGACACCAATTTTAAAATGAACCCGCCCCTGCGCTCCGCGCAGGACCGAGCCGCCATTCTGGACGCCCTCGTCGATGGCACCCTGAATATCGTGTGTAGCGACCACGCCCCGCATTGCGATTACGAGAAGGATGTCGAGTTCGACTATGCACCATTCGGCATCACCGGACTGGAAACCGAGCTCCCGCTCACCCTGATGGCGCTTCACCATTCCGGCAGGCTCCCTCTGGAAAAGGTGATCCCGCTGCTCACCACCGGCCCGGCCCGGCTTCTCAAGCTTCCGAAAGGGACTCTGAGCGTCGGCGCGGATGGGGACATCACGGTGTTCGACCCAAATCAGGAATGGGTCTTCGACAAGGAGACCTCCGCAAGCAAGTCAGCCAACAGTCCGTTTTACGGGTGGACACTGAAAGGAAAGGTCACAACCACCGTAGTAGCGGGAAAAATCGTCTGGCAGGATACCCCTGCCCCCTGAACAAACTTTGCCGGCCGGCCGAAATGGATCGCCCGGAGCGGAAAAACGACGGATTGGGAACCGGATTTCGGACCGGCCCGTTGCAGCCAATCAAAAATAAAAAATTGAATCGTTGACAGGGGATCCCCGTTTTGATCTCCTAGCTCCCCTTTTTGGAAAGGAAACTATGTACGCAGTCATTGAAACAGGCAGCAAACAATACCGTGTCACGGCAGGAGACACGCTCAAGATTGAGCGTTTGAATGTAGAAGCCGGACAGTCGCACACTTTTGATAAAGTGCTGCTAGTCAACAACGAAGGCAAAGTTACCGTGGGGGAACCCACCGTGGCGCAGGCGAGCATTGTCGCCGATGTGGTCGAGCATATTCGCGGCCCCAAGACAATTGCCTTCAAGATGAAACGCCGCAAAGGCTACCATAAGACGGTGGGCCACCGGCAGGAGTTGACCGTGGTAAAGATTAAAGAAATCAAGATTTAAGGTTCCGTTATGGCACATAAAAAAGGTCAAGGTAGTGTTCGCAATGGTCGCGACAGCGAGAGCAAACGCCTCGGTGTAAAGCATTTCGGTGGTGAAGCCGTCAAAGCCGGCAGCATCCTGATCCGCCAGCGCGGCTCCAAGTTCGTTGCGGGAAAAAATGTCGGCAAAGGCCGGGATTGGACCCTCTTCGCACTGGTTGCAGGGCGCGTCTCTTTCGACAAGGACAGCCGCAGGGTGAATGTCTTGAAGGAAGAGTCCGTCGCTAGCAACTGATCGATCAGGATTCCCCCTAACGGGGAATCCCAACAGGAGTCGACAACTGGAGTCTCAAAAAAGACTCCTCCCCTCCACTCCTGAGCAGGCAGACGATCGACCATCAGAAAATTCGCGCGCCAGAGTGCCCCTGTTAAGCGGCGAGGTAATTCAACCTCGCCTCTTACGTTTCAGTCCCCTCCATCATGTTCGTCGATCAAGTCAAGGTATTCGCCTCCGCAGGCCATGGCGGTCCGGGATGTATTGCATTCCGCCGGGAATCCTTTGCGCCCAAGGGCGGCCCGAGCGGCGGCAATGGCGGCCGCGGCGGAAGTGTCATCCTCCGGGCAGATCATGATTTAAACAATCTGATCGGCCAGTTCTACACCCCCCGCCTCATTGCCAAATCCGGCGAAAACGGACTCGGCAAGGGAATGGACGGTTCGGCGGGCAAGGACCTCATTGTGCGCGTGCCGTGCGGAACACTGGTCTGGAGACTCCCCTCCCCCCCGGCACCACCGGAGGAAGGTCAGGATGAAGACCAGCCGGGACCACCTCCCGCCCCCCCCGGCAAACGAATTGCGCTCGAGGATGCGACGGACATCACCGCGGTGGAACTCGATCTCGAGGCGGATTCCGCAAATCAGTCCGACCCGACCGATCTGGGAGAACCGGAACTCGTCGCCGACCTCACCGAGGATGGCCAGGAGTTCATTCTCTGCAAAGGGGGCCGCGGCGGCCTTGGCAACCGAAATTTCGCAACTGCCACCCGCCAGGCTCCCCGCTTTGCACAGCCCGGGGAACCGGGCGAGGAAGGCCATTTCAGGTTCGAACTGCGCTTCATTGCGGACATCGGGCTGGTGGGTTATCCCAACGCCGGCAAATCGACCCTGCTCGCCGCCATTTCCAAAGCACGCCCCAAGATCGCCGCCTACCCGTTCACCACGCTGCACCCACAGATCGGCATTGTGGAATACGAAGATTTTCACAGACTGACCGTCTGCGACGTGCCGGGACTGATCGAGGGAGCCCATCAGAATGTCGGATTGGGCCATGCCTTCCTGCGTCATATCCTCCGCTGCACCACCCTGGCTCTCGTCATCGACATGGCGGGCACGGATGGACGCGAGCCCTGGGACGATTACAAGCAGATCCGCCAGGAACTGGAGCTCTACGACCCCTCGCTGGTGGAGAAAAAAATCCTCGTGGTGGCCAACAAGATGGACGAAGCGGACGCGGTCGAAAAACTCAAACAGTTTAAGCGAAAAATCCGCAAAACCCCGATCATCGGCATTTCCGCCGCATTCGGCGAAGGGATGGAGAACTTCAGAACATTGATTCGAGAGGCAAGTTTATGTTAAGAGCCGGGATCGTCGGTCTGCCAAACGTCGGAAAATCGACCCTATTCAACGCGGTGACCCGCACGCGCAAAGCGGAGGCTGCCAATTATCCGTTCTGCACAATCGACCCGAATGTCGGCGTCGTGACCGTGCCGGACAGTCGGCTCGAACGCCTGGCTGCGATCGCCAAGACCGCCGTCATCATTCCCGCGTCGATCGAGTTTGTGGACATCGCCGGTCTGGTCAAGGGTGCCGCGCAGGGCGAAGGCCTCGGCAACAAGTTCCTGAGCCACATTCGTGAAGTCGATGCCATCATCCAGGTCGTACGCTGTTTCGAGGACGACAACATTCATCACGTGGCCGGAGGGCCCGACCCCATCCGGGACATCGAAACCATCACCACGGAACTGGTTCTGGCCGATCTGGAAGCTGTGCAGAAACGTCTGGAAAAAGGGGCCAAGGACGCAAAACGCGGCGACAAGGCGGCGCAGGCCGACGCCGAGGTGCTCAACAAGCTCAAGCCCCACCTGGACGCAGGACGCCCGGCCATCACCCTGGAACTTACCCCCGAGGAACGAATCCTTTCGAAGGCGTTCTACCTGATGACCGACAAGCCGACGATTTTTGCCGCGAATGTGGCGGATACCGATCTTGCCACTGCGGACACCAACCCGCATGTCCTGCGCATACGCGAGTACGCCAAGGCTCACCACGCTTGCGAAACAACGGTGATCAGCGCGCAGATTGAATCCGAACTGATCGACTTGTCCGCCGAAGAAACCGCCGAGTTCCTGAAAGACCTGGGGGTCAGCGAATCCGGCGCCGGCAACCTCATTCGAAGCACCTATCACCTGCTTGGGCTGCGGACTTATTTCACGGCCGGGGAAAAGGAAGTTCGCGCCTGGACCATCCACGAGGGCGACACCGCCCCGCAGGCCGCCGGCGTCATCCACAGCGACTTCGAACGCGGGTTCATCAAGGCGGAGACCGTATCCTACGCAGATCTCGTGCAATGCGGTTCCGTGGCGGCAGCGCGGGAAAAAGGACTTTACCGAATGGAAGGCAAGGAATACATCGTGAAGGACGGCGATGTCCTCCATTTCCGGTTCAACGTCTAGTTGAGGCCTTTCATCACGGTGGCGTAGGGAAACCTGTCACCGGGACAGGCCGTGCCGATCGGATTGATCTGTTGATGGGTGCTCACGGCGTCTGCCTTCAGGTGGCAACGCTTCATCAGGTATTCGAGGAGAGCGTCCAGGCTGTCCAACTGCTTCCGGGTGGGGTCGGTTTTATCAAAGTGCCCCACCAGACAGATGCCGAGGCTCGTCTCATTGAGCGATTCGCTGGCCAGATGCCCTCCCTGAAGCTGTTTGAACCACCGATCTCCAACGACAATCTCTCCGTCCCCCATCCCTCCGCCGTTGCCGATCACAAAATGGTAGGCCAGACCGTTCTCCATGTGCCGCTCTTCCCGATGGTATCGATCCATGCCTTTGGCGTTGCCGGAGGCCGTGGCGCTGTGGTGGATCACAATATGTTTCCATCGAGCCGAGCGCACCCGGGGTCGGTTGAGCTGCTTGCGCAACGCAGCAC
>JAIPJX010000034.1 GCA_021733945.1 Verrucomicrobiota bacterium | reverse complement strand
CACCGGGACGGTTCGCGCGAATGGCAGTGCGGTTCGCGCCACCTTTTCAGATCTTCAACCGACGTGGTGCTTGGAGGTCAGATACTTTTTCCAAATAAGCCAATGGAAGCAACGGTTCGAAGAATTCTGTCTTGCACCCCGGAGAAAACAGCCCCCTCTAATCTGCTTGCCTCCGCGTCGGACTCAGGCATAGTAACCTTCAAGCTGGATCAGCCTGATGCGCGAGTAGCTCAATTGGATAGAGTGACGGTCTCCGAAGCCGTAGGTTGTGGGTTCGACCCCCGCCTCGCGCACCATCTCCATCAGGGACTTCCTCCGAATTCACACAGTGGCCCGGCCGCACCGCAGACTGCCAGTCTGCGCAACCCCGGGACATCCGCAGCCACCGTCTCTGCGGGAGAACCTTATCATGAACTCCCGTTCGTCCTTTGGAGCGGGCGATCGTTTACAATCAACGGGGTGCCGTGTACCTGCCACGGACACCAGGCTTGTCCGCCCAATGGCGACCAGGAGTCCAGCTTACCAAAAGACACGACGGAGAGGATTCACACTTCGCCGGATCCTGGCTGTCCTCTGCCGCTTTCCACCGCCTTGGCAGATCCAAAAGCGGCAGAGGACTGCCGCACTCCACGACGCTATCGCGACGAAGTCACACTCCCTTTGAATCAACTTCCCTCCTCTCCGCAGCGTCGATTGCCAATTGGCGCTGCGCGGGCTTGCTCATTCCCCAGCCATCAGTCGAGTGAGGGGAATTCCCCGGGCGAACGTCCGCATCAGCCCCCCTCCCCAATGTTCCGAGGGTCGCACGCGAGGAATACGAAATAATTGAATGAAGGATGCAGGGAGGGATCCCAGTCAACGGGACTACTCGACCAGCACCCGATAGAATCTCATTCCCGACGTGAGCGCGTCCGGATCAACAACATCGACCGTGCCCACTTGCGGTGTCGGCAAAAGATCCAGCCACTCGACAAAATCAACGGTCACCTGGACACGCCCCTGCCTGCCTTCGGGCACGTTCAACCGGAAACCAAACCCGCCGCCACCCAGACGCGCGTCCGAAATCACTTCCTGCAGGGTCAACACCGCCAGCTGGCTTTCCACTCCACCGGCAGCGTTGCGGACCGCGACCGTATAGCCCCCTGCGGATTCAGGTCCCATCTGTGTCAGGACCAGCGTCGGGCCAGTCGCGCCGTCGATCTCGAGCCCCTCATGTTTCCACTGATAAACAAGCGGTCCGGTTCCAGTCGCTGCCACCTCCAGCCTCACCTCGCTTCCGACGAACACAACCTGACTTTGAGGTTGGAGCGTGATCACGGGAAGACGACTCACACTGAGTGTGGCCGGATCGCTCTCAACCGATTCCGCACCCCGGCTCAGAACGACGCCGTAGGTTCCGGTGTCGCTCTCCTGCGCCGACGCGACAACGTAGGTGGCATCCCGCGCACCGGCAATTTCAACACCGTCCTTTTTCCACTGATACGAAACCGTTCCTCCTGCGGTTGTCCGAACGGCAAAGACAGCGCTGCTCCCAACGGTGACAGTCTGGTTTTTCGGCTGCTCCACCACGTTCAAGGGAACGATGACACTCAACCGCGCGGGCGCACTCTCGGTGAAGCCCGCTCCGTTGCTGGCCACCACGGTGTAATCACCGACATCCTGCGCTCGAACCGCTGCAATCACCAGGACCGGTTCGGTTGCGCCTGGCAAATCCAATCCATTCAACCGCCATTGATATCCCAGCTCGCCAGGCCCGCTGATCACCGGCTCGAAGCTGACCCGCTGTCCCAGCGGAGCGGACACGCTGCGCGGCCCCGCCAGGATGACCGGGGCCTGCCGGATCGTCAAGGCAACCGGGGCCGTCTCGACCATTCCCACCGCGTTGCTGGCTGTCAGCACATAGCTGCCAGCATTCCATTCCTGGACATCGGCAACCTCGAATACGGATTGCGTCGCACCTGAAATCGGGGTGCCGTTTAAGCTCCATTGGTATTGGATCGGTTCACTGCCGCTGATCACGGCTGCAAACCGCGCAACCGACCCGATGCCCGTCACCTGATCCTCCGGTGGCAGGCTGATCGCCAGTGGAACGACAACGGTCAGATCTGCCGACTGGCTCCTCACCGTTCCCGCAAAGTTGGACACTTCCACCTCATACCGCCCGGCATGTTCCCGGGCGACTCCCAGAATCTGCAGGGACGGGTTGGTTCCCCCCGGAACCGGTCGTCCGTCCTTCAACCACCGGTAATTCAGAGCGGAGTCCCCGGACGTCAACACAAACAACGCCACAGCGCCTCCCTGCTCCACCGTCTGGCTCCGAGGCTGGAGGGTGATTCTCGGATTGTTCCCCAGCTCGTACCGAAACCGTACCAACCCGCTTGCTCCACCCGCTCCATCCACCGCCACGTAATACGTCCGCCCGACTGTCACAGGAACGTTCACCACGCTGCTCCGGCCATCGCTTCCGCCGTTGTCGTCGCAGGCCACCTGCGTCAGGCTGGAAAATCCCCCGCCCTCATACACCGCCAACACGGTGTCAAAATCGCTTCCCTCGGTGCTGAACCGGACCACGCCGTCCCTGGCGGCCACGTATTTCAACCAATGCGAAGCTCCCCCGGTTTCGCCGCAATGATTGGGTTCTCCCGATTCCTTGGCGGATCCGGACGTACTGAAGGCCAGCGTGGCCGATGAGCCCCCGGCCAGCAGCAGGGCATTCCGCCGATTCACCAGGCTCTGAAGCTGGAGCGCGCTTCCGGTAACGCCCACGGCGGCTTTAAATTTGTCCTGGGCCAGCTCACTGAGGGTTCCCACCTGCAGCGCGGCCGCCGGACTTTGCACGGTGCGAGATCCGCTGGACACAACAACCGTATAGTTCCCGGCATCCGTCTCAACCACACCCGGAAAGGTGAGGATCGCTCCGGTGGCTCCCGGGATTGGCACCCCATTCTTCAGCCACTGATAACCCAGCGATGTTCCCACGGCTTCCACGGAAAACGTGGTGTCGACACCCGGACTTACGACCCGACTGCCGGGGGAGACCACCAACTCGGGCAATCGATCCGAAGTCGTTTCCAATTTAAATCCCACGACCAACTCACCCGTCGCCCCGCCAAACCCATTCACATTGATCAGGTAGGTCGTGCCCTGTGTCGCATTAAAACGCACCTCGCTCGAGAGAAACCCGCCGCGGTCGTCGTCACTGGCCACCACCACCAGATTCGGAGACGTTCCCGTATAAACGCCCAGCACCGTGTCAAACGAACTGCCCGTCGTGTTGAACGTCGCAATTCCGTTCTGGGGCGCACGCCAGGCAAACCAGCGCTCGCTGTTCGAACCCGGATTCGGACTGCGACGGGCAATCTGGCTTCCCCCCGAGGAAGTATTCCCACCGTTGAAAGTGCCCTCCGTTTGTTCGATCGCAGGCGGCACGTTCCCGGGAGAGTTTCCGGTCGTCAAAGGCGGCAGATTCAGCGTGAGGGTCGCGGATTGACTCGTCGTGGCACCACCCGGGTTCTGCACCACCACACTGTAACCACCAGCATCCGCCGCCTGTACATTGTTCAGCGTCAGCCTCTCGGCCGTGGCTCCGGAAATATTCACGCCGTTCCGTTTCCATTGATAACTCAGGGGCGCGTCTCCGGAGGCGGCCACCGTAAAGCTGGCCGTCCCATTCAGATCAACCGTCATGCCGACCGGCTGGCCCTGGATGGTCGGGGCGACCAGGACCTGTAGAACCGCATCCGCGCTGGTCACAGCCCCCACTGCGTTGCGCACCACCGCGCGGTAACGGCCGGCGTTGGATCGCTGAACTCCGGCCAGGGTCAGGCTGCGGTCGGTTGCCCCGGGAATATCCACTCCGTTGTATTGCCATTGATACAGAACGGGCGCGGTGCCGGTCGCCTCGACAGAGAACACGGCGCTGGCTCCACCGGTGAGCGTCAGACTTTGCGGTTGTGCCAGGAGCGTGACCCCCACATTCACCGTCAACTCCGCCACCACACTTGCCACGTGACCCGCCGCGTTCCGGACGATCACCTGATAACCGCCGGCATCCGACGCTCGCGCGCTCCCCACCCTCAGTGTCGCATCCGTGGCTCCACCGACGGTCACCCCATCCTTGCGCCATTGATAACTCAGGGGTCCGGTTCCGGCAGCACCCACGCTGAAGGAAAATGACGAACCTTCGCTGACGGTTTGCCCGCGGGGCTGGGTGGTGATGGTGACCGGTTCCGTCACCTCCAGCACGGCCCCCTGACTGGTCACCGTACCCGCGGCATTGCCGACCACAGCCGTGTATTCCCCAGCGGCGGCGGCGGAAACATTATTCAGCGTGAGACTGGTGCCGGTTGCCCCGGTAAGATCCAGTCCGTTCTTCTTCCACTGGTAGGTCAGCGGCGGCGTGGCGCTCACCCCTACCACCAAAGTCACAGACACACCTGCGAGCACCTTCTGTCCGAGCGGCTGCCGGGTGATGACCGGGGGCTGGCTCACGGTCAATCGGACGCTCTCGCTGGTCACCGCACCACTCGGATTGCTGACCACCACGGCGTACGACCCCGCGTTTGCCAACGCCACCTGTGCCAGATTCAGGGTGCTCTGCGTCGCACCCTCAAGGCTCACGCCGTTGTAAACCCACTGATAGGACAACGGCAGGGTCCCCCCCGCCTCAACACTGAAGGACACGTCCACCCCCGGCACCACCGTTTGGCTGGCCGGTTGCCGGGTGATCACCGCGGGTGACAGAACCGCCAACACCGCCGCCTGACTCGTCACCGTACCAGTGGCATCGGTGACCGCCACGGTGTAATTCCCCGCCTGCGCGGGTGCGACACCGGTCAGGGACAACTCCGGGCCGTTGGCTCCCGCCACTTCCGAACCATTCACGCTCCATTGATACTTCAACGGAGGGGTGCCGGTCGCGTTCACACGCAAATTCACATTCCCTCCCGTCAGCACGGTCTGGCTTTGCGGTTGTTCGAGAATCCGCAACAGCACCTTCACATCCACACGCGCTGACCGGCTGATCAGAGTACCGATGCCGTTGGCCATTTCGACGGAATAGGTTCCGGCATTCGCTGGTTGCGCATCGGCGATCGAGAGCACGGAAGAGGTCGCTCCTGCGATCACGCTGCCGTTGAAGCTCCATTGATACGTCAGGGGGGCGCTCCCGGTCGCCACCACACTCAGGGTGAGGACCGAACCTGCGAGGATGGTTTGATCCGCCGGTTGCCGGACGATTTCCGGAGCAACCGGTGCGACCGTCACCCCAAACGAAACACTGGCTTTTCCTCCGGCAGGCTCGCTCACTTCAACCGTGATCGTGGCGGTTCCGGTTAGATCCCGGATCGGAGTGATTCGCAGCGTCCGGTCGGCACCGGTGCCTCCGAACTCAATGCCCGTCACCGGCACGAGCGCCGTATTGCTCGAGACCGCCCTCAGGGTGAAGTTGCCAATCGGCGTGTCCGGATCAATGACCCTGAACGGGATGAACGCCGTCGGTGTGTTTTCCGGAGTCGTTTGATCATTAATCCTTGAAAGGGACGGAGGCACATTCGGCCCGGCCTTCACGATGGCCGAAAACGTTTTGGAATCGTTCAGCGGAGGCACCCCATCATCGGTCACGAGGACCGTGACCTGATTGGTCGTTCTGGCCTGGGCTGCCGTGGGGGTCCAGGAAAACCGCCCGCTGGCCGGATCGATCACCGCCCCGTCCGGCGCTCCCGCACCCAGACTGAATACCAACCGGTTGGCCGGAAGATCCACGTCACGGGCCGTTGCCTGAAGCGTCAGCGTATCCCCCAATCCCAGCGTTTGATCGGCAATCGCGCTCAACACCGGCCTCTGGTTCACTTCGTTGATCACCAGCCGGACGTCCTGACTCACTCGAAGCGGCGGGTTGCCATCGTCGGTTACCCGCACGCTGAACACATTGGTCGCGGGTCCCTGGGCTTCGGTCGGCGTCAATGAAAAGACGCCGCTGATAGGATCAATCACCGCTCCTGCAGGTGCCCCGGCACCCAGACTGTAAGCCAGGCTCTGCGCCGGGAGATCCGGATCGCGGCCGAGCGCGGTGAAACTCAACAACTGACCTTCGTTGACGTTTTGGTTTGGGATCGTCGCCAGGGTCGGCACGGTGTTGATGCTGGTGACCACCACCGTAAAACTCTGACTGGCACTTTGCGGAGGGAGCCCGCTGTCGGTCACACGCACCGTGACAACATTGGTGCCCGGTGCCTGCTGCACACCCGGGGTCCATGCAAACACTCCACTGACCGGATCGATGGTGGCTCCGGAAGGAGCTCCGTTACCCAGGCTATAAGTCAGCGTGTTGGCCGGAAGATCCGGATCGGTCGCGTCGGCAGCAACACGCAACAAGCGCCCCTGTTCCATTCGTTGATCGGCGATCGCATTCAGGATCGGTGGTTTGTTTACCTCCTGGACAATCACGGTAAAACTTCCCGTTGCGTCCAGAGGCGGAGTGCCGTTGTCGGTTACTTTTACCGTGACCGAGTTCGTGCTCGGTCCCTGGGCTTCGGTGGGACTCCATGAAAACGCACCGGTTGCGGGATCGATCGTCGCACCTGCGGCCCCCCCTGTGATTTCATATCGCAAAACCTGCACCGGTTGATCCGGATCACTTGCACCAAGGGACACTCTGAACACCGCTTCCTCCGAAATCGTCTGCGGGTCAATCGCAGCCAACACCGGCGCTCGATTGCCCGGGGCGACCACGACCGTAAAACTCACGTCGCCCGACCGACTGGGTGTTCCGTTGTCCGTCACCCGCACCGTGATTCCGTTGGTCGTGCCGGCCTGCGCCAGTGACGGGGTCCACGAAAAGACTCCCGAGTTGGGATCGATCGCGGCTCCGGTCGGTGCCCCCGGTTGCAATTCATAGGCCAGCCTGTTCGCCGGCAAATCCGCGTCGGTGGCCCCCACCGTCACCGTCACGAGCGACCCCGCTTGAGCCGTCTGATCCGCAATGGCCGCCACGACCGGAGCCACGTTCACTTCATGGACCCTGACCTCGAAACTTTGCGTCGCGCTGAGGGGCGGTGTTCCATTGTCGGTCACGCGCACCGTGACTGCACTTGTTCCGGGTCCCTGGTCTTCGGAGGGCGTCCAGGTCAACACCCCGCTGCCCGAATCAATCCGCATTCCTGCGGGCGCTCCCGGATCCAGTGAATACGCCAGACTCTGGCCTTCAGGATCCGTCGCGGTTACGTTTACCGTCAACAAGCTTGCTTCGTCCACACTTTGTCCACCAATCCCAGTCAAATTGGGAGAGCTGTTTCCAGCCGATACATCGATCCTAAAGCTGGCCGTGGCGCTCAGGGACGGACTTCCGTTGTCCGACACCTGCACGGTGACGGTCACGGGTCCCGAAGGGGTCAGCGGATCGGGTGTCCAACGGAACAAACCGCTCACCGGATCGATCGAAGCTCCCGCCGGCCCGCCCTGGGGCAGCGAATAGGTGAGTGCATTCGCCGGAAGATCCGGGTCGGTCGCAGAGACATTCACACTGAGGGGACTGCCGGCCTTGATCGTTCGGTCTGCGATGGGATTCATGACCGGAGGGGAGTTCACCTCGATTGCGACGGCCTGAAACCTCTGCGACGCGCTTAAATTCCCGGGACCGTTATCGGTCACAATCACGGTAACGACGTTGGTGGTGCCGCCGTCGGATTCCCCGGGTGTCCAGGTCACCACTCCGGACGCAGGGTCAATCCTGGCTCCGGAAGGGGCCGAACCCAGGCTGTAGGTCAATCGCTGTCCCGGACGGTCCAGATCGGCCCCTGCCACAAAGGCGGTCATGGTCTCACCTTCCCGAACACTCTGATTGTTGATCGAAGCCAGAAACGGAGCCACGTTCACTTCGTCAACGGTGACCACAAAGCTTTGACTGACACTTTGTGTCGGCGCTCCATTGTCGCTCGCATTGAGGGTGATCGTGTAGTTTCCAGGCCCCTGTTCTTCGCTCGGAGTCCAGGAGAAAGCTCCGGTCGATGCATCGATCGAGGCTCCGGGAGGAGCGTCCGATCCCAGACTGTAACGGAGCGTCTGAGCCGGAAGATCCGAATCACTGGCCAGGGCTTGAACCGTCACAGGGCTCCCTTCGTTTACAGTTCTATTCCCGATCGGGGCCAATGTCGGCGGTCCATTCACTTCGTTGACCGTTACACTGAAACTTTGCGCTGCGGACAACGGCGGATTACCTCCGTCACTCACCTGCACCGTGACGGAATAACTCCCGGGCCCCTGTGTTTCAGTCGGAGTCCAACTGAACGAACCATCGCTGGACAGTGAAGCGCCAACCGGCCCGCCACCCACAAGGGCGTAGGTCAGCGTGTTGGAAGGAACGTCAGCGTCGCTTCCTGAAATCGCAAAACTCAGCGTGCTTCCTTCATCAACGGAGCGATCTCCGATCGCCGCCAGCACGGGACCTACATTCACCTCGTTGACCGCAACCGTGAAACTTTGCGCGGCGCTGAGCAGCGGCACTCCGTTGTCCGTCACCCGAACCGTGATCGTGGCCGTGCCCGGCCCCTGCGCCTCGGTCGGAGTCCACGTCATCACCCCCGTCGCCGAATCGATGGCGGCCCCCGTCGGCGCACCCGAATCCAGGCTGAACACCAGCGTTTCTGTCGCGCTCTCGCCGTTGCTCGCACTCACCGTCACCGTCAGCAAACTCGCCTCATTCACCGTTTGATTGCTGATCGCCCCGAGCACCGGCGCGTCGTTGACGGAGCGCACAGTCAGATTAAAGAGCCGGTCGGTCTGCCCACCATCGGCGTCACTCACCCTCAACGTAATCGTGGCGCTTCCGAACTGATTCGCCAACGGCGTCAACGTCACCGTTCGATTGCCGTCGCTGCCGCCCAGGACGATGTGCCCCACGTCGATCAACGCGGGATTGGACGACTCGGGAGTCACACTGAGCTGCCCGGCGTTTGTTTCCAAATCCGACACGGTGAAAACGATCGCGGGCGACGGCGTGTCTTCATCGATCGTTTGGTCGGCGATTGGACCGATTGCGGGAAGTTCGTTGAAAGCCGTGATCGTCAATGTTCCCTCAGTGTATGTGATCGCATAATTGGCACCGGACGCACCGCCGGCCGCGATTGCATAGGTCCCCACGGGACTGGCTGAAGTTGCTGTAGTCGCCAGCGTGGGAGGGACCGTGAGACTGGACGATGTGTCGCCGTTCACCAGTCCTGCATAGGTCACCGTCAACGGCGGCACGGAACCGCCGCGGCGCATGATCAAATCGTCGGCTTTGATGATCAAGGGAGCCGGCGTCACCGTCAGGGCTCCATTCACAAATTCGATTGCGTAATTGCCTGCTCCGGCTCCGCTCGGTGTGATGGCAAAACCGCCCACGCTGCTCGATGCCGTTGCCGTCGTACTCAGACTCACGGGAGTCGTCAGAATGGTCGCGTTCTCTCCGTTGACAAAGCCACTGTAGTTCGCCGTCAACACCGGCAGCGCGGCACCGTAGACCTTGGACTTTGCATCCGCTGTGATCGTCAAGGGTGCCTTCGCCACGTTGATCGACACCGCAGCCGGCACCGTTTCGTAGATCGCCGTATCCGTGGGCGTGAACGTCGCCGCCAGTGTTTGGTTCTGCCCGGCCTGCAACACCGTTCCCGCTGCCGGATGGTACACAAAGGTTCCGGGCACACTCGCCGTGGCGTTGAGCTGAGTGGCGCTCAATGCCGTGCCGTAGCTGATCCCGGCCGGTGCCGACCATGTGATCGTTGGCACCTCCTTGGCAGTGACCGTCAACGTCCCCGCGACGTAGCTGATCGCATAATTGGAACCTGCTGCGCCACTCGCCGTGATCGGATACGATCCGATCACACTGCCGGAGGTCGCCGTCGTACTCAGCGTTGGCGCCGTGGTCAGACTGGCTGGCGTGTCCCCATTCACCAATCCGACATAGGCCACCGTCAACGTCGGCACCGCTGTACCCTGCCGCATTGTCAGGTTGTCCGGCCGGATCGACAATGGGGCGGCTGACACGCTCAGTGTCCCGGTCACAAAGGAAATCGTGTAGTTGGAAGCGGTGGCGCCCCCTGGGGTGATGGTGTAGGAACCCACGTTGCTGGCCCCGGTGGCACCTGTGCTAAGGCTGAGCGGTGCTGTCAGAACGGCGGCTGTTTCTCCATTCACAAAACCGCTGTAGCTGGCGGTCAACACTGGCAAGGCCGCTCCGTAGACTTTGTTCTTCGAATCCGCCGTGATCGTCAGGGTCGCTTTCGCCACGTTGATCGGCACTGTCGTCTGCACCGTTTCGTAGCTCGTGGTGTCTGTGGGTGTGAACGTCACCGAAAGCACCTGATTTTGCCCGGCCTGCAGAATCGTTCCCGATGCCGGACTGTATACAAAGGTTCCCGGCACACTCGCCGTTGCGTTGAGCTGTGTGCCACTCAGTGCCGTGCCGTAGGTGATCCCGGCCGGTGCCGCCCAGGTCAGGGTCGGCACCTGCTTGGCTGTGACCGTCAATGTGCCGGGCACGTAGGCGATCGTGTAGTTTGCGCTCGCGGCACCGCTGGCCGTGATCGGATAGGAACCCGGAGGGCTGGCCGAAGTCGCCGTCGTGCTCAACGTCGGAACGGTGGTGAGACTGGACGCGCCGTCGCCGTTGACAAAGCCAGAATAGGTCGCGGTCAACGCCGGAACAGCCGTGCCCTGTTGCATTGCAAGATCGTCGGGACGGATCGTCAGAGGAGCCGCAACAATGGTCAGCGTGCCATTGGAGAAGGATAGGGTATAATTCCCGGCAACGGCCCCGGAGGGCGTGATGCTGTAGCTTCCAACCGCGCTGGACGCGGTGGCCGCCGTAGTCAAAACCGTAGGCGCGGTCAGGATCGCTTCGTTCTCGCCGTTGACGAAACCGGTGTAGCTGGTCGTGAACGCCGGCAATGCCGCGCCATACACCTTGGATTTGGAATCTGCCAGAACGGTCAGGGCGGCTTTCGCAACCGAGATCGATACCGTGGCGGACACGGTTGCGTAGGTTGCCGTATCGGATGGCGTAAACGTCACGGCAAGCGTCTGGTTCGGTCCAGACTGCAGAACCGAGCCAGAGGGCGGACTATAGGCAAAACTGCCCGGGACATCCGCCGAGGCATTGAGCTGGGTGTTGCTCAGCGGTGTGCCGTAGGTGATACCGGTCGGCGCTGCCCAAACCAGTGATGGCAACGCCTTGTCCGTGATGGTCAGCGTGCCTGCAACAAAAGAAATCGCGTAATTCCCGCTGCTGGCACCACCCACCGTGATCGGATACGAACCGGCAGGACTGCCCGCCGTGGCGGTCGTGGCCATCGTCACCGGTGAATCCAGGTTCGCGGAGGTGTCCGAGTTCACAAAACCCGAATACGAAGCGGTGAGCACGGGAATCGATTCCCCTGCCCGCTTAAATTTGTCCTCCGCACGGATCGTCAACGGCGCTTTCGAAACACCGAGTGAAACGGTCTTCGTGACCAGCTCATACACCGCGGGATCCTGCGGTGTGAACGTGACGGAGAGGGTTGATGCACCGGCCGCCAGCACGGCACCCGCAGCCGGCGAATAGGAAAAGGATCCCGGCACCGCCGATGTCGCATTTAATTGCGCGCCCCCCAACGACGTGCCATACACGATCGACAAGGGAGCCCCCCAATTCACCTCCGGGACCCACTTTGGCGACGACACACTCACGGTCACTGCAAAGGAGGTCCTTGCCGTCCCTCCGTCCTGATCCGCAACCACCAGGGTGATGATTGCCGACCCCGTCATGCCTGGCGTTGGAAACACCCGCACCGTGCGGGCCCCATCCGTTCCCGCCAGTTGAACCGAACTGATCGGGACGAGGAGCGGGTCGGAGGATGAGGTGGAAACGGTGAGTTGCGACACCGGTGTTTCCGGATCGCCCACGGTGAAGTTCACCAATGGCGTCGCCCCGCCATCGCCGTTCTGGTCGGGGATCGCGGTGACGGTGGGTGCCAGATTCAAGGGAGCATCGGTGACCAGGAATCCAACCCGGCCCGGTTCAACGGTCACACGGCCGTCGGCCGTCTTGCCAGCCGCCCCGAAACCGCCCAGGGAAGCTTCCACACGCAGATTCCCCGAACTCGCCAGACCGCCGCCCAACTCGATCGTTCTATGAGAAATCTCGTAACGGGCACTGGTGGCATTTACCTGATCGGCGGAATGCCCGGTTTGAGGGAGCATCCCCATCATTGCCGCCAAACAGACAGCAGACACACTCCGACGCAGACGAATCATTGCCGACCGTCCGTCATTGATCCGACCGGACATCGCATGCTCTCTCGATAGGCGGGCACGGAGTCCCGGCTTTAGCCGGTTGGAACCGCCTGAAGGCGGGACTACATGCAAACGGTGTCGGTTCATGGATCAGATTCGAATGCACTACCTTGAGAATCTCCCTGTGCCACCACCGTCGACACGGAAGGCTGCAGTTCGTTCGTTCTTTGCGGTGAACCCGCCCGGTTGATTCAGTTTTCGCGAAGGCGGCATGGTTTTACAGAAAGCGGCAGCTCGGAAACACTATTCCACCCGCAACCTGAAAAAACGCAGAGCTGCCTGCTCGGGCTCCGGGCGGACCAACACCCGCACCAGGCGTGAGTCACTCGCCTGATAGTTTCTCCTGTCGGGGACCTCGTCAGCATCACTTGCGAACCGAAACGCGGACTGCGTCCAGGTGTCCAAATCCGCGGAACCGAAAACCTTGTAGGTATGCCCCCGGATGGAGAGGAACTCCAACGCCGACGAGCCTTCTTGCGCATCGACGACCTTCAATGAAAACCCGTCCTGACTGTCAAACGCGTTGGTTCCAGCCAGATACTCGTCCATGTTGCTCAGGCCATCCCCATCCGAATCATCCCCGGGACTGACCTCGGTCAGTCCACTGCCAGACACCGCAAGGATGGCACGTTCCCAGGCATCCGGAAGGCCGTTCCCGTTGGCGTCCTCTCCCAAAGTCAGGTCCAGACGGGTCGATTCGGCGGCCTTTCCGAGTTTGGAGAATTCACCCTGCATTTCGATCGGAAGATAGACGGACTGACCGATGCGTACCCGCATCTTGAACGGGACAGCGACTTGAAGCGCGTCGCGTCGGTAGACATCGGACCGGACGGCCGCATCGAGTGGCACCGCGAGGCGATAGTTCACACCGGGTTCCAAACCTGGCGCCACGGCACGACGGATCGTGGTGCCCGTTGGGGTTTCGAGAATTACTTCAGCGTCCCGCAAAGCCAGGGGGTTGCCCATTTCATCCCGGATCATTCCGAACAGAGAGTGGGGTGGAGCGGGTGGAAACGCACAAACCTGGAAGATTGTGACGCAGAGGATCAGGACCGGGATGTGGAATCCGAGTTGGTGGACTCGGGTCCCGCGCGCAAGAGTCGGCCGCCCCTGGGGGACGGATGTGTTGGTTGCCCGTCCGGCACCAGGTTCGTGAGCGGGTGATTGACACCCGACTCGCTTGTCCGAGCCGGCCATTGCTTTGCGGTTCATAGGATTTTCCACGTTTAGTTCCCTGCGTAGGAATAGGTCACGAAATGCAGCTTGATATCTTTGACGGTCTGGATGAACCGATCGAGACCCTCGTTAGGATCGCCCAGCAATTTGTGACCAGGAACGATAAGTTTCCATTTCGTGTTCCAGACGGAACGGCCGATCAACCGATTGTTCGTGTATTGCGACAACTTCAGAGTTCCGTAACTGGAATAGACCTCGTTGCCAAAGGCCGCGGTTGTGGATACGGGCCTGAACGCTTGATGTTTTCGAACGGCGAACAACGGTTCGGCCAACGACTCGCTCGATTGCCAAAGCGCCTTCGTCGAGAAATCCGATCCACCGATGTTAAACGGCAGCGGTATGGCAACATCGTTCACGTTCCACGAACGAATCTGACCACCATCCCCCAACGGCGGGCTGCGCATGGAATCGACCCCTACCGGGATCAGGTAGATGCCCGGCGTCGCAGCGAGAGCCTGCGAGCCCAGGAATGTCGTTGCAGGATCGGGCGGTGAATACCCCCCGGCCGCATTCACCGCCGATGTGTTCGCCGTCGGGTTGTCCATGCCGACGTAACCTTCAAATGCCACACCAATTCCGAAAATCTTGGTGGCGAAAAGACTGGTATCGAAGTAGTGATCACCTCCGGCCAGGCGCTGGCCGAACAGATTCTCACCGTCCTCAATCGTGGTGCTGAACTCCAGCACAATGCCCGGAACCGGCAACCCATTGCCCCGATCAATCTGCATGCAATAGCGCCGTACATCGTCGTCTTCCAGCAGATTGGCCATGCGACCCTGTTCCATCACGTCCTGCCACGTGGCCTGGCCGTCAGCCGATGGAATGATCCGCTCTTTCTCCATTCGCAGTGACACGGTCGTTCCGTAGCTGTTCGGATTGTTAAAGCCGAGCCGACCCTTCAGCACATCGAAGTCCGTCTTCATTTCGGCCAGCGCGCTGGACAGACCGGGATCGCCCGTGTTGCTCCCGGCGAATTGCGGTTCACCCTCCCGCATCACGCCGAGCGCCCGCGAGTTGACGATGCGATTGATAAACTCTTTGCCCTGCTGAGCGTGCAGCAAGCCCGTTTCGTAATCGTAGGCGTTCGCGGCCAGGAAGGCATATCGCGCCGCCAAATCGAACAGGGTCTTGTAACGCTCAAGTTTCTCGTTGCGGAAAATCCGGAAAGCGGCATCGCGCGTACGAAAACCCTGGACCAATGCGGACGAACGTTGCCGGAAAATCTCACGTTCCATCTGGATCCGATCACCCTCGGCTTCAATCGCGCGGTAATTGCGCCAGGCATCCTCCCGTTGACGCAGACTCTCGTTAATGGTCCACAAATGGGCCTGGGAAGCGCTCAATGCGTTGGCCACATCGAGGGCGGCCTGCCGGTATTCAAGCGTCAGTTTCCGAGCATCGATGTAGTCAAATTCACTCCATCGTTTGGCCGACGAGGTCGCGGTCGCAAGAGCGTTGACAACACCCCATCGCAGCAGCGACACCTTGTCCAGGACGGACTTGGTTGCGTAACCCGCAATTTCCAACGCGGCGCGCCCTGCCGAGGTCAGATCACCACCGTTCGCCAACCCCACAACCAAGCTGCCCGGCAGCGCTTCGGATGAAAAATCCGAGGTGAAGATGATGTCTTCCTTGATCGAATCCTGAATTTTCTGATAGAGGTCGTTCGCAAACTGAACTTTTTCGAGGACTTCGTCCGCAATGAGCAAATCCCTCTGTTGATCCCGGATTTCGTCCTTGGTCGTTCCGTCGACCTGGAAATGATTCATCGCAACCGCCCAGTCATTGCGGGCACCGATCGCATCGTTGACGGCCTGGCGCAGGCGGGTCTGACTCGCGATAATTTCTGAGACGGCCTGCTGTAACTTTCCGGGTGAGGTTCGATTTCCCGTCCAGTTGGCCGGCTTGCCAAAGAATCCGTGCGATCCCAGCTCAAAAACAACATTCGTCATTTTGCGGTTAAACTGGTCGACGTTCTCATGGATCACATCCTGGAAGTTTTTTGGGACGTCGTTGATCTCCAGGACGAGTCTGTTGGCTTCCGTGTAACTCCAGAGCTCGGGAAAAACGGTTTCGGGCAATTCCGCGTAGGTGTAATGCACAATGTCCGGCCCGGCGTATCCCTGCTTGTATGTTTTGCCGGGGCCGATGTCGTCCGGATATGGCGTTCCGTAAATTTCGATCAGTAGATTTGTGAAGCTCAATTCCTGATTACCAATGCTTGTCTGCAATTCCGCCAGCGAATCCTGCTCTGAACGCAACAGCCGCGTGACATCCTTGGCATCATCGAAAGCCGCCAACGCATTATTCAGGGCACCCTTTGCCCGTCCGTAAATCTGCTCGAAATGGGTCAGCGCGGCCGGTCCGGTGATCTGGGTGGGGTCAATATCGAAAGCCAAACTCCCGCTGGCCAATCCCAACGGCGTCAAATGAGCCTCGGCGTTGTCGAGCGCGGTTTGCAGATCGTCCGCCGTCGTCGCAAGTTCCTTCAATTCCGGCACCGTCGCGCGATCCACCTTTTGAATTCCTTCGTGCGTGGGATCGGGATCAACGTCCGGCAAGATCGAATTGCCAAGCGCCCAGTTGATGTAGGCACCCTGCCCGGTTCGGGTCGCCCAATGGTCCAGTCCCCAGTCGCGCGGCACGGGCTGCGACCGGGTTGTGTTGATACGACTGGTCGCGAAATGGCTCCACCCGACGTCATTGCCTGGAAGGAAATCCTTGCGCCAGGTCAGATCGAAAACCTGCCTGCCCGCACGGGCCACAGCCTGGGCTGCGGCCGCAAATTTGCGTTCGTCCTGATAATCCACCGACACCGGTTTTCCAAGAACCGTGACCGCTTCGATGCGTGGAACCCAATCGAAATCGGTGTCCATGAGCAGCGAGTAATAGCCCTTGAGCGCCGTGAGATAATGACCATAGGCGTCGCCGTGCCCCTGCGGGAACATCTTGCGCGCATCATCGGCATTGATCACGCCATCGACACCGGAATCATTATTCTCCTGGATATTGTAGTTCAGGGCGTAGATCACTTCACCAGAATCAATTCCCCGTGTGTAATTCCAAAACATCCGATTGTACACCGGCCGCGTGGTGACGCCGGGAACGAGGAAATCATCCCGACCCCGAAGAAGAGCCAGTTCCTCCTCAAGCAACGAGGCCATCTGACCTTTGAATGCGAACAGCGCCGTGGCGATGTCTCCGTAGGTGCTGTCCTTGGTACCGATGCCGATCGTCGGATTCGCGGCATCGGCCCACGCCTCGTTGCCCAACATCATGTAAAGATCGTTCAAATAGCCTGCCGCGAGGAGTAGCGCGTCGTTGGCGGGGCCAAAGTTGATGCCTGCCCCGATGCTGAGCATTTCTCCCCGCTTGAGGACGGTCTCGTAGATTTCAATGAGTCCGGCATCGTTGATCGTGTCCAGGTTCAACGCAACATCCCCCTCATACCGTGCACCCGCCTGGGTGAGAATGCTCACGTCCGTGTTCACACGGTTATTGAACAAATCGCTCACCCGTTGATTAAACGGATTGATGCCGGCCAGAACCCGCTTGATCCAGCCTTCGGCCAACTGGGGTTCCGTCCACTGCGACCAACCCTGTTTGACACCATTGACGTCCGGCCTAAAGGAAGCGTGGTTCGATTGGACGGGTCGGTAGCGCGATATCAGGTAGTTGTCCGACAACGCACGAACGTCCGCGTTCTCACCGAGGATAGCCCGGACCTTGTCCTGGTATCGAGTGGCGTCCAGAGGCAACCAGGGTGAATTTGCTCCACTCGCAAGATCGACCGCCTCATAGGCTTCGAGTCGGAGGTTAAACGTTTGCAGCACATCCGGCTGGGCGCTGGAAAAAAGCTCGACGGTCACGTGATGAGTCGTGGTGTCGTTAAGCTTGGTCCCACCCGCGAACACCTCCGGACCAAGCCGATAAACCAGCGGCAGAGCGGAGAATCCGGCGGGTGCTGTCACTGTGGTTGAGTTTCCGTCGACCATGTTTGCGGCCACAGCCAAACTGCCGTTCACATAGACCTTGGCACCCAATGCTCCATCCAGATTCAGGCTCAGATAATACTGCGAATAGGCTGTTGTGTTGTTGACCGTAAAATCGCGGAACAGGATGCTTTGCGGCTGATCACCCACCACCCGCTCGTAAAGATCGATGATCCGCAACTGACTGGACGGAAGCGTCTGATCGGCATCGATGGATGCGACCAGCGTTGAGGATGCCTGATCCGCGGGAGTGGGAACGACAGTGGCATTGATTTCTGTACCGTCCTCGTACCGCACCACAACCTTGTTTCCACTCACAGGCGCGAGTGAACCAGTCTGGAGCTGGAACTGAAGCCGTCCGTCGACCGTGCTGACGCTCTGGAACGGAATGCGGCTGTTGGGAATCACACTGCCGTTCACATCCGCGGCCCGGCGCGTTGACGGAGTCGCGGATGCGCTCACGCTCCCTGCGGAATCCGTTTCCAGCGGAAACCGAATATGGTTCCAGGCTCCATCTCCAAGCAGTGACTGGCGGGTGTTTTGATACACAGCCGGAGGCTGGCCATCGACCGGAGAAGTGATTTTCCACTCGAACTCGTAGTCGTCCACCTTCCCCGCCAGGTCGACGACTTGTTGCAGGGTGAGTTTTTCAGCGAGGGGATTGGATGATTGAACGATTTTAAGTTCGCCCGGATAAAGTTTATCCACCACCCGGATGACCTGCACCGCGACCGGTTCTTCCGCGGGCTGCACGTCGGTATTGAATGCGTTTCCAGCGAGCAGGGTTACGTAACCCGTCCCAGGCCCAACGGCCGTGAGCGCATACGAATCCACGGCGACATCGTCGTCCTTGACTTCCGCCAGCTCTGAAGGCCCCACTGTTTCCGGGGAAGAAGGCGTGAACGTGCCGGGTTTGGCCGGGTTTTCCACGAAGAGTTCCATAACCGTCTTCAGTCCCTCACCAATGGCACTGTCCCATCTTGCTTTGAGAGGATCATCGGTCATGCACAGCCCTTTGAGGTCGAGAACATCCTTTTGACCCACGACATTAAGCTGTAAATATTTGTCACCAACAGGTTCATCCACAAACTGGCCGAGAAACACCAGCGCCCCATTCACGCCCCTGTTTGTGTCGAGGAAAAAACGTTCGCTCAGGTGCGGCGGGAGATTCGGGAAATAAGTTTTCCCACGAAAGGTCGAGGTCTTGATCGAGTCCGGAATTTTGCCAAGAATCGCCGTGCCCTCCTTCGGCCCAAGGAGGAAGGTTTTTTCACGAGTCGGATCGTGAAGGATGGCGGAGCGATTGGGTACACCGACACCAGGCTGGAGATGGGATTGCTGATAAACAATCTCCAGACTTCTCTGCCCTCGCACAGCGGGCAGTCCCCGCTTGGGCAGCGTGAGAGATTCCGCCATTTGGAGCACGGGCGTTCCGTCCGGCCAGACGGACCGATAATAAATGCCGAGCGGATTGCCGTCCCCGGTTTGATTGTCACTATCGATATTGCCGTAGATGGCATTACCGGCAAATGTTCCGTCGGTATTGCGCGGACGCAAATAAGGCGTGACCGTTCCGACCGGAGGTTGGGCCGCAGCGCCTGGGTAATGGAAGCCTTCCAGGGTCTTGTAGTAAAACTGCATAACCATCTTCGAATGGTCCGTGGCGTCGTGCGGTCCGCGATAGACCCAGACATCCCGTTTTCGATCCTGCAGCGTCAAACTGCTGTATCGCTTCCGAAGCGCTGCGTCAGCGATCGCTTCGGGGATCTTTCCATATCCCAGCCGCCAACCCGTAAATGGATTACCGGCCGCCAGTCCCGTCAGGGGCAATACGATCAAGTCTGCCTGATTCGCCGCATCGGGCAGATTCCCGGTGAAGAGGACTTCGACATACCCCTCGGTGGCATCCTTTGCGGAAACCGTGACCACCCAATTGGTGGGTGCGGACTGGCCAACGATCATGACGGTCTGATTGACGGCCACATCAGCGACGTTGGCCAGTGCGTATCGATAGTTCAAAGCGCCAGGTTGAGTCCCGGCATAGGCCCCAAGACTCAACGGCACCTTGTCCGAGACCACACCGCTGACGGAGCTTCCGGTGGTGTTCACAGCAGTCGGAAGAAGCCAACGGGTTGTAATCGCACCGGACGCAGGAACATCCTGCAGCGCGAGCCGCTCATACGGTTTGAAGAAATGCCGCGTGCTGGTGGTGATCTGGACCTGAGAAATGCCACCCACCTCAGCCGCGCTGGAGGAGGAAGTTGTCCAGCTCTGTGCTTCGTAATTCAGGCTTCGTGCCGGTGCGCCGATTACTTTTGGTGCCAGCGGTTTCTCAAGGAAAGGCAACGGCATGGGCGGTTGTAGGATCGTGCCCGCATTCACAGTGTAATCGAACTTGATATCTCCTTTTTCCCGCAACACCTGGAAGACACTCATGCTCGGACGGCTGTCGCTGTCCGCATACTCGAGCAGGACATAGGGATGGGATGAATAACCCGTGGTGCTGGTCACATTCAGATCGTCTCTGAGCGCATACGCCTGCCCTCCCAGTATCAGGGCGTGCTCTTCATTTGGGTTGTAGCCGGGACGGGCGGAATCGTTCTGGTAGTAGATCTTCCCTTTGGCTTCCAGACTTGAAAGTGCCCTGCTTCCATCGTTGCCGGCCAGAATGATCTCCCTAGAGTGCGGTGCGTTCGTGGGCCAGAGTATCGAATACCGACCAATCACCGAGGGCCAGTAAACAGGCTTAAATCCTTTCGCCAAATCCTGAGCGTTTTTCCGGTACCACCACACTTCGAGCCGGGCGGTGTTGTTGCCCGCATTCACCGGGATGATCGATCCACGGGACGCCTCCTCAAATCCAACGACAAATGGGTCCTTGTATGCGGTCGCACTGAACGCGTTTCCGTAGGTTTGATTGATCGATCCGGCGAGGTACGGCACACCGGTCGCGTCTCGAGTCTCGCCAGCGGGTGGCGCAAGTCTTTGCCCGACCCAGGCGGTGGCATCCACAAATCGCGCGGCGGTCAGTTTGTTGGGCAGGAGCTTTGTGTTGAAAAGATTCATTGTCCGTCCATTGCCACTGCTATCGATGGCAACGGATGCATTGGCACCTGTCGTCCCGTTATCCTCGGAGAACTGATACTGCGCCAGCAAATCAGTTGTTCCAGACGGATAAACGTTCGTCATGCCCTCGACCAGTTGCACCGGGGTGCGGGCAACTGACCAGATCCGGAAATTGTCGAACTTCGCATCGGGATAATCATCGAAAAACGAATTGCTTCTTCCGACCCAGGCATTGGCCCGTGTTACGTTCCTGGGAAGTGCCATTCCCGTTTGAGTGACCTGGCTCACACCGTCGAAATAAATCGTGCCGGTCCCCGTGCCCGCCCCGGCCGTGAACACGACGGCCAAATGGACCCATTGGTTCAGCGGAAGTGCGTTCGGAGCCGAGACATTGATTCCCGTGTTGCCCGATTGCGTGACGAACGCCGGTTTGCCGTCCGTTCCCGTGGAAAGCGACATCGCGACCACGTCGGTTAAGAAACCCGCGCCAAAGTCAAACAGGCGGGCCCAATTCCGATGGCTGCGCACATAAACCCAGGACTCGACCGTGAACGAACTTCCGTCAAAATACACTCCCGATGGCAATTCACCATACGCGTTTCCAACGGCTGGATTCAGGTTGAGCGCTCCATTATTTCCCAACCCAGTGAACCGAGCCAAATCGTTCGCTCCAGCGCGGGAACCATCAAAGCCCGGCGTTTTGACCACACTTTCGAGAACTGAAAAGACACGCTCGAACGCGACATCATCGCCGGCCGTGAAACGCAGCAGCGCGCGGTGCACGGGATAGTTGGCGTCCAGATAGGTGTAGAACCTGTAGTCTTCGGTGAGGAACGCGCGTGGATTATCCTGAGGATCGCGGTCCTGCCATTCGATGAACGGAACATTTTCAGTCGGCAACGACACGGCCGTTTGCTTCGCCGTTTCCTGATTCGATGCCGGACGCAGATACTGACTGTATTTGGACGGTGCCTCAGGCCAGATCATTTTGTACCGGGCCAGGACCAGTGGCCAGCGCAACCCGGCGATCCCTTCCTCCATCCAATACGCCTGGTAGTCGTTCAAGTTCTTCGTTTCGCGCGTGGCATAGAGCGTGAAAATGTCACTCCCGGGAAAACCCTGCTGATATGCAAAGTTTTTGGTGATGTCAGAGAGCACTGGCTCCGGAAAGAGAGTCTGGCCGGAATCCGCCGAACTTGGCGGAGTCAGCTTCTCCCCCAACTCGACCGATACATCCGCCGGGTTGGCCTGCCGGATCACATCGACAATTTCGTAGCCCAATTGATTTCGGATCGTGCCGGATCGCACGTCGCCCAACAGCTCGACGAATACACGGCCCTCCTTGTTGTAGGCATGAATCTGGCCATCGGAATTGTCGAACCAAAGCGTGCGCAATTCCTGCAACCGTTGAGAAGAATCGGCCACGACCTGAGACTGGCCCAGAGCCGTGTATTCCGATGTCACTCTTTCAGGAAACTCATTCTGATAGACGATGTTGACGGCCCCGACACGGGCTGCCGGAACCCGGATCGGTTTGCCAATGTTTTGAAACGTCTTTTCCGTCCAGAAAATCTTGCGCGGGGCCTTGAAGGTCGCGCCCGAGACCAGATAGTTCGTAGCCAGAAGATGGAAGTAAGAACCACCAATATTAACAAATTCGTTTAGGTTGACTGTCGGCGCTACTGCTTCAGGTCCCGCCCGGCGCCAGGTGATATCAATCCGACCCGGCTGAATCGCATAGACTTTGCTGGCATGCGGACTCCAATAATAACCCGAGTTGGCGTGATTATTCGCGCTGATCGGCTCCGGAAACCAATAATTGGACAACTCACTTTCCGTCAGCGGCGTTCCGTCCTCCTTGATTTGAGGAGGAGCGATGACCGACCCGAAAAGAAACGAGATCGACCGCATCATATACGGCGCTCCGGCTTGGATCCGGAGAACCAGATTGACGGTCTGGTTCGCGTTCTCGGTATGCGGCCAACCCAGATTCTTGGCATTCGCGGCAAAGTTCTGCGACGCGTTCAACGCCGTGGTCTTCTGGTAAGTCACCGCGCCGTAAACAATCCCGCCCTGGAATTGACGGGGCGTCGGCGTCGTGTCAACCGGAGCCCGTCCGTCGGAACCGGCCGGAGTTCCGGCGGTACTGGATAGCGGAACACCGCCCTTGGATTGCCAGTTCACGCCGCGCATATAATCGTTGCTGTACAGGATCGCCTTCTGGTCGAACAAATACGCGGCGCGCGGCGCGATTACGGATGAAAGGAGCGCCGCAAGAAAAACAATTCGAATGAAAATGGAGTTAAACCGTTTCATAGGGCGTATGAGCATCGGACTGATTGAAGCGCGGAGAAAGCGGGGTGAACACGGAGAGACACGCACTGTTTGGAGAGCCGGAGGTATTCTGAAGTCAACCTCCGTCTCCCCAGGAACCGTCGCTTTGGCGTGGCGCGGACTGGCAGTCCGCCGTATCGCAGATTGGCAATCTGCGCAACAGCCGATTGCCAATCGGCGCTACAGGCCGGCGCACGTTCACGGCACCGATTCGTGTCGACCTGATTGACATTTTTCCTCTCCATAAACCTCGCAGGGGCCGACGTAAGGAGGCTCATTCTATGTCTGCCAAAAGAATTCAGAGCCTCCTTACGTCGGCTGCTACGGTTCACGGGTTCGAAGCGCGAATGCTTTCGAGGAATTCCCCCGATGAACCACGGGTTAGGGCTCGTCGCTCCGCGCGAGCCGCGAACTGCGCCCATTCCGTTCTTTGCGTTTCTTGCGGTCATAAACCAACAACACGTGGGTTTATCGACCGGCAACGGTTGAAATGTTTTGAATCCCGGCGACCTGCTTCGGCGCTTGAGCTTCAGCCAGACCGGCCACGAGTTTCTTCAACTGAGCCATTTCGCGCTCCAGGGTATCCACCCGAGCCGCCTTTTGTTCGAGCTCAGCCATTCGAGAGGTCTTTTGCTCGAGTTCGGCGATGCGCGCTTCGCTCTTCTTCAACTCCTCCACACGACGAGCCAGCTCTTGGATGGCACCAATGCCGGTCGTGAAAATCCGGTCGTAATTGAGCGTGCGAAAATCCGGCACTTCTTTGCCATAAACGAAGGCCTGTTTTGGAGCCTTCTCGACCTCGCCGGCCACGAACTCGCACTCGGATGAACCATCGATTACGTTCAAATCCAATGTGGCCTCTTCGGTTATGATTCGCACCCGATCGCCCGCTTTCAGGCCGTGTGGCTTTGCCAAAGTCAGGGAGAGTTCCCGCCGCCGCGGATCAAAGTGGAAGCTCGACGGGTTTGAATAGATGTCCGGGACAAATTGCCGACTCCTGGAAACGGCTTCCGGGATGACGTCCTCGACTTCCTGCGCAATGAATCCCTTCTTGATCGCATCTCCCTCAGCCACTTCGTCCACCATTCGATAGTCCGTGACGCGCAGCTTTTGGATTGTTTCCAGGTCAACGCGGCTATCGCTCAGGCCGGCGAGGCTCTTAATACGCGCGTCAGAGAAGGCGTTAAACTCTGCACAACCAATTCGCCCATTTGCGAGGATTGAGTAGGATATGCCATTCGCGTTGTTGCCCGAATTAAAGACGCCAGCGCCGCCAGCACTGAGGAATCCGTACTGGCGCCTGTCCGAATTGGGTCCAACCCCACTCACTTCCAGCATGTGCTGCGGAGTTGACGTCCCGATGCCGACGCGACCGCCAGTCGTCTGGAGATTTAGGCTGCCCCCACCAGTGTTCTCAAGAGTCGTTGAACTTGTACCGGATTTGTACGCAATGAGATTTGAACCGGTCAGCTCCAGCCTGAATCCGGGACTGGCGGCAGAGGATGTTAAAGACGTGGCAGCGAGAACACCATTTACTGTTGCATTCCCATTCACTGTGACACCACCCAAGGTCGCACTGCCCCCAATTGTGGCGTTCCCAGGAACAATGATCTCGTCCCAGAGTTTGATCTTGCGCGGTGTGGCGGTGCCGGCACCGGTAATGTCTAATGCACCCGTCGTAAAAGTCTCGTAGCCAATCTTTCCCGCATTGGCTTCTTTCGTAATCCCAACACCCAGTTCTATGGCATTTTTATTCGACACGGTAAGCCCGGCGGATCCAATCACGCCCGCGTTCGAAACCGTGATTTTATCCCCTCCGTTCCAAAGTCGAGCCTTCCCATCCTCGCTGTACCATTGCCAGGCAGTACTCCCGTTCCGGTCCTGAAAGATGAGTCCTGCGATACTGCCATTTGAAGCGAGCGATCCTTCCGCAGTCACGTTGCCCGTCGCATTTAGAACACCTGTTTGCGCTCCCGAAACCAGGGAGTTGGCGGACCGTGCCAGTTGTGCGTAAGGCGCGGCGAAAAACCGGATGCGCGGAGTCACCTCGCTTCCATCCACGGTAATTCCGATCCATCGGTCCGACGCATCGGCGCCCGTGAACACACTTGAAAGATCGGTGGCGTGGGGCAGCCCACCCACCGAGCTGCCTTCGCCGAGCAGCACACTGAAGTGGCCCTTGTCGATGGTGACAATTTGCGATTCCGCCCATTTGACGTTGCCGGCCGCCGCGTTGTCGTAAATCGTGAAGATCAACGTTGTGTTTGCCGGGCTGGTGTTCCCCAGGGGCACCGGCGGATTCGAGGCGTCGGTGAGAAATCCCTGGAACGTCATCTTGCCGGGCGGAAACTGGTCCGCAGCTTTTACGGGTGGAGCCGCAATCAGTGCCAGGAATGTGCCAAGCGTGAGTGCTGCCAGCCATCGGTATCGGAGTGTGTTTGGAGTATTCATGGGGATGTTGGGTAAACTCTAGATTTGTGTTCTGGGCGCACGTAGTCCCGGCTTTAGCCGGTTCCCACGGAATCTGGGACAACGGCTCCGTCCGCCTTCAGGCGGTTTCGAGGAGGAAACATTCGAGGACACTCGCTCAATGGAGTTCCCTCCGCCTAAATGCGGGACACCATGCGAGAATTTCAAATCTGAAATCATAAAGCAAAAATCATGAATCCCTTATTGAGTCGTCAAGGTGGCGATGTCACTGATGCGTTTGAGGACAAAGACTCCGGCCGTGTCGATCTGACGACTTTCGGTGCCGCTGCCTTTCAGGGTCATTTCCTCGGAATACTGCCCTGTCATTCGATTGCCGCCAGATGTGAGACTGACAAAGTCATTGCCGGGAGCCGTAAAGGTCAGAATCATCCGGCGATCGGTGTCATACGATTCCGCACCGCGCGGGAGTGTGGCATCGAACGTTGCGTTCAGATTGTCGTGATCCGGGTGGAATCCGTGCAGGAACGGATTCGACGCGTGATCGGCGAAGGAGAGATTGACCTGCGCAGTGATTGCCTGACCCTGCGCGAACTGCCCCGTGAAGGGCCACCCCGCGTTGCCATCCGAAAACGGAAGATGCACCGCGCTGATGCGGCGCGCGCTGCTGAGCATCGTGGGGAGCAGCAGATTTTGGCGCGTTGCCACCACGGTGTTATTGGCGAGCCCGGGGCCGTAGTACACACGCTGAAAAAGCCGTGCTTCGGTGTCACTCTTGTGAACGATGAGTCTGAGATTGAACGGCCGGGCCACACTTCCCAACGTGGTAACGGTGTTCGCGACAACATACTGCCCCGAATCCGTTTGCACAGGCTGATTGTCCGTACCACGCTGATAACTCTTCAGGGAATGACGCACCTGATTTACCAGGGCATTGCCGATCCACAATCCTGATGTGGAAGCCGGACTGGCGGACACAGGCAGGTCCATCTGAGTGTATCCCAACGAATCGGTCAGGCGCAGGATTCCGGCGTACAGATCCGAAGGACTGCCGGTCATCGCCACACGGTTGACACCCAGGATGATTTCCGTCTCCGAACCCACCTGACCGCGTGGAGCCAGCGTCACGTTTTGGGAATCCGTGGAAAAGCTGGTGAAGGCATACGTGAGATCCGAAGCGTTCAACGCTCCGCGCAACAGGAGCGGAGGCACGCCCGAGATCGCGGTCTGGCCGGACGGAGCGGCCTCCGACGTGAGCAAGGCCATTGTCACGGTGATACTTGCCGGGGTTACGTTTCGCAAACGCAAGGAGTATTGGGAACCGGAAGCGCCAAAATGAATTCCCGTGGAATTCTGGGACGCGATCTCGAACGCGCCGAAATACCGATTGAATTCGTTCGGGTTCCGAATCCAGAACGCCTGACCACGCCTGACGCGCACGGTATTGAACAGCGCGTTGAAAAGACTGGGTGTCAGATCGTTGTTGCCATCGTCATAGCGAAAGAATTCACCTCCACTGGAAAGACGTTGAGCAGGTCCCAGGAATGTAGAGAACAACGGCGGATTGACCGCTGGAGTGGCGAAACCAATAAAATTGACGCCCTTGCTGGTCCACTCGTAATGAGGAGGAACGGGTTTTCCGAGAATCGACCAGGTGTAGTCTGAGGCACTTTCATTCCTTACCAGATAGGCGGCGTTGCCGATGAGCCGAGCCAGTGTGTCAGCCACGGAAGCAGACTGGTTCCAACTGCTCCAATCGTCGGCTCCGACCGGTTGCTGAGGATTGTTGATGAATCGATCGGGAGACATTCTCGGTTTCCACAGCCAGATTTCCGTAATTGGATTGGTGGTATCAGTCCCGACAGTGGCATCCAATGTGACGTGCGAAGCATCGACGTGAAGATACACCGCATTCCAACCGGGCTTGAGCGTCACGGTCTGGGTTTGCCATTGTGCGCTGGCGGAAAGTGTCGCGAGAAGAGTCAATAGAAGCAGGAGGAGCCGTGGGATCCCGGTTTTCAACCATTCCAACCCCTGAGCGCCTGAAGGCGGGACTACATGCGCCGTACGTAGCCCCCCCTCCAGCCGGTTCGTACTTTGGAAAGGTGCGACCCCACATCTACCCCCCGATGTGCCCTTCGGTTTCTCCGCGGTTAAGAAGATTTCTGTAGTCATAACTTCCGGTAAAAATACCAGGCAGGTTGAGGATTGACGCGTTGCAGCGATGCAACCGGTTGTCCACTCGTTTTGCCGCCAAACATCACGAGCTCACTTCCCGTCCAGACGGCTTTCGAATCACTGCGAGCCACCGGACCACCGGAAGTATTCAACGTTCTCCATTTGTTGGCGGACACATCGTAAGCCGCGCCTGTTGCGACTTCTCCCGCCGAATCCTCTCCACCAAAAACCAGCATTTCGCTACCCGTCCAAACAGCGGCGTGTCCGGCCCGGGCGGAGGGCGCACCGGCGGTTGGAAGGGCGGTCCATGCGTCCGTGGCGGGATCGTATAGAGCGCCATCACCGAAGTATGAACTTCCGTTGCGCCCTCCCCACACAATGAACTTCTGCCCGGTCCAGACTCCTGAATGACCACTCCGGGCGGAAGGCGCATTCGCCGTGGCAAGAGCCTGCCAGGACTGCGGTGTGCCCCCGGCATCGACCAGCAAGCGCGCTCCCGACGCAACCGGCCCAAGGCCGGCTTCACCACCCCAGACAATGAAATAGGAACCCGTCCAAACCGACGCCATCGAATGGCGGGCTTCCGGAGCACCCGACAACGTCAAGGGGGTCCACTGGTTTGCAGCAGGATCATAAAGCGCACCATCAGCCAAAAACCCCGCCGAACCACGCCCACCCCAGACAATCATCCGATTCCCGGCCCAAACGCAGGCATGATCGCTTCGGGCCGACGGAGCGCCCGATGTCGACATCGTCGTCCATAGTTGATCCGTTGGCCCATATCGCGCGCCCGTAGTGACATGCCCGCCGCTTCCAAATCCTCCCCACACGATCAATTCAGACCCTGTCCAAACAGCGCTGTGCGATTGACGCGCGGATGGGGCCCCAAATCCAGACATCGTCGTCCAGGTATCCTGATCCGGACTGTATCGCCCGCCGGAAGCCGAGTAACTTTCTCCGCCAAGGTAGCCCCCCCAAACAATCATCTCCTGCCCAGACCAGGTCGCTGTATGGGCCCACCGCGCTCCGGGCACTCCCGTTGCAACACCGTTCTTCCAGTCGGAAACGGGCGTGGAAGAAAAACTGGTATAGCCTTTGGCAATGAGATTCGCATCCTGGGAATCCGTGGAAACAAGCGTTGCTCCGGGACCTTCGACGGTATCGAGGCGAGTCGAGAAAGCATTGAGCTGTGAAGTCAACGCCGCGATCTGTGCCGCGAGATCACTGCTGAGTTTGGGGGTTGTAATCGCTCCGTCATCGACACCGGCCGAAATCAGGGAGTAACCAACACTCGTAATCCGCTGGTCCGGACTCAAGAGCTGAAAGCCACCCACCCCATCATCAAACCAGACACGAAGATAAACCGCGCTATTGGCGAACACGCTCGCCGGCAGCGACGCCATGTTCGCCAGGGTCGTGTCTCCGATCATTAAGGAATAGAGCCCCCGGCTTACAGACACGGAAACGCTGGCATCGGGTACTCCGTCGCTGTTGGCATCCGCCGCATTGAGCCAGTAGATTTGCGAAGCGTCCCCGTTGACAAGGGCCAGCTTGAACTGGCCGGTGCCTTCAAACGCCGTCGTGCCAACGGCGATTCGTCCCTGATAATTCAACAAGCCGGGCACTTGAGCTTCCGAAGGGAGCCCCGAGGCGAAACAGACCCATGCGAATACGAAGGATCCCACCAACCCCTTCTTCAACGCTGACACCTGCTGTTGTCCCTTCGAGCCGATTCCGGTCATTAGTCAACGTTAGAACAGCACGCGCTCAATCCGGTAGTCGTCTTTTGATGCGACACAGGAAACAAGGAGAACCAGAGGCCGACCGGATTTTCCGATCCGTGAAATGGAAATGGGAAACTTAAGACCTTGCGACCTTTCAGCTCCTCGTGGATGCACCCTGCAGATAGTAGGCCACCGCTTCGCGCGAGGTCGTTACCTGCAATTTTTCGTAGATGCGCCGCAAGTGTTCCCTCACCGTGTTGATGCTGCACGAGAAATGTTCAGCCACCTCTTTGTAACGATACCCCTTGACCAACAATTGCAGAATTTCCTGCTCGCGAGGCGAGAGATGGACCGGTGGAACCGATGCCACGGAAGGTGTTTTTGAACCGCTCGAATGAAAGTGCGCCACCACCATCCGGGCAATACCACTGGACATCGGCGAACCTCCCTGGTGCGCATCTCGGATCGCCTCCAGAATCTCCGCCGGCGGCGTGTCCTTTCTGAGAAAACCCACCGCACCCGCCCGGAGGGCATCAAAGACGCATTCTTCATCCAGGTACACGGTAAGGATGATGATCTGCGTGCGGGGTGACTGCGGTTTGAGCTTCCGCACGCACTCGATGCCCGACAGCTTCGGAAGCTGAACATCCATGAGCACAACGTCGGGCGTGGTCTTGGGAAGACTTTCCAGGGCGGATTCCGCATCTGAATAGCTGCCAATCAGATCAAATCCGGGAGAACCTCCCACGAGCATCGCGAGACTGCCCCGCACACGTTCGTCGTCCTCCACTAAAGCCACTCGGATTGCCATGATTCAATTGCTTACGGTCGGCTATTCCACCATAGAACTGACGCACTTCACAAGTCGCATATCCATGCGACTGTCAGATTGACAGGTTCTCCTTTTTGAAAGCTCAACTCGTGTCGCGGATCGGAGGTTCGGATTTGGTTTCCCTTCTGTGGGCTCTCCCAGTCCTCCTGGCGGGAACCACTGCCGTTTTCCCTTCTATTTTTCGGGAAACTGCAATCGGGCATGAACTTTCGTTCCCTGCCCCTTGGCGCTCTCGATTCGCAGGTCTCCGCCCAAATCACGCAGCCGCTGTCGCATGTTTATCAGCCCGTGACACTCAGCCGCCACCTGGCTCATCAAAAAGCCCTCGCCGTCATCCTCGATGCCGAGGTGTAATTCCCGACCCGACACTTCCAACGTGATTCGAAGTTCGGAAGCATTCGCGTGTTTCGCCACATTATTCAGCGCTTCCTTGGTCACCGTGAGCAGGGTGCTGCGGTGTTCCGTTGGGAGGGCCACATCCGGAATCTCGTCCGGAACCTCAAAACGCAGCCGCAGGGCGCTCTCCGCAAAGTACCGTTCGGCATAACCACCGATGAACAACACAAAACTTCGCAGGGTGTCCTTGTCCGGATCGGTCGCCCAGATGATTTCGCCCATCGTTCGTGTCAGTTCGCGGGCGGACACCGTCAGGCGACCGGCGAGCATTTCAACAGCACCCGGTTGAGCGGCCTGCCTGCGCACCAGGTCGCCAACCATCGCCAGGTGCGTCAACCCTGCGCCCAGATGGTCATGCAGATCCCGGGAGATGCGGACCCGTTCCCGCAAAACGGCCGCCTCCCGGCTTTTGCGCTGATACAGCGCCCGGGCTACGAAGGCCCAGACGACCAGCCCGCCAAATGCAAGAACACTGGGTGTCAGAATCCAGGCGTTGGCATGCCAGGGAACCGTCACCTGCATCATCACCCGGGCGGGCTCGGAGTAATTGAGATCCCGGTCGATCGACTGGACTTCGAAGCTGTAGGTCCCGCGCTTTTGTGGCGTCCAATCAAATCGCCGATCCCTGACCACGGAGGAAAACACGATTTCACCGGATTGGTTCAGCAGCCGATACCAGAACTGCCGCTTTTCCGGATATGTCTTTTGATCGATCTCCTCAAACTGAAAGGTAACGCGGTGACCGGTCTGCACGGACGGTATCTTCGAAAAGTCCGTGAGAGTCTGATCTTCCAACCGAACGCTGCGGATCCGCACGGAGGGTCGGACCGAGGATGGCCGGTATCGAGTGAGCCCTCCGTCCAGGAATCCGACCCAAAGCGAGTCGTCCGCATTCGCCCGCACGCTCAACACAGTGTTCCCTTCCAATCCATCCCGCTTGTCGAGCACCGTCATCGCCCTCCCGTCGTATCCCAGCAACCCGTGACGTTCGGTCCCAATCCATATCTTCCCGTCAGAAGTACGGGCGCTGCACCAGACCTGATCCTCAGGCATCCCGTTGGTGGTCGTCACGGAAATGCGCTCGCCTTCCTTCCATCGATGCAACGCGTTGCGAACGCCAATCCAAAGCGCGTCGTCTTCGTCACGCCGAAGGTTAAACACCGGCCCCGCTGGAATCCCGAGCTTTTCTTGAAAATCCTCAATTCCACCCTCCCGGAATCTGGCCAATCCGGCACCCGTGCCAATCCAAACCCCGCCGTCCAAACCCGGTGCCAAAGCCCAGACATGGTTATCCGGAAGACCCTCCGCCTCGGAGAACACCGTCTCTTCACCCGTCTTTGGATTATACCGGGACACACCCCCGCCGTTCCAACCATGACCAAACCAAAGATTTCCCGCATCGTCGCTGCACAGGGCGATCACCCATTTCCGATCCAGCACCCGGACCGTTTGCCCATGCTCCCGTTTCAAAACACCCCAGTCCGTGCCCATCCACAGCGTATCATCGGCAGTCTGCAGAATTTGGCGCACATAAGACTCCTCACCGACGCCATGGATCGCTTGCAACTTGCCGCCATCGGTTCGAAACACGCCGGCCCATTGCGTGCCGATCCAAAAGCTTCCGCCCGCCCCCGGTTCAATGGCGAACACACCCGCCGTGTTCCCTGAACGATCCCTCAGGCCGTCTCGTTGGGTGAACCCGGTGAAGCTTCTCGTATCAAATCGAGACACACCCCATCCGTTGGCGCACCAAATCACATCGTCCGAATCGACCTGAAGGTCTCTTACCCAGCGATTGCTTAATCCATCCTTCTCCTGATAATTCACAACGGTTGTTCCGTTGAATTTCGAGAGCCCCCAACCGGTCGCGAACCACAGAGCTCCATCCGATGTCTCGGCAATATCGTAAACCTGATCGTCCAGCAGGCCATCTTCGACACCGAGCCGCGCAAATGCCTTGCCATCGTATCGGAAAACCCCACCACCCTCCGCCGCCGCAAACCAGATGGCACCGTCACGAGCCTGGTGGAGGCGTTTGATGCCGCGAACGCAGAATCCGGCGAAGGGTTGCACCTGTGTGAAACGCTCTCCATCGAACCGCACCAAACCTCGGAGGGTTCCCATCCACAAGACACCGTCCCGCGCCCGCAATAGGGAATTGACCAGGTCTCCGGGCGAACCACTCACTGCGGATAACGAGAGGGAATCGCGGGCATCGTGCGTGAATAATCCCGAATCCGTCCCGAACCAAACGGTTCCGTCGGGATCCACCAAAACATGGTTCACGCTCTTCCGAGCCACGGTTTCGTCCAACACCACCCCATGCGTCCGCCCTCCGAAATGTCGACAGACACCTGCTGAAGTTCCAATCCAGATCGTTCCATCGGATCCGCCTTCCAGGTCCACAATTTCATTGGCCTGAACCTCAGGCGATGAAGCCATTTTCCTGAATTCCATTCCGTCGAAGGCATAGACGAAGGATTGATCCGTTCCGACCCAAAGCAGACCATCCGAGGTTCGATGAAGCGTCGTGGGTTGAACTTCGCTCAACCCTTCAATGATCGAGTAGCTTTTCCAAACACCTTTTTTGACTTCGGATAAAACGAATTCCACTCCCTCCAACGAACGGCCTGGCTCGACTGTAATCTCACCCGAATCCAGAGTGTTTGTTCCCTGGGTGGATGTTGGATGAACAAACCCATCGGCTCCATGACACCGAAGCTGATAAGTGCCGGGTCGCAGGTTCAAGAGGCGAAAATTGCCGTTGGTATCCGTCAGGACGGTCTCCGAATACGCTGACTGTGGAACCAGGCTTTTGATTCGTGTCCTCCTGCCTGGTTCGTTGCTTTTGTCGGTCTTGAGAGATCTGGGCCGATCCGTCGTGGAAATCGCTTGAACCACGATTCCACACTGGGGAGAACGATCAATCGCAAGAACTCGCCCCGAAACAGAATCGGCGTTCATCAGTTTCGCCTCGATTTCCCTGCGTCCACCCGCTTCAACCGCGACATCGAACAACCATGTCCCCTTTCCTCCGGATGTGATGCGCAGGTCGTAAACTCCAGCCGAAGGATACAGCCGAACCCGGGCTCCGCCGGAATCGCCCGTCTTTATCCTCCCGACCAACTCTCCCCCGTCGTAGAATTGAACGAGAGCGTCCGGAACCGGATCTCCCGAGAGCTCGAAAACCTTGAGGTCAAACACCGCCCGCTCGGAAGGCAAAGGCTGAAACAGGAACGTCCACAATCCGTTTTGCACCTGAAGTTTCAGCAAACATGCATTTTTTCCCGGATTAAGTTGGATCGGCAGAGTCGGCGGGATTTCGACCTCCACCCCAATGGTGTTTGCCGTGGACCCAACCCTTTTCCCATTCAACCACAAAACTCCCTGCTCGTATGAATAAGCGCGAACATCGGTTTCCATGGAACGTTCCGACTCCAACTCGCAGTAGACGTAAGCCACCGACAACTCCTGAACTCCGAGGGCATCCTCAAGATTCACCATGTCACTTTCCGAGCGGTGACGGGTCCAGGTCAACTGACTCCCACTGCTCGTCGTCACACGATCCCCTTCGTTGGGCCTCACCATTGTTTCCCCTCCTGCGTCGGCAAGAAAATCGGTTTCCATCTCTCTCGAAGGAAAAGGACCAAGAACAAGCCAATCCCGAACAACCGAACCATCCACCGGGTGAACAATGCCGGTTCCCATTTCCGTTTGCGCCGCCATCACCCCGCCGGTCAGGGACAACACCAGTCCCAGAAGCCGGATCCAGCCTGACAGCGACCCCTGGTCTCCAGGAATTCGATGCTTTGGTTGCAGAGTATGTCTCACGTTGAATGCGATCTTGCCGATCGCGTGGATCCGTCAGGTGCCCCTCATTCGTTTCGTGTTCACCGGCCGCCGTCCGGGATTCCGGGCGCACGCCTCACGCCCGGTCCCGCGATTCAATCACTGCCGTCAAAAAAAAGCAATCCACGCAAATCCGACTGTCGCGCACCAGGTTGAGGGTGACGCGAATGGAGGATGCGTGGAGGAAGTCCGACCAGGCGCAAGCCCTGGTCGATGGGCAACGGCTGTGCGGCGGAACACTTCGGGTTTTCAGAAAAGAAAAGCTTCGTAGTTGGCAGGGCGCCGATCCGGTGCTACTGAAAAGGCTGATCATGTGCATTGAATCAATGAGAGTACCTTCGTACATAAATTCCACATTCGGATTTTGTCTTCTGGCGCTCATGGCGCTCGGGGCTGGGACCGGTTTCGCACAGGACCATCCGGAGGGAACCCAACCGCCTCCGGACCTGGTTGAGTCGGATCCCCAGGCGGCGGCCCACCAAGAAGCGACGATGATCGGCGGGGCCCGGCAGCTCACGTTCGAAGGGCGCCGCGCGGGGGAGGGCTACTTCAGCGCGGACGGTTCGAAGATGGTCTTTCAAAGCGAGCGTGAACCCGGAAACCCCTTCTTCCAGATCTACCTGCTGGATTTTGAAACCGGCGACGTCGATCGCGTCTCGCCGGGCACCGGCAAAACGACATGCGCATGGATTCATCCGGACGGAAAGTCCGTCCTGTACGCTTCCACACAGGACGATCCTGCAGCCAGGGAGAAGCAGTCGGCGGAACTGGAGCTGCGCGCTTCGGGCCAGGAACGCCGGTATTCCTGGGACTACGACCCGAACTTCGACCTCTTTCATTACGATCTGACAACCCGGACCTATACGAACATCACCCGGACCGAGGGGTACGACGCCGAAGGGTCCTGGTCTCCGGACGGAAAACAGATCGCATTCGCATCGAACCGGAATGCGTACCAGAAAACGCTCGATGCCGAACAACGCAAACACTTCGAAACCGACCCGGCTTACATGATGGACCTGTTCATCATGGACGCCGAAGGCGGGAATCTGCGCCAGTTGACCGATGCGCCCGGGTACGATGGAGGACCGTTCTTTTCGCCGGACGGAAAGAAACTTTGTTGGAGGCGTTTTTCCGAAAACGGCGCAACGGCTGAAATCTATTCGATGAACTTGGACGGCACCGATGTACGCCGCCTCACGCAACTCAACGCGATGTCCTGGGCGCCTTACTTTCATCCGTCCGGACAGTACCTGATCTTCGCCACGAACCGCCACGGCTTTGCCAATTTCGAACTCTACCTTGTCGACGCCGCCGGCCGTTCCGAACCCGTCAGGGTCACCCTCACCGCGGGCTTTGACGGGCTTCCCGTTTTTTCGCCGGACGGAACCAAACTCAGCTGGACCTCGAACCGAACCACCACCAAACAATCCCAGATTTTTATTGGAGACTGGAATCACGACGAAGCGCGCAAACGACTCGGATTGGACAAGGCACCCGAATCCCCGGCGGAACCGCCGGACCTGTCGTCCGCCGTCGCGGCTGCGACGGATTCCCTGCAACAATCCGGGGCTGGCTTCGCGCCGGAAGACGTCCGGCGTCATGTGGAGTATCTGTGCCGTCCGGAGTTGGCCGGTCGACGAACGGGTTCCGAAGGAGAACTCCTGGCTGCGGCCTATGTCGCGGCGGTGTTTGATCAACTGGGGCTGATACCCGGGGGGGATTCCGCGGGATGGTTTCAGCCGTTCGAATTCACCTCCGGCGTCGCGCTCGGCAACAACAACCGGCTGACGCATAACCAGGAGGAATTGATTTCCGGAAAGGATTGGGTGCCGCTTTCGTTTTCCAAGACCGGCCCCATCGAACCCGCGCCGATTGTTTTTGCGGGATACGGGATCGCCGCACCGAAGGACGGGGATCAGGAGGAATATGATTCCTTTGTACATCTGGATGTGTCCGGCAAGTGGGTGTTGGTGTTCCGGTTCCTGCCCGAAAACTGTTCACCCGAACGTCGGCAACATTTAAACCGGCACTCCAGCCTCCGGTTCAAGGCGATGGTGGCGCGCGATCGCGGTGCCCGGGGCCTGATCGTGGTCAGCGGTCCCAACTCCCAGGTCACTCATCAACTGGTTCCCCTCCAGTTTGACGGCTCTCTTTCCGGAGCGAGCATTCCCGTTGTTTCGGTCACGGACGAAGTGGCCGAACGTTGGCTGGCTGCGGCGGGCAAATCGTTAAAATCGCTGCAGGACACCCTGGATACCGGTGAACCACAAATGGGTGTGGCTTTGGACGATTCGGTTTTATCCGCATCCATTGATCTGGTCCAGGTCAAGGTGACCGGCCGCAATGTTCTCGGGCGCTTGCAGACCGGCGAACTACCGTCCTCCGAATCGATCGTGGTGGGTGCCCACATGGATCATCTGGGCAAGGGGGCCGGACCGTCTTCGCTGGCGCGGGACGGCGAGACGGACGGCATTCATTTCGGTGCGGACGACAATGCATCCGGAGTCGCCGCCGTGCTGGAGGTCGCCCAGTATCTGGTGGACCGACAACGACAGGGCAGGCTGCAGGGTGGACGGGACATCCTCTTTGCCGCATGGTCGGGCGAAGAAATGGGGTTGATCGGGTCGAGTCACTTCGTCAAGACATTCCGTGGGGGATCTGGTGGACACACCCTTCCCGAGGACAACCCCCATCCGCCTGCGAACTCCGTCGAAGCATCCATCTATCCGGCCATAGCGGCGTGCATCAACATGGACATGGTCGGACGCATGGAAAAGAAACTGATTTTGCAGGGCGTTGGGTCCTCTCCCATCTGGCGATCGGAGATCGAGAAACGCAACGCGGTGGTCGGATTGCCAATCGCGATCCAGGAAGACAGCTACCTCCCCACCGATGCGAGTTCCTTCTTCATGAAAGGTGTTCCCATTTTGTCCGCCTTCACCGGTTCACACTCCGACTATCACACCCCCCGGGACACGCCCGACAAGTTGAACTACGAGGGTGCCGCCAGGATTGCCCAATTGATGGCGCTGGTCACCCAGTCGCTTTCCCGGCAGACCGAAGCCCCCGCGTACGTGGCGCAGGCCGCTCCAGCCGAAGGGCAGCGCCGCGCAAAACTCCGCGCCTACCTGGGCACGGTGCCTGACTATGCGGAATCCGACGCCAAAGGCGTCCAGCTTTCCGGCGTCTCCAAGGGCGGCCCGGCCGATCTGGGCGGGTTGAAGGGCGGCGACCTCATAGTGTCGCTCGCGGGACGGAAGATCGAAAACATCTACGATTATACCTACGCGATCGAGGCGCTGAAGATTGGCGAGAAGATCACGATCGTTGTGTTGAGGAAGGGAAACAAGGTGGAACTGGAAATTGTCCCCGGATCCCGGGACTAACCCGCCGCTGGACCCCAGGCTGGAATCCGGCGACAAGCTGATCGTCATGAACCACCGCGGCGGCGTTCCCGAGTTCTTCAAAAGAAACGCGGGAAAAATCACCCGCTATCGCGGCGCTGTTGTCGAATAAGGTTCCCCCCGGAGACGCATTGAGGAGGTTCAAAGGGAGCGGTTGCTTCCTCGTGGGGTTGCTCCGGTCTCCACCAGGTTCGCGCAGCGTCATGGAGTGCGGCAGTCCTCTGCCGCTTTTGGCCCTGCCAACGCTCTGGAAAGCAGCAGAGGACTGCCATGATCTGACGAAGTGTGTACCCCCCGCATGAACCTTCCCTGGTGGACTGGCTGGAGTCCGTCGCAGCGCG
>JAIPJX010000220.1 GCA_021733945.1 Verrucomicrobiota bacterium | reverse complement strand
TCCACTTCTTCAACTGCCAAACCAGGCATTTTCCAGGGCATTGGAAGCCTCGTCACCTCGGCTACAAACCCGAAACGAATCATGTGAGTGTACACGATCTCCACCCTGTTCCATCTGCTCGGCGTGGATCACCAACGACTGACCTGCCTCCACAACGGAGGCAGCTATCGCCTCACCGATGTGGCCTGCGATGTACTCCGAAAAATCCTCACGTGACCGCAGAGGGGTACGAACGTGGGTTTGTTGCACCGCTGGACGCGGCACCTGTCTGTCGCAGCGCGACAGACTCCACCCGGCTCCAACGCATGGCGTCGGAAGAACGACGGTGTTTTGGAGTGCGCGCGGCAGAGCGCAGCGTCGACACCGCTTTGGTCCTGCCGAAGAGGCAAGCTCACTTCCCATCAGGATCCCAATCAGTTCAACGGCAGGCCATGAGGAACCTCGAACGCCTCAACAAGGACATCTCCGGCCCGACGCTCACCGGGACGCTTCGCCCTACCGCCGAGGGGACGGGGAAAGGTATCGCGAACCGTCCCGGTGAGCTTCCCCTGCATCTTAATCCGTGGTCCTCCGTGAAATCCGTGGTTAAATCCCCCTTCCCTGCAACCCGGCTCGCCGGGACGGTTCGCGGTACCCAAGAGCGGTAGAGGACTACCGCCGTCCAAGACGCTTCGCCTTGGTTCCCACCTTCAGAACCTGCGACGAACCTTTCAACGGCAAATCCTTGATCAGGCTCACCGTGTCACCGTCAGCCAGCACATTTCCGTCTGCATCCTTCACTACCCTCGCCTGCTCAGGTTCGGGTTCGCGATCCCATTCGTGACCGCAGGTCACGCATTCCCAGCGATCGGGAATTTCCAGGACTTCAGGCATTTCGCACATCGGACAGACAGGTTTACTCATAAAAGCAAAGGGTAACGGCATCCCAAAGCCCGACACAACCCCGGACAACAAAGAATCTGGCCCCCGCCCCCGAATGCCACGAATGTCGCGTCGTTTTTTCGGTGGACAGGCCTGTTAGAATGAACCCCATGAAACTGGCCTCCGATTCCACCGACTCTGCCGAAACTGCAGGGATGATGGAGCAGGCATTTGCCGACCGCGATGGTTCGTACGATGGGGTCTTTTTCTTTGCAGTCAAAACGACGGGTATCTTCTGTCGTCCCTCCTGCCCGTCCCGGCCAAAACGGGAGAATGTGGAGTTCTTCAGGTCGTCCACAGAATGCCTGATTGCAGGCTATCGACCCTGCAAACGTTGCCAACCTCTCGACACCCACGGTTCGCCCCAGCCCTGGGTCACGGAACTCATCAAACGAATTCAAACAAATCCCTCCATTCGCCTGAAATCCTCTGACCTCCTGGCATCCGGAGTCACGCCGGAACGCGCTCGTCGTTGGTTTCGCGACCACACCGGACTGACGTTCGCCGAGTGGTGCCGCTGCCATCGGCTTGCGTGCGCGTTCACGCGGATTCAAGCCGGGGACTCTCTGGATGACGCAGGATTTGAAGCGGGATTCGAATCGACCAGTGGTTTTCGCACTGCGTTCGCCAAAAAATACGGAACAGCTCCGGGAGAAGCTCGCCATTCGGGCCGGTGTGTGAAGGTCGCGATCTGGGACAGCCCCATCGGCCCACTCATCGCCGGGGCACACGACGAGGCAATCTGCCTTCTGGATTACATTGATCGACGCACACTGTCCGCAGGACTCGAATCCCTGCACCGGAAGTTTCGCTGCGCTCTGGTCCCGGGAACCCATCCGCTCCTCGAACGCCTGCAGCTGGAACTCACGGAATATTTTGAAGGTCGACTCGCCGGGTTTACAGTTCCGGTCGCACCAGAAGGCACTTCCTTCCAACGAAAAGTATGGCACGAACTCCGGCGCATCCCTTCAGGGCGCACAATTTCATATGACGACCTGGCGACTCGGATCGGGCAACCCTCCGCCATTCGAGCCGTTGCCCGCGCCAACGCCACCAACCAGATTTGCATTCTGATTCCCTGCCATCGTGTCATCGGAAAGGACGGAGCCCTTTCGGGATACGGCGGAGGGGTCTGGCGAAAACGCCTCCTCCTCAGGCTCGAACAATCCTCGGCGGCCGAATTGCACGACATCCCAATGGGAACTACCCCCCCGACATCCCCCCGTTGAATTCGACACCCGCAATAAAAACCCGCTTCACTTCGAGACTCCGGTCCAGAAGCAGGATGTCCGAGCGCTTTCCCGCTTCCAGACTTCCAGTGCTCCCGCCGATTCCCGCCCGTTCGGCCGGCGTCAATGTCGCCATTCGCACAGCTTCGACAATTCCGGCCGAAGTCATCCCAACCATGTTCCGGACCATGGAATCCATGCCGACCACCGAACTGGCAAGCCCCGCCCCCGGCTGAAACCCCACCTTTCCATCGCTCACAAACCATTCGCCATCGGATTCCGGGCCAAACCGGTACCGACCCGGCGGCATGTCCATTGCTCGGTTTGCATCCGTCACCAGACAGAGCCGATCGACACCCTTCATCACCCAGGCGAATTCCAGAAGTTCGGCGGCAAGATGACATCCGTCGGCAATCACTTCCGTGCTCATCTCCCGTTGCATCAGGACAAACTGTTCCATGCTTCCCTGAGACGGAGTCCCCAACCGGGCGCGAATGCTCGGCACGGAACTCATGGCACACCAGAAATGATCGACATGCCGCATGCCCGCGTCAAAAGCACGCTGCATCTCGCTCCAACTCGCATTCGAATGGCCGCACGTAATCAGACAACCGCGTCGCGCCGCTTCCCCATAGAACGCCCCGGCACCGGGTAATTCTGCCGCGCAGGTCGCTATCCGGATAATCTCCAAATCAAAGTCAGCCTCGTATTCGGCCGGATCTGGATTCCGCCTCCCCTCCAGCGAATGGCAGCCCACCTTGTCATCCGCAAAATAGGGCCCGTAAAAATGCACCCCTTCAATCCGCGCTCCGTGCGTGATCTCCCCCTCCGAACGCACCCTCAGGCACGCCCGCAGCATGGCCTCCACCTGCTCACGGGAGCCGGTTGTGGTGGTTGGAAATATCGTCGTGGTACCGTGGCGGGCATGTGCCTGGGTTGCCGTAATCACCGCCCCGGCCGTTCCATCCATAAAGTCAGCCCCCGCCCCACCATGAACGTGCAGATCGACATACCCCGGGACAATGTAACCACCACGACCGTCCACGATCGTGGCCCCGGCAGGCACCTGCGCCTTGTCGGCATTCAGAACCTCGGACACGACTCCATTCCGCGAGACCACCATCCCCTGCTCGAGCATTCGGTCGGGCAAAACCACCGTCCCATTGCAGAAAACGGTCATGTCTTCGGAAGATGTCATTCTTGCGCCGTCTCCGCGTGTCCCAACCGCCACCAGGGAAATCCGAAGCAGTGGCTATTCCGTCGAAGGCCCGCTGAGCGCCTGAAGGATTGCGTGGTAAACATAGTTTTGTTCGCGACTTCCCCGAAACAAATGAGCTCCGGGTCCACGCGCATAAATCGCCACATCTTCGCCGCCGTGCGTTTCTCCGGTCATGGGCACCGTCGATTCCTGAACGTAATCGCGGGCTTCACTGTCAACGTCAGCCAGATCCGGCCTGGCAGGCCGGGGCGTGTTGATAAACTTCAGATCACCCGAACCAAGTTCGTTTCCATAATCCCACCGACTGCCCCCGGGGACGACTGCCAATGTTTTCCGCCGGATCAGCATGCCCGGAAAACCCGTGCCATTGGCATATCCCAGCGTGGTGTAGGGTAACCCCAGAGCATCGGCCTTGAAGGTTTCCTCGGGTTCCCCCCTTTTGTCATTTCCCCGGACCTTGCCCAGGATCGGGTTCCCACGGGTCGGGTATCCGGCCATGGTGAAGACGTGACTGTGATCGGCAGTAACAACGATCAACGTTTCAGCGCGCTCCTTCGGAGTCAGCGCTTCGAACACGGCACGGACCGCGCGATCGAATTCGATCGTCTCAACCAGAGCCCGGTGAGCGTTGGAGCCGTGGTGGGCATGGTCGATCCTTCCTCCTTCAACCATCAGGAAGAAGCCCTCACTGTTCCTGCGCACGATTTTCAGCGCAGAGGTTGCCATTTCCTCGAGACTTGGCTCAAGCGATTCCCTGCCCTCCGCGAGATCGCTCATGTAGGTCATGTGATCATCAGCGAACAACCCCAGAACCCGACGGGTGGCGTCAACGTCCAGATCCAACAATTCGCGGCGGGTCGCCACATAACTCGATCCGGCCGACTTTTGCCATTCTTCGATCAGGTTCCGGTTGTCGATCCGGGTCCCGCTCTTCGAGCCCTTGGGCTCTCCCGAATTTTTCGGCAGGAAATACGAACGCCCTCCGCCAAACGCCACGTCCAGCCCGTCCCCGTAGGGGAACTCAACCAACTGTCGGGCAATATCCTTTGCCCCGGCTTTCATCGCTGCAATGAGGCGTTCGTCAGATTTCTCGGTATAGGAACCATCCTCCCAGTTCCTGTCCGCCGCATGCGCATAACAGCAGGCCGGAGTGGCATGGGTCAACCGCGTGGTGGTCACAACCCCGGTTGCTTTCCCCTCTTTTTCAAATCGTTCCACCAGCGTTTCCACCGCCCGGCTCGCGCCTCCAAATTCGGTGGTCGAGGTATGATCTCCCAGAACCACCTGCGCATCGTAACCGACAACATACGCCTTGGTTTTATGGCCGGTCATGATCGCGGTCATGGTGCTTGCGGAATCGGGGGTCTGCTGATTGATCGAATATGTCTTGGAAAACGCCGTGTATTCAAAATTCTCGAAGAACAATCGATTTTCCTCCCCGGAGCCTCCCCGATTCTGACCATCCAGAATCCGCGCCGCCGTGATGGTCGAGATCCCCATTCCATCTCCCAGGAACAGCACGACGTTTTTTGCCTGTCGGTAAGTGTCTGGCAACCTCGAAGCAGCCCTGGCTTCCTGCTGTTGCAACCCAAACTCTGAAGGCTCCCTCTCGGCCGCTACCCCGGCACCCGCCGTCCCTACCATCAGCGCCACCAGAGCGCCACCAATTGCTGTGATATTCATGTAAATCTCGATTTCCAGATCAGGCACCAAAGAATAATCGCCAGCTCACGCGGCAATCAAGGAATATGAGTGCAAGAAGCGCCCGGGACAATGCCTGGGAAACCGGGATAATGATGAAACACACGAAGAGCCCGACACCCCTTTTTGTGGTCCCCTGCGCCAAATCGCTCCCCTCCTGAACTCGCGGCCGCCCGGACTACAACCCTCTTTGGCGGTCTTGAATTCCAAACCCACTGAAGACGGGATTCCGGGCGAGGCGGCTACCGGACTCAGCGTGACGCTTCGCCCTACCGCCGAGGGGACAGGGAAAGGTAGCGCGAACCGTCCCGGTGAGCGATCAGGGATCTGGACCTCGGGTCGCCCACGGCTCAGCGTGACGCTTCGCCCTACCGCCGAGGGGACGGGGAAAGGTAGCGCGAACCGCCCCGGTGAGCGGTCAGGGATCTGGACCTCGGGTGGCCCACGGCTCAGCGTGACGCTTCGCCCTACCGCCGAGAGGACGGGTAAAGGTAGCGCGAACCGTCCCGGTGAGCGATCAGGGATCTGGACCTCGGGTCGCCCACGGCTCAGCGTGACGCTTCGCCCTACCGCCGAGGGGACGCGGAAAGGTGGCGCGAACCGTCCCGGTGAGCGATCAGGGATCTGGACCTCGGGTCGCCCACGGCTCAGCGTGACGCTTCGCCCTACCGCCGAGGGGACACGGAAAGGTAGCGCGAACCGTCCCGGTGAGCGATCAGGGATCTGGACCTCGGGTGACCCACGGCTCAGCGTGACGCTTCGCCCTACCGCCGAGGGGACAGGGAAAGGTAGCGCGAACCGCCCCGGTGAGCGGTCAGGGATCTGGACCTCGGGTCGCCCACGGCTCAGCGTGACGCTTCGCCCTACCGCCGAGGGGACGGGGAAAGGTGGCGCGAACCGTCCCGGTGAGCGATCAGGGATCTGGACCTCGGGTCGCCCACGGCTCAGCGTGACGCTTCGCCCTACCGCCCAGGGGACGGGGAAAGGTGGCGCGAACCGTCCCGGTGAGCG
>JAIPJX010000219.1 GCA_021733945.1 Verrucomicrobiota bacterium | reverse complement strand
CCACGAAACGCCGATCAGCAAACTGACGCCGGCACCGACCACACCCACCAGGATCGACACACGAGCGCCGTACATCACACGCGACAGAAGATCCCTTCCGTGTACATCCGTTCCGAACCAGTGGGTCCAGGTGGGAGGATGAAACTGTGCATCGGACAGGGTGTCCGCGGACTGAACCAGCGCCTCGGGAAGCAGGGAACTGACAGCGGGAATCCGCAGCAGGGGCCAGCCGATCACCAGGCTCATCCCGATTGCCAGGAAGACGGCGCTCCAGAGCGCGCTGCGATTCCGTGCGAACCGCCGCAGGGCCTGCTGCAATGGGCTTTGATCATCCATGTCCGGGTGGCGTCACCTTTCTGATCACTCAAACGTTACCCGCGGGTCCAGCAGGCGGTACAGACCGTCGACCACCAGGTTCAGGATCAAGAGCAGGGCGGCGTACAGGATGACCAGGCCAACCACCACCGTGTAGTCGCGGTTCAACGAACTGTTGACCATCAGAACCCCGATGCCGGGCACTTGAAAAATATTTTCCACCACGAACGATCCGGTCAGGAGTTCGGCCAGCAGCGGACCTGAATACGAAACCACCGGGAGGATGGCCGGTCGCAAGGCATGCCGGAACAGGACGGCCCCTTCACCCAGTCCCTTGGCGCGGGCGGTCCGGATGTACTCCGACCGCAGCACCCCCAGCGTGCCTTCGCGCATCAACCGCGAAATCCGCCCCGCGAAATAGAAACCCAGAGTCACCGTCGGCAGCACCATGTGCCCCGGGGATGTCCAGAGAGCCACGGGAAACCAGCCGAGCTGGATGGCGAACACCATGATCAGCACGGGTCCCAGCACAAGACCCGGCACGCAGATCGCCGTCAGGCTCAAACCGGCGCTCGCCCATCCGTCCCAACAACCTTTCCGGACGGCCGAATGAACCCCCAGCGGAACACCGATTCCAAGCGCGAAGCAGAAGGCCAGTCCCCCCAACAGCAGGGAGACCGGAAGCCCCTGCCCGATAATGTCGTTCACCGTGTGGTTCCGATATTTGAGCGAAGGTCCAAAATCTCCGTGCAGCACGCCTACCAGATAGCGCGCAAACTGACGGCCAAGAGATTCGTCCAGGTGATATCTGGCCTGAAGGCTGCGCTCGATTTCCGGAGACGCCGGGGCGCGTTCCCGGTCGAACGGCCCGCCGGGGGCCACCCGCACCAGGGCAAAGGCGAGGAACGTGATGCCGATCAGCAACGGAGGCACCAGGAGCAGTCGCTTCAGGAAATACATCACTCAGGTTGCCGTGCGTTTCCAGGGTTCATTGCCGCAGCCTGTGGATGGCCCGCAGGGGATGCTCGCCCCGGCTGTTTGAATGGATTCCTCCGACCCTGGTGCCATCGTAATACTCCAGGCCCGAATAAATGTACAGGGGAATGATCGGCACTGCCTCTCGAATCAGAATCGATTCGGCGGATCGCAGCAGCTCTTCCCTCCGGACGGGATCCGGTTCGCCGTTCGCCTGCCGCAGCAGTTTGTCATAGCGCGGTTCCTTCCATCCGGTCCGGTTGTTGCCACTGTCGCTCAGGAACACTTCCAGGAACGTATTCGGGTCGCTGTAGTCGCCGATCCAGCTGCTCCGGCAGGCGTCGTATTCACGCAGCGCCTGGGCCCTGAGGTACACTTTGGATTCCAGCTTGCGCAGGTTCACCGACACACCGAGTTCCCGTCCCCACATGGCCCTCAGTTCAACCGCGATGCGTTCGTGGTTTTTGCCGGTGTTGTTGTACATGTATTCCATCGGCGGAAAATCCTGCCCTCCCGGAAATCCGGCTTCCGCCAATAATTCGCGGGCTTTCTCCGGATCGTAAGCCAGCCCGGGCGGCGAGTGGTATCCGGGAAGGATCGGTGGCACGAACTGGTCCGCCACCCGTTCGCCGCCCCGGGTGATCTTCTCAACGATCAGCTTTTTGTCGATCGCCATCGCCAAAGCCTGCCGGACACGGACATCGTCGAACGGCACCCGTGTGACATTCAACCGGATGAAATACGTGCCCAAAGTGTCAAACCGATGGAAATCCGGCCGGGTGACCAGCAGATCCACCAGTTCCGAAGGTGCCAGTTCCTTGTCCCACACAATGTCCACCGCCCCCGTTTCATAAAGATTCAAGGCCGTGTTGGCGTTGGAACAGGGCAACAGGTCAACCCGATCGGACCGGGTGTTTGCGGCGTCCCAGTAGTGTGGGTTGCGACGCAGACGAATCCGGTCGTTGAGCCGCCAGGAATCCAGGCTGAACGCCCCGCTCGCAGGAACCGGTGCCTTCATCAGCCAACGATCCCGGGATTCTTCGATCGCACGCCTGGGCACCACGGCAAAGTTCGGAAGGGCGCAGATATCGAGGAAATAGGCGGTGGGCTCAAGCAGTTCGACCCGGAACGAATGATCCCCGGACACGCTCAGTCCTATCTGTTCGGGGTCTTTCAAATGACCGGTTGCATACTCCCGGGCGTTTCGGATGCAGAAGAGCAAACCGGCGTATTCGCAGGCGGTGGCCGGTTCGAGGATGCGTCTCCAGGAATAAAGAACGTCCTTTGCGGTGATCGGCTCGGAGGTGGACCACGCCGCTTCGGGTCGAATTTGGAAGGTGTAGACGAGGCCGTCGTCTGAAATGTGCCAGGAAGCGGCAATGCCGGGTTCCGGGTCTGCACTGGAGGCGTTGAACCGGGTGAGGCCTTCAAACAGGGCGAGCACCACCCGACCGTCGGACTGGCTCGTGATCATGGCGGGATCGAGCGATTCGGGTTCGGGGCCGTTGATGATCACCAGATCGGCCGGTTCCTGCAATCCACCGCAGCCCAGACCGAGAAACACCGCCAGAACCCAGCACACCGAAATCTCCCCAATCCGTACGGCTCCGATTCTCATGATTGATTCCGGGTCAGGCTGTGATCGGCTTTGTTCCGGAAAATTCGTGATCCCGGTTTTTGGCCGCCATCGCCGGAAGTCCAAACCGGAAGACCCGCCGAAGAGCCCGGAAAAATCCGGACCGACGCGGTTGGTCCGGCATCCCGCGTGCGGGATGACCGGTTTGCGATTGCGGGCAAGCCGCAGTCGGCTAGTTCTCCGGAGCGACTGCGGGAACCGGCTCGATCGAGATCGTTGCCGGTGCAGCGTTGGAAACCGCGGCAGCGGCGTCCGCCGCCGCGGCGGAGACTTTGTTTGAAACCAGGGTCAGGAGGCTGGCGGCCGAGTCAGTCAACTCGGTCACCTCGGCGCTCGAAGTGGCTGGGGCGGCCGGAGTGGTGGTGCTTGCGGGCGCGGGTGTCGCCAAAGCGGGGGCCGCATTGGCTTTCTTGAGCAACTCCTCTTCCAACCGGCGGTTGGAGGCCTTGGCGTTGTTCGAGTTCAACAGCGACAGGCAAAGCGACAGACACACAAAAAAGCCGGCCGAATATTTGGTGATGTTGCTGATGGCACTGCCGGATCCGGCGCCGAACAAGGCGTCCGTGGCTCCACCTCCGAAAGCGACTCCGGCCCCGGCCTCTTTCTTCGGGATCTGGATCAACACCAGAAGAATCAGAAACAGGCAGTTCAAGACCAGGATAAACGTCAAAAATCCAATCAATAAGCTCATAATCCAAATTCGTTAAATGGAGTTCTTAATAATGTCCGAAAAACTCCGAACCTCAAGCGCCGCACCACCGACCAGAGCCCCGTCCACATCGGGTTGGCTCATCAATTCGCGCGTGTTGCCAGGCTTGACACTGCCACCGTATTGAATTCTGACATGTTTGGCAACGGAAGGATTAAACAGCTCGGAGATCTTGCTGCGAATGAAAGCATGCACCGCCTGGGCCTGGTCCGGTGTAGCCACCTTGCCGGTCCCGATCGCCCACACTGGTTCGTAGGCAACGATGGTCTCTTCCATCAGCTCCCCCGTGATTCCCGCCAGGCTTCCTTTGAGCTGCCGGGCAAGCACTTCTTCGGTCTGGTTTGCCTCGCGTTCCGTGAGGGTTTCCCCGACACAGACGATCGGCTTGAGCGACGCACCGTGCGCGGCCTGGAGCTTGGCCGAAACCAGCGCGTCGGATTCCTTCTGATACTCCCGGCGTTCCGAATGTCCCAGGATGACATAACGCACCGAGAATTCCTTGAGCATGCCCGCACCGATCTCCCCGGTGTAGGCTCCGGTGTTGTGTTCGCTCATGTTCTGAGCGCCCAGCCAGATGTTGGAGTCCAGGACCAGCTTGGAAACTTCGTTCAGCGCGGTGAACGGAGGGCATACCACGATGTCCACTTCCTTGACCGTGCCCAGTTCACGCTTGAGGCCGACCACCAGATCGTGCGCCTCGGCTGCGGTTTTGTTTTGTTTCCAATTGCCCGCTATGATTAATTTCCGGTTCTTGTCCATTTGCTTCACTCTCTCAATTCAATGCATTTCGCCTGTCACCACCGCTCTTCAAAAAAACTACAGATCGCCGAGTACCGCAACCCCCGGCAGTTCCCTGCCTTCGAGGAATTCGAGGCTCGCCCCGCCCCCGGTGCTCATGAACGTGACCTGATCTCCCAGGCCAGCCTTGTTCAGGGCCTTCACGCTGTCGCCTCCGCCAATGATGCTCTTGGCTCCGGTCCCGGCCGTTGCTTTGGCCACGGCGCGCGCCACTCCGAAGGTTCCTTCGGCAAAGCGCGGATCTTCAAAAATTCCCATCGGCCCGTTCCAAAGCACGGTTTTGGCCGACGCAATGACCTCGGAGTAGGTCCGGATGGTTTCCGGCCCAATATCAACCCCCTCGGCTTCGTCCGGTATATCCTTCGCGCTGTTCACCCGTTCGTCCCGCAGCTCGATCACCGGTTTGCCCTTTTTGTTCAGCTTGTCGGTCTTCACCGGCGTGGCAATGATGTTGTCCGTGGGCAGCAGGAACTTCACGCCCTTGCTCTCGGCTTTGGCCAGAGCCGCCTTGGCCACATCCACCTTGTCGGCTTCCACCAGCGATTTGCCGACCTTCAGCCCCAGCGCCAGCTTGAACGTGTAGGCCATCGCCCCGCCGATCAGAATCGTCTGCGCCTTCTCCAACAGCCGGTCAATCACCTTGATCTTGTCCGAAACCTTGGCTCCACCCAAAATCACCACAAAGGGTGCCGCAGGATTCTGCAGTTCGTCACCCAAAAATTTCAGTTCCCGCTCCATGAGCAGGCCGGCCGCGCATTGGCCTCCCCGGGCCGCGATCACGCGCGCAATCCCTTCGGTCGAGGCGTGTGCCCGGTGGGCCGCGCCAAATGCGTCGTTGACATAGACATCGGCCAGGGCCGCCAACTCAGCCGCAAACCCGGGATCGTTCGCTTCTTCCTCGGCGTGGTACCGTACATTCTCCAGCAGCAACAGGTCCCCCGGCTGCAGCAGGCCGACGGTTTTCTCGGCCTTTTCGCCAATGCATTGATCCACGAACGCAACCGGCCGCCCGATCATGTCCGCCAGCTTGGCCGCCACAGGCCGCAGGGAAAGCGAGGGCTCCCGCGTCCCCTTGGGTCGCCCCAGATGCGCGGCCAGAATGATCTTCGCCCCTTTCTCGATCAAAAGCTCCAACGTCGGCAGCGTCTCCTTGATCCGCGTCGCGTCGTTGATGATCATCTGCCCCTCTTTTTCTTCCATGGGGACATTGTAGTCGACGCGCACGAATACCCGCTTCCCGCGCAAATCCAAGTCTTTTACAGTCAATTTAGCCATATGCAAACAGGGGCGAAGCATATCGAAGCCAGCCCGCGAGTCAAAGGCGAATTCGCCCCTTTCATTCCACCGAATTGCCGGGGAATTACATCCGCCCCCCCCCTCGCACCGGTCTGGGGCCGCTTTGGAACCCGCCTCATCGGCACCAACTGGCCGTAGCATACTCGAAAACACGACAATTCGCGAGCCCGGTCGAATCGATCAGGTGCATGGAGACTCGGACATCAGCCGGGATTTCAGCGGTTCCGCAATCGATCTTATAAATTGGCTGAGTAGGTAATGTTTTCAAGGGGTTGAGCAATTTCGCATTCGTGGAGCATTTTCTTTTTCGTTGACTTCTTCGATGATTTTCATATCCTATCCATATACATGGC
>JAIPJX010000033.1 GCA_021733945.1 Verrucomicrobiota bacterium | reverse complement strand
CAGTCACCGTCAAGGTCTGGCTTTCCCCTCCTCCGGCTCCGATCCCCGACAAATTCACCGTCTGCGCCCCGGCGTCCTCCAGGATCGCCGTCGGGTCCGTGATCGCCGTCAGCGTCGGTGTGTCGTTCACAGCCGTCACGCTCACATTCACCTGAACCGCCCCAGTCGACACCGTTGTTCCGTCGTGTGCCACGATGGTAAATGCATTCAGCGTCCCGTTCGAATTGGCCGCCGGTGTCCAGGACAAACTTTCCCCAGCGCTCAGCAGGGTAGTCCCCGCGGTAACCGCGTTGCCCCCTTTCGTGAGCGTTCCCGTGCTCACCGCTTCAATTCGAAATGAAAGCGTATTTCCGTCGACATCCGCCTCATTCGCGGCCGCCGCGAGGGTCTCATAACTGATTGTGAAGGCGGTATCTTCAATCCCTCCGGTCAACGTGCTCACGGTCGTCAGTGTCGGGGCGTCGTTTTCGCTGGTCACGGTGATTGCAGTCGTCTGCGGAATGCTCGTCGCAGCGCCATCGTTGACCATCACCGAAATGGTCCGACTGCTGGTGGGGGTGTTTGAAGTATTTGCGTAGGTCAGATTCTGAATCAACGCGTCCACCGCCGTCGGAGTCGAGCCAGCGTTTAAGGTCACGATCAACGACGCCCCGTTCACACCACTGCCCGTGCCACTTGTAGGAACCGTACCAATACTCGTTCCTCCATAGGACACGGTGCCAACTGAAAAACCAATTTGACCCGACCCTGTCCCCTGATTATTGATCGACAGTTGATCCTCCGCTCCCCCCCCTGAAGAATAACTCACGGTTAGATTTCCGCCCGAGAGACTTGCATTGTCGTCCGTAAAGGTAACATCCGAATCCACAATCTGGGCGGACGCGTTCACGGTATTCTCGGCAAATGTCACAGCGGTGGCGAGGCCGGACAACGACGGAGTCCCATTGCCGGCCTGAATCGCTGTCTCGATGTCGGAGAGGTTCTGATTGCTCAGGTTGAAATAAAGGGAAAAGCTCGTGCTTGCGCCCGCGGAAAGAGTGCCTACATCCCAGGTCATGGCGATCGCTTTATCTTCAGTGAAGGCACTCCCCTTCGCAGGAGCGCTGTCATAAACACTCGCCTGATAGATTCCCTCAGCTGTCAAAGGAAAACTAAGACTTGTTGATCCCCGCGCGCGACTGTCCGTCGTGTAAAGCACCAGTTTGGCCTGGACGGATGCGCTCGATTGAGTTTCAGCCTGCACCACCGCCTTGCCGTCGAGGGCAACTGTATTCAGAATTGAGTTTACCGTGGTATATTCCGTACCACCAACGACATCCACCACGTTATCGGGGTCAACAATCCACAAATACCGAACACTATCGATGGAAGCAGCACTCACGTTTTTGAGTGTGATCGTTACTTTGAAATGCCGATCATTAAGCCCAAGGCTGATGGCCTGATCAATTTGCAGAGTCGAGTTAAAGGTTCCGCTGGTCGTCGCCGACAACGAACTGGAAGTGGAAGTGTCGGCAATCGTGGTCGCGATATCCTCTTGGACCGAGAGTAGCCCACCACTCCCGGGTTTGGTATAATTGCTCCCCGTGTTAGTCGACACACCGGGGACCTTGTACGCGGCATACCACCCCACAAACGGGGTGCCCGGCAGAAAATAGTCAAAACTCTGCGTCGTACCCACCCCAAAACCATCGAGATCCGTGCTCATACCGATCTGCGTTCGAGCCGTCGTCCCTATGAAGCCCGAGGGTTTACTGCCTGAGGAACCAAACGCCCCGGCAGTGTTGATTCCCAACTCCAGAAAATTCCCTCCGAGAAACACATCCGTACCCGCGGTCCCATGGCGCAGGCCCGGGGCGGCCGTTAATATCACAATGCCCTTGTTCGCGGCCAGCGATCCACTCGCCCCGAGCTCCGGCAACGTCAGGGTCGCGTCGTTCCCCGCCGCGTCCCGGATCGTGCCTCCATTGAGTGCAAGCGCGCTTGTCGACTGGTAATCCAGATCCGACGAGGTGTCTCCCGCCTGCACGGTGTAGGTGAACGTCAACGAACTGCTTCCCGAACCGCTCGCGTAATTGATCGTCCGGTCCGTCGAACCCGTCTCCAGAGTCAACTGCGGCGTCCCGGTCACCGTCACCGCTTCACTAAAACTCACCTGGATGCTCACCGCTTGCCCGGCCGAGTAAGTTCCATCTGCGGTCGAAGAACTCACTCCGCTCACCGTGGGCACCGTCGCGTCTCGAGTGATGGAAAGCGCACTACTGAGCGCACTTGTGAGGCTCCCGGTTGCGGAAGTCGTGAAGGCATAGACGTTGTAACTTCCCGCGGCGAGTCCACTCGCATCAATGTTCGCGCTGCTCCAGGTGCCTCCGGAGGCGGCCGTGACGGTCGTTGTCGGGTCGGTCCCGCTGTCATAGGCTCCGTTGTTGTTTTTATCGATAAAAACCCGCACGGTGCTCGTGCTGTCGCTGTTCCCGTTCGTCCCGCTGAAGGTCACCGTGCCGGCGTTGGTGATATTGTCCGTGCTGCTGGATCCGCTGTCCGTGGCGGCGCTGAGATCAGGTGTGCCCGGCGTTGCCGGAGTAATACTCACCGAAATCGTTCGCGTCGCCGTCGCGATGCCATCGCTCACCTGCACCGTGAAACTGTCTGTCCCGGCATAACCCGTCGTTGGCGTGTAAGTGATCGTTCCACCGGGTGTGATGTCGGTGCTGCCGGACGACGCAGTGGCACTCGAAAAAGTCAATGTCCCGTGCCCGGGCGCCGAGGACTGGGTCCATGTCTCCGTCTGCCCGCTGTCGCTGTCGCTCACGTGCAGCAGGCTTTTGATGTCCGTCGCAGACGCGTTCTGACCGATGCTCAGCGAGGTGGTCGATCCAACGAAAGTGGGTGATGCATTGCTTAGGCTAGCCTGATTCGCGGGATTCGCCGTTGCGGTCGATGCCAAATAAGCCTCACTCCCGCTCGTCCCGGCGTATTCACACACATGCACCCGATAGGTCGTCCCGGCCGAAAGCCCTGAGACCGTCACCGAACTTCCCGTCCCTCGATAAACACAATACCATCCGGAGGTTCCGATCTGCGTGCCACTCCCAAATGCGGCATTCGCCGTGTAGGTGGTTTTATCCGAGGGCGCAGCAGATCCTGAACTGCTTTGACTCACAAACACGGCTCTTTCGGTTCCATTGCCGTTGGTCCAACCGACGGTGAATTGATCAGCCTGGACATTCGAGAACGAGATCCCTGTGGCCTGAGTCGACGGAGGCGTCACAAAAACCGTGTCGGCACCATACGCCGTTCCCGCCGCATTCACCACATACGCCCGGTAATGGTAGGTGGTCGAGGCCGACAGACCGGTTAGAGCTCCCGTGAACGAGCCGGTCGCCGATTTCGCTCCATTGGATACTTTGCTGTCGGCAAGGGTGGGATTTGCCGAGGTGCTCCAGCAAAAGCCATGATCCGTGGGAGATGGATTTCCCAGGGTATCTACACTCCCATTGCCCGTTGCTGACGTCGAAGTAAGGCTCGTTGCGGCACTGCTGGTGACAGTCGGCAAATAGGTCGTCTTGACCAGAAAATCGTCTATGGTCCCGATGAACGGATTCCAGGTATTACCCGAGGTAATCAGGGTCCTTCCGTATCCTCTAAGAGTACCCACCTGATTCCACTGCATGTCCAGATGCTGTACTGTTCCCGTCTTGGTTCCCACATAAACATCGTCCAGATAAACCACAATCGAACTTTCCGTGGCACTCATCACGACCTCATGCCAGTTCCCGTCATTGACCTTCGTGGTGGACAGAACTTCCATCTGACTCCCAACCCATAACTCCGCACGCAATCGTCCGTCCTTCGTCACCGCGAGTATGGGGACAAAGTTCCCAGGAGTTCCGTTGACCACCGTATTCTGATATCCTAAAAGACCGACGCCAGCGGACGAAGTGGTCTTGAACTTCATTGATACGGTGAATTTTGAATTGTTTTTCAGAATGTTGTTCGGAAACACCACCCACCCCGTGCCATTCAGGCTCAATCCCTGTCCCGTATGCCCCGTGCCATAGGAGATGGTGCCACCCGCCGTGCCGTGGTTTCCGCTCCCGCTGTCGTCATTCAGATTGTTCTCAAACTTATAGTCGACCAGGTATCCGCTGCTGATCACAATCGCTTTGTTCGCTGCGAGCGATCCACTGGCCCCAAGGGTCGCCAACGTGAGCGTTGCATTGTTCCCGGCCGAATCCCGAATGGTCCCGCCGTTCAGCGCAAGCGCACTTGTCGACTGGTAATCCAGATCCGATGACGTGTCTCCCGCCTGCACGGTGTAGGTGAACGTCAAGGAACTGCTCCCCGAACCACTCACATAATTGATCGTCCGATCGGTCGTCCCCGTCTCCAGCGTCAATTGCGGCGTCCCCGTCACCGTCACCGATTCACTAAAACCCACCTGGATGCTCACCGTTTGCCCCGCCGTATAGGTTCCGTCCGCCGTTGATGAACTCACCCCGCTCACCGTGGGTGCGGTCGTGTCGATCACAATTGCCTTGTTTGCAGCGAGGGATCCAATGGCACCAGGGGCCGGCAGGGTCAACGTTGCGCCGTTATTAACCGCGTCCCGGACCCAGTCGCCTTCACCCCCGAGCGTCAGCGCGCTTGTCGATTGGTAGTCCAGATCCGATGACGTGTCTCCCGCCTGAACGGTGTAGCTGAACGTCAACGAACTGCTCCCCGAACCAGTCACATAATTGATCGTCCGGTCTGTCGTGCCGGTTTCCAATTTTAACTCCAGATTTGTTCCACTCACCGTCACCGGTTCACCAAAACTGACCTGGATGCTCACCGTATCGCCCGTCTTGTAAGTTCCGTCTGCGGTTGAAGAACTCACTCCGGTCACCGTGGGAAACGTTGCATCGATCGTCACACTCCGACTCCCTGAAACTTGCGAGGCCGGATCCGTGCCCAGCGTGAACGTGACGGTTCGCGCCGAAGTCGTCCTCGAAGTGGTTTTGAAAGTCACTGTACGGAGCACTGTCTGGTAATTCGCCGGCGTTGTGCTGCCCGTGAGCGACAGAATCCCCGTGGCCGTGTTGAAACTGCCCGTGATCCCATTCGATGCAGTGAAACCAAGAACGTCACTGGTGTCGTAATTCGCCGTGACGCTCACCTTCGCCCCTGTGATCGTCGAGCCACCGGTCACCGTCACTCCCGAGTCCACCACAACAGCGTAGTAGGAGACGCCGCTCAGCACCGAGCCAGTGGAAACGTCGATCCGGTTACCGCCGTTGATCACAATCGCTTTGTTCGCTGCGAGTGATCCACTGGCACCGAGGGTCGCCAACGTGAGCGTTGCATTGTTCCCGGCCGAATCCCGGATGGTCCCGCCGTTCAGCGCAAGCGCACTTGTCGATTGGTAATCCAGATCCGACGATGTGTCTCCCGCCTGCACGGTGTAGGTGAACGTCAAGGAACTGCTCCCCGAACCGCTCAAATAATCGATCGTCCGGTCCGTCGTGCCTGTCTCCAGGGTCAACTTCGGCGTCCCCGTCACCGTCACCGATTCACTGAAACCCACCTGGATACTCACCGCTTGCCCCGCCGTGTAGGTTCCGTCCGCCGTTGAGGAACCCACCCCACTCACCGTGGGCGCGGTCGCGTCTATGGTCACACTCCGGCTCGCGGAAATCTGCACCGTCGCGTCCGTGCTCGAGCCGCCATACTCCACCACATATCCCAGGGTCGATGTGTTCGGCAAATCGTTCCATCTGCCGGGGAATGAACCCGATGCATAGATCTCTCCGTAATGTTCGGATTGCCTCGAGTTATTGGGCTCCACCGTGTTCCAATTCACGTAATTGGACCCAAACGCCGGGCCCGTCGATGAACTGTTGGGCGCATTGCCGCTTCCAAACTGCGTTCCCGTTTCCGGTCCCGTCACCCAATACCATTTGCCTTCGGATGCCGCCTGATCCGCGTAGGTCGTCGCGCCGGTCGCCGTGTTGATCTGGCTGAATTCGTCCGACGAGCCAATCCATGCATCGGCAGCGAGTTTCTGCTGGATAAAATCGTTCTCTCCAGAGGAAGTGATCGTAGCCAGATATCCCCTCAACCCATTCAGGCTTTTCCCCGCCGCTGCCGCCTTGGCGGCAGTCCAGGTCAATCCAGTGCTCACGTATTCGTAATAATGATTATTCGTGTACGGAATCGCCGTTCCCAATGTGAACGTGATGGTTCGAGCCGAACTGCTCGTCGAAGTCGTACTGAACGTCACCGTCCGAAGCACGGTCTGGTAATTCGCCGCTGTCGTGCTGCCCGTCAACGACAGAATCCCCGTGGTCGAACTGTAACTGCCCGTGATCCCATTGGACGCCGTGAACCCAAGCGTGTCCCCGGACGCAAAATTCGCGGTTATGCTCACCCGCGCTCCGTCAATCGTCGGGGAACCCACCACCGTCACTCCCGGATCCACCACAACCGCGTTGCCAGTGATTCCGCTCACCACGGAACCGGCCGACACATCGATCCTGTTCACGGTGTCAATGACGATTGCCTTGCTGTTTGCAAGTGATCCACTGGCCCCGAGGGTCGCCAACGTGAGCGTTGCATTGTTCCCGGCCGAATCCCGGATGGTCCCGCCGTTCAGCGCAAGCGCACTTGTCGATTGGTAATCCAGATCCGACGATGTGTCTCCCACCTGCACGGTGTAGGTGAACGTCAAGGAACTGCTCCCCGAACCGCTCGCGTAATCGATCGTCCGGTCCGTCGTGCCTGTCTCCAGGGTCAACTTCGGTGTCCCCGTCACCGTCACGCTCGTGCTGAAATTCACCTGGATGCTGATCACATCCCCCGCCTTGTAACTCCCATTGGCCGTCGAGGAATTCACCGAGCTCACCGTGGGCGCGGTCCCGGCACCCACAGAGGTGGATAGATAGAAAACAATGAAAAGAACAAATCGTGCCATGTTAAACACGCAGTACGCATGAGGAATCGAATGCGACGGGCGGAACCTCCGATGGAATTGGTTCCATTCGGATGAGAAGGGAACAAAACGATTAAATCCAACCCATAATTCTTTCATTCAACGCCCTTCGAAACTGCCGTTCTGCATTTACTCACACGCAGGCACGCGCAAACGCGCAGCACGTATAGCCATGCGCTTAACCGATTTTAATTGATGTAGCGATATTCCTCAAAAGCCCGCTGTAAGGCCCCTGAGAACGTCCAACCTTTCACGGGAAGAAACCTTAGAATTGAAGATTTCTCAAACCCGATCGGCTGACACTATCCAGTAAAACAAATCCACATAGCTAATCAAGGACTATTTTTCGGCGGCGGACAAGAAAATGGGTGGAAAACAACCAAAGCGAGGCCGGCCAGTGAATCCGACGTGCCTCGAGAATCGCGAAGCGTCATGGAGTGCGGCAGTCCTCTGCCGCTTTCCGGGTGTTGGGTAAGTTTCAGCAAACGCCCCGCCATGGTCGAGGAAGCCAGGTGTTTCCATCGGAAAAGCGCCAGAGGACTGGCGCAGTCCACAAGCTGGCGCACCATTCCCACGCCCCTGAAATATAGCGAAGCGTCTTCGCGTCTTCGCGTCTTCGCGTGAGCTCATCCCGCCCCGCCAGTCAGGTGGCACGCGAAGCCGCGAAGGCGCGAACACCTGGAAAAGCGGGTGGCAGACAACCAAAGCGAGGCCGACCAATAAATCCGACGTGCCTCGAGAATCGCGAAGCGTCATGGAGTGCGGCAGTCCTCTGCCGCTTTCCGGGTGTTGGGTAAGTTTTTACCGAGTGCCCCGCCATGGTTGAGGATGCCAGGTGTTTCCATCGGAAAAGCGCCAGAGGACTGGCGCACTCCACAAGCTGGCGCACCATTCCCACGCCCCTGAAATATAGCGAAGCGTCTTCGCGTGAGCTCATCCCGCCCCGTCAGTCAGGTGGCACGCGAAGCCGCGAAGGCGCGAACACCGGGAAAAACGGGTGGCCGACAATCAACGCGAGGCCGACCAATAAATCCGGCGTGCCTCGAGCATCGCGAAGCGTCAACCGGGCTTACAAGGGATCCTCGGCGATCAATTCCACACCGGAAATCAGCGGCCCCAGCTTTGTCTCATCCGCCCGGGCAAACTCGATGCGCAGGTCCCGGCCAATCCGGATCCCCTTAAATTCCCGGGTCAGGCAGCGCCTTGCACCACCCGCTTCACGGACCACGTCAAAATCCTCGAGCACCGGTTCCCCCTGCAGGCGAACCCCAAACCGTCGCTCGCCTTCGGCGATCTTCTTCAGTTCGGCGAAATGCAACCGCACCGTATAAGCGCGGGTCGGTGTGTCCGGAGAAGGTTCGGTTTCTTCCGGGGTCTTGGCTTTGCCCTTGCCATCGTCGGGTTTTGTTGAGGCCTTTTTGGGAGGATCAATGCGCGGGGTTACAATGATGCTCTCCGCGTCCTCAACCCCGGAAGCAGCCACCCATTTTAAGCCTTCTCCGCGGATCATGGATGAATGATGCCGCACATACCGGGCGTCCTTGCCCTCGACTTTCACACCGACATCCGGCGAATCCCCGCCCTTTGCCGGAAACTCCAACCAAAGTGTGCCCTGATCGGAAAGGCGATCCCCCGGCGCCCCGAAATTAATGCCCGCCCGTGAGACCGTCTGGCTTTCGGTCAGCTTCGACCCCAGCTGGCTGGTGGTCCACAGTTCCACATCCGGCATGTGGATCAGCGCGAGAGATGTCTGGTTCTGGTATCCGCAGGTGCAGGTGCGTGTATAATCCGGAGCGTTGAGCACTCCGTTGGCAATCACCAGATTGGAGGTGCAACTCGATTTAAAACCTCCCAGATTGCCCGTGCCGCTTTTTCCATTCAGATCGTAAAACCCGGCCGCTCCGGATCGGAAGGTCAACATGTTCTCACCCGCCACCGGCGTATTGCATCCATAGGCCCGTTGAATCAACCACGGTTCCATTTCGCCCGTCATCGGGTTGGTCACCCAGTGGGGCGTGCCATCGAGCAAATTAAAAACCCCGGAGGACACTCCCCGGGACGGCACGGAGGTCATGATCAGTTCATGGTGCAAAATGCAGGGACCACCGTAACTGCGATCCAGATCCTTCCACAGCACCTCGCCGGTCGCACCGCGGAATGCCAGCATGCCCTGGCCGACCTCGTCTGGCAGTCGGTCCCCAGCCCGGGCACCCGCCTGAAGCAGAATATCGTGTTCCTCCGAATATCCGAGCCATGTCCCAACCACCGGGTCGCTCGATTCCCAGAGTTGTTTCCCGGTTCGCGCATCAAGTGCCAGCACCCGGTAGGTCTCGGGCTTGACCTTGCCTCGCCGGCTCATCTTGCCCTCCGCGCTTTTGGGAAGTTTGTCCAGGATGTAGACCCGCCCGTTCCCGGCAACAATTCCGTTGTGCAGGAAACTATGACGGGCCTGAACCTTCCACAAAATCTCGCCCGTGTGCCGATCGAAGGCCACCAAACCGTCGCTCGCCGAAAGATCCTCGATCGGAGTGGTGCCACTCCCGGAGGGAACACCTGCCTTCCGGCTGTAATTCGCAAAATCGTGCCCACCCAGCAGCACATCCCCATACACACCGATGAATCCCCAGCGGGGCCTCACCGCGCCACCCTCCTTCAGGGGCAACCGGATATATCGTTCCGTCTTGCCGGTTGCTGCGTCGAGAACCTCGCAGTAGTCCTCCAGAGCCACATAAACCAATTCCTCCGTCGCCACGTAGTTGGCACCTCGTCCGTTGGCACCCGGAATATGGGTCTGATTGTATCGAATGCTCAGCGGGGTGTTGGTATAGGTGTCGTTGAAATAGATCCCGTAGGTGTCGAGGTTTTCGATGGTTCGTTTCCAGATCACCCTCCCGGTATAAACATCCCGGGCACTCAATGAATCCATGCCTTCAATGATCGCCCGGCCTCCCACCACCTGTTCCGGAGGGCCGTGTCCGTGCCGGGGCAACACGTCCATGTTCGAACTGCCGCCGAACCAGAGCAACCCCAGGGGAAGCTTGACCCGCTGATCGTCGGACTTGACCGTGTTGGCAATGTCCCCGTACTGATGCGTCCAATCCGCTGCCCCGGGCAATGCCCCTTCCCGGGTCACCTGGATCAACGAAGTCAACACACGGCTCCGATCCGCCGCATTCTGTTTGCGTGAAATCTGCAGCGACACCGACTCCACGGCCGCCTTGGGCAGTCCGGCACTTCGGATCAACGATTCCAGATCGGCATCCGCCGATGGTGTGACCCACAGGCTTCCGCCATAGGGCCGCACAGAATCATAGACCGCCTCCAGCCAGCCCGGCTCCAGCAACCGACCCGCCATTTCTTCACCTACCACCACCAGCGAAGCAATGTAGGGGGGTGCCATAAAATCCACCGGGGTTCCCTCATGAAACACAATGCGTTTGCCATACAGGGATTCACCCCGATCATACCTAGCCCGCAGCGCCGCCACCCGTTCCGGATCCGGGTCCACACCGACAACATGAAACCGCGTGCGATGCACCAGGCTTTCCAAAACAGCCTCGTTCTCGAGTCCGAAACACAGGGCATAACCTTCCTCGCCTTCAAAGGGACTCAACAGAACGTCAAACATCGACTGCGCGGTTCCCACCGTTTCATCCGCGGAAACGACGGAATGTTCAACAACCGGAGCAACCGCTTCATGTTCTCCGAACGCAAACAAAGCTCCCTCCAGGGTTACGGCAAACAACATTCCGTTGGCTGCCAGCAACCGTTGCACTGAGCCCTTCACCGGATACGACCAACTCACCGCGGGCGCACCGCCGTTCGGATCCAGATCCAATGCCACAATTGAATCCGCTCCCGCCGCATACAGCCGGTTTCCGGCCTTGATCAGGTCTCCCCTTGCATCGGTTTCGATCTCCCAGAGAAGCTGTTTCTTCGCATCATGAGCCTGAACCAGCCCCCCCTGCCACCCGTCCCTCCAACTCGTCTTCAGTTTGTCCACTGCGGCCTGCGCGATCTTCGTTTTCGCCATGGCGGCATCCAGGGTTTTTTGCGCTGCCTTTCGTTTCTCCGCATCCGCCTGCTTCTCCAGGGCAGTTCTGGCTTCGTTTTCCTTCCGAACAGTGTAGCTGAGAGCGTCGCCCGCCCAGGTCCACAATGTCTCCCGCAGACTAAAGTCACTGGAACTATACAAATTCCCGCCATCCAGCACCGGTTCGTTGGTATAAAAGGGCGACCCTCCGCCCTTGGCCATGTCGTACGCCCGGACTCCCCGTACCCGGGTATGCACAAAAAACTCCGTTTCCGTGGCCGCAACGAAGGAACCCCCATGGCCTTTGCCCCCGGCGTCCATGTGGAAATACTGCAGCGCTCCGGTTCCACGATCAAACACAGCGGGCACCGATCGTCCCCCGGGAACAATCAACCGGTCCGAAGTCGCCACGAGAGCCCCCTGCGGTGCCACCCCGGCAAACGAGGGGGCCCCATGCGGCTGAGTGGTGTATTCCGATCCATTGCCATCATTCACCCACTCCACCTCGCCCGTCGCCGCGTCCAGGGCGTAAATGAACGTGCCCATGAACGGCCAGATGCTCGCCGCGAAATAAACTTTGCCGTCCCGAATCACAGGACCACCCCGGGCCGGCCAGGCTGAAACGACCCGTTCGTTCCCAAGAACCTTCCGGGGACCGGGTCCACCCCGCAGTTTCCACAACAGCTCCCCGTCACTGGACTTCACGCAATACAGCGTGCCGTCGTCGCTCACAAAACAGACCCTGCCGTCCGCGCACGCCGGGGGAAACCGCACGGGGCCATCGGTGTAAAACCGCCAGATCTCCCGGCCTGATTCAGTGTCCCAGGCCACCACCTTGTCGCTGTCATTGAACCCCGCAAGGATCCTGTCCCCGAGCACCACCGGCTCCAGGATCCGGTCATAGGGCATCATGTCGTGGTTCAAGGGGTCGTCCCAGACCTGCACCCGTTTCGGGAATTCCTTCTTCCACATCAGCTGGAGGGATGCCGGAAGCTGTTCGGGCGAACTGGCCGTGCGCCCGGCATCAAACCGCCACTGCGGCCAATCCGAACTCCGAACGGTCAGAACGCCGTTCAAAAACACCGCCAGAACGAGAAACAAACGCACAGGCACGATCCCGCTTAAGAAAAAGATTTGGTTCACTGGCAGTCAGCAAACCAAAAAGCGCCCCCAACAGCAACTGCATTTCGGATGTAGGAAACTGCTCTTTTGGGGAATCCTCCCTGGTTCGCTCTGTTCCGTCGCCCTTCCAGGCGTTGGGAAATCGGGCTCCCTGACCCGGGGTTGCATTCGCAGGCTCATTTACCCCCGGCTAATTTCCAGTGCCCCTCCCGGGGCCAATCTTCCGCTCCGACCCAACTGGCCCCACAAACCAAAGCCTCAAAGCGTGTCTAAAAAGTAGGAGCCGACGTGAGAAGGCTCACTTCTTCAACTGCGACACCGGCCGTTTTCCGGAGCATTTGGAGACTCGTCACCTCGGCGGCTGCTATGGAATCAAAATCTTCAGACACGCTGCTCACGTCAGTTTCACCAACGGGAAGTCCCGGTGGGTCACACGCCCTGTTCGCAGATCCCGGGCGGTGATCACGAGGTGCTTGTTCGCGTCGATGCCAAATTCAACGGCGAAACACGGTGAACCCTGCTCCGTCGGCGGATCCGCCTTCAGGAACGTCGGACTCTCCTCGTTGATCCAGAACCGATGCCGTCGTTCCTGTTCATGCGAAGGCACCTGCACCAGCCGCGCCGCCCCGGCGGGATCGAACACCAGTTCCATGGCCTGGTTGCTGGCATTCCCTGTCCTGCCTCCCAACTCGAAGATCGCCAGTCCCAGCTCCGTCTGCCCGGGATAGGATCCCTTGACGGTCAACCGCGCCACGGCTTCCGCACTCGGGTAGGGCGTCCCCCGGCTGACGATCACCTTGAAATCGTAGTCACCCAGCGCCGGATTGACCCAGCGTATGGCGTAGTCGTGCTGGATGTGATCATAAAAATCAACTCCCCCCATCAACGCCGCCGCCCCCCGCGCCACCGCATCGATCGGACGATCCATGCGCACCAGGTCCTTTCCGAAAATCCGGCCCACGGTTTTTTGGATGCAGGGAATGAGACTGCCGCCCCCCACCATCAATACCGCCGCAATGTGTTCCTCCGAATACCCTCGATCCCGCGCTCCGTTGAGTGCCCGGCGTATGGTCTGATCAATCTGCACAAAGGCTTCGTGCCGATCGAGAAGATCCTCAAAACCAGCTCGTGTCAGCTCTGCCTGAAGCCCGGTTTTTTCTCCCGGAATGCTCAGCTTCACCTCGGCTTTGACCTCGCTGGAAAGTGTTTCCTTGGCCGCACGACACATTTCGAGCAACATCCCGCTCACCGGACGAATTTCTTCGTCCGCATCGCTTCGTCCGTTCTTTTCCAACACGTGCTGAAGGATCCATCCATCAATGCTGCTTCCACCCAGTTCGCGACCGGCCTTGCCGAGCACCCGGCAGCGTCTTCCCGATCCGGATGCGTCCTCCTCCTCGATCAAAACGATCGAAACGTCCAGGGTCCCGCCGCCGAAATCGAAGACCAGATAGACGTGCCCGGGTTGCACATGAACTCCATACCCGAGGGCGGCGGCAGACGGCTCATCAATCAGACGAAACCGCGGGAGTCCGGCGCCTTCCGCGACGCGGCTCAGCCATTCCGAATAATGTTCAAAGGCTTCCACGGGCACCGTCAGCGCCACTTCCTCCCCGGAGCCACCGCCCTCCTGGCACGCGAACAACAAGACGGCACTCAGGAAATCCCGACCGGCTTCGAAATGCGAGATCGATCGTCCCCGCAGTCTTCGGGAAACAGGACTGCGATTTGCAATGTACCGCTTCATCAGCGCGAAGGTTTCAGCCGATCCGGCGAACCCCTTCTCAATCACCTGCGCACCGATCCACCGTTTTCCGTCCGCCGAATAATGAATCAGGGACGGGATGACAGAAATTCCCGCCGCCGATGCCGCATCGCCCGTTGCGACCGGACCGGATGGAACATACAGCTTCCCAAAATCCGGGATATGCAAGGGGACCCCCTCCCGGGTGGATTCATTCCAAACGGCCACCACGGTATTGGAAGCGCCAAAATCGATGCCCAATCTTCCGGTCATCGCGTGTGTGGAAGATGTTCCCTGTCGCCCCCTGCGAGCACCCGCCTGCCGTCCGGACAGTGGCAGGATGACCCGGCACTCCGAACGACCCGGGGCATCCGTTGAACGATCGACGGTGCGCTGGGTTCCTCATTTTTGATTTCCATCGACCCGAAGATACCCTTCCTGTCCGAATGGGTTCAATCGCCAATCTCAATGTCGAATTCTCCAACCGTGATGGGAGAGGCGTCGCCGAGTTGGATGTCGTACCGGCGTCGCCACCGCATCAGCGCCTCCAGGAACTCAAGCCAGGCCCGTTCGGTTGCGCTCAGATGCGAGTTCGACAGGACCTTCTCGACCCAGTCCAAATCCTCCAGAGTGGTCCGGGCAATGGGTATCTGCCGCAGTCGGGCAAGTTCCGACTTCCAAATCAGCACCTGTTTATCCCACCCTCCGCTGACCAACGACCGTCCGTCCGCACTGAACTGAATACAGGAAACACGATCCTGATGCCCTTCAAGAATCCGGAGGGGGGCTCCTCCGGGTGAACTCCACAGCCGGATGCTATGATCACTGCTGCCGCTGGCCAGCAGTGCCCCATCGGTGCTGTAGGCCAGGCAGGTGATCCAGCCCGAATGGCCGTCGTTGGTTTCACTTCGCCCCAGCGTGTCGCGCAGTTCTCCGTTCGTGAGATTCCAGAGGCGAAGGGTGTAGTCCCAACTCCCGCTGGCGAGCGTCTGCCCGTCCGGACTCACCGCCAGGCAGGATATGTCATCCCGATGGCCCTTCAGCCTGCGGAGCAGTGCCCCTCGTGGAACATCCCAGAGAATGACAAGCCGATCCTTGCTTCCGCTGATCAGAATCGCTCCGGTCGGATCAAAGGCCAGGCAGTTGACCATGGCACGATGCCCACGGAGTGTCCTGATCGGATCCCCGCCGGGCATGCTCCACAATCGGATGTCATTGTCGTAACTCCCGGTCGCCAGCACCCGGCCATCGGGGCTCAGAGCCAGACAAGAGACTTCATCGGAATGCCCTTCCAGGGTACGAAGCGCAGTGCCCGCGCCGAACCGCCACAATTTCACCAACCGATCGCCTCCACCACTCACCAAAATCCCCGAATCCCCCGCAAAAGCAATGCATCGGACAGGACCCTCGTGCCCCCGGCTCACGCCCTTGAGTTCCCCGGATTCCAAACCCCAGAATCGAATCGATCCGTCGGCACTTCCCGTGGCCAGGCGCACATCTCCCTGACACACGGCGGCGCATAGCACCCAGTCACAATGCCCCTCCATTCGTCGGCCTCGTCCATTCACCACCGGGCTCCAAACCCCCACCGAACCATCCTCACTCCCACTAACGACCCGGCGTCCGTTGTGGGTCCACTGCAGGCACGTCACCTTGCCTGCATGCACGCCCATTCGTTCACCGGACCGAATCAACCTTCCTGAAAACGGCGGATCGTTCCGGCAGTCTGCCGCCAGGGAAACCAGATGTCGGAAGGCGTCGGCCTCGGCGCTTTCCGTCGGACTCCAGGGGGCTTCGGATAATTTCTTCAAAAGGCGATTCCCCCAATCGGCCGGTGCCCCCTGGGCGAGTTGCCACATCGCCTTCCATCGCCCCGCAGCCTGCATCACGGTCAGTGCCGCATCCCACTCCTCGTCCGTGAGCTCATGGAGTTGACGGTTCTGGCGGCCTCCCTGAATCACCGTAATCCATTCGGTGCGTCCGGCCTGGCGCGCCGTCTCGGCGATTCGGCTCCGAATCCTGGCGCTGCCGTTTTCAAACTGGCTGCCCAGAAGTCCCTGATCGAAGTCCAGTTCGAGGTATCGGTCCCATTGTTCAGTCAGGAAAAGGAACAACGCGCGCTGGCCGATCTCGCGAGGCAGGTATCCTGAGCGCACCGCAATCTCCCGACAGACCGGGAGCCCCGAATTCACAACCAACTCGCAGAGCGCCTCGCGAGCCGACTGGGAGCTGAGCTGCTCAAGAACCTGTCTGGCCCGCCGCCGAATCGTATCATCCCGATCCCGGGTCGCATCAGCAAGCGGCATCACAAACTCGCGTCCTCCGGATTCTAAAGGATCCAGGAGCCCCAGTTTCAGCAGGGTCATCACCCGGACCCGGGGAGGTTGGGTCGGTTGAAGTTTGTTCTCAAGAATCACCCTGAGGCACTCCTCATCACGATCCTCAACCCATCGGGAACACAGGAGATTGATCGACTCGGGATCGGTTGCCAGTCCGAGGCAGGTTCGGGCATTCCGCGAGATTTCAGGATCCAGATCCCGGCACGCCTCCAGGAGGGTGGTTATGGCCAAAGGCCCCTCCGCGAGGGGAACCTCCAGCGCGCCCGTCTTGAGGGCGGCCAATACCCGAACTGAGGTTGGCCCGGCCGGAACCCAACCCAGGTTGACAACCAGACCCTCCAGGTCCGGATGCCGCGTCTGCGCCCAGACCCCACAGATCTGGGCGACCGACTCCGGATCCCGCACCTGACGGAGAATTCGCAGGATCAGGCTGCGGAGCGATGCGCCGGGGTCCTGGGCGACTTCCTCAGCCAAGATCCGACGCCCCCCGGCCGATCGGCTCAGCCCGAGGCCGATCGCAGCGAGGCCGCGGATCCAGGTGCCGAAGACCGGCACCCGGACGCGCAGCCATCGGTTGGATCGGGGGCCTGGTTCCAGGATCATCACACGGGTTCGATTTCAATCTCGAACTCTCCGAATACACGTTCAGCGAGTTCGCTCAATTCTATGTCATACCGAAACCTGTGCCGCAACAGGGCCGCCGCGAAATGCCACGGCCGGGCCTCCATCGCATCGGAAGCGGCTGCGGCCCGCAACTCAATACGTTCCAGATCGTCATGATTCATGTTAATCAGCGCCTTGGATTCGGCAATTTCCCAGATTCGAATCGAATGGTCCCGCCCCCCTGTCACAACAGACTTGCCGTCCGGCGAAAACGCAAGCGCGTGAACCTCGTCCGTGTGGCCATTCAAGCGACTGCGGAACCGACACGAATGCGTGTCCCAGATGGCCACCGTGTTGTCCAGACTGCAGGAGGCGAGCCGGAGACCATTCGGAGAAAAAGCGAGCGCCATGACCGAACCCCGGTGAGCGGCCATCACAGCCCGGCTTCCGCCGCCGCCCAGGTCCCACATCTGCACCGTCCCTTCGGAACTCCCGGACGCCAGAGTCCGGCCATTGTCCGAGAACGCCAACGAACAAACCGATCCGAAGCTCCCGTTCGAAAAGGACCGGCAGCCCCCTCCCGACATGCTCCAAACCCGCACGGTTTCGTCATGACTTCCGGTGGCAACCCGTCCGCCATCGGGCGCGAAGGCCAGCGAAAGAACGGATTGTTCATGCCCCTCAAGAACCCGCCGGCATTCCCCATTCTCCAGATTCCACAAACGCGCCGTGCCATCGTAGCTCGAAGTGCCAAGGGTCGTGCCATCGTTTGCGAAACAGAGACTGCTGATCCGATCGGTGTGCCCGCGGAAAAGCCCGCTCATTCTCCAGGTGTTCAAATCCCAGATCCGGGCAACGTTGTCCGTGCCAGCGACCGCCAGAAACCGTCCGTCCGGAGAAAATGCCGCAGCCAATGCCAGACCGATTCGCGAGCTGATCTGGGAACACGCGACCTCCCCGCTCAACTCCCAAAGCAGGGCGGTGGTGTCGCTGCTCACGGAAACGAGGGTTCTTCCATCCGGAGACAACGCCAACGAACGCACCGCGTGATCGCCGGTGTTCAGGACGTTTCGGCACACCGGGCTGGGTAAATACAGGCGGGATCGAAGACCCTCGACAGGGCAGAGTTTAAGCAATCGATCAAACACGGCCGCGTCCGATGGAGAAACCGGCCGGAATTTCGCCTGCTGCAGCGTCAGGAGGATCTCCGCCGCCCATTCCGGAGGCACCTCGAACGCCAGGCCCCAGAGCTCCTGATAGCGTTTGTTCCCGCGCAGCACGGAGACAACGGTTTCCCATTCGCGCGGCAGCAGGCCGGCCAGATCCCGCTTCTGCCGGTTGCCGTGCAGGACCGGCATCAAATCCGCCCGGCCCGTGTTGCGAATTTGGGTCGAGATCCGATTGCGCAGGCCGGTGTCGGCGGCCTCGTAACACGCGCGCAGCAGCGATCGATCATGGTCCAGGGCTTCATACCCGGTGCGATCGCCTGTGAGGAACAAATACAGAGCCCGGCGCCCCGGTGCCCTGGGTTTGAACCCGCGCTCACGAGCCAGCTTGTGCAGCGGCCCTGGATCGATACGGATCAATCGGTCACAAAACTCTTCGATTTGCGCGGGATCAACAAGCCCGGCCAGCGCCGCCACGGCACCCGTCGACACTTCGGAGTCCCCATCAAAGGCCGCGCGCGTCAACGCTGCGATCACACCGTTCTCGTTCAGCAGGCCCGGGTTGAATCGTTTGCTCTTGAGCGCGGTCAGCGTCCGAAGATCCGGCGGGGCAGTCGCCACCCATCCGCGGCGCTTGAGCAGCTCCGCCAGACGGTCCCGCCGGTTGCCGAGCCACACCTCGCACACCGCGTCGATGGCCCTTGGTTCCTGAAACCGGCACAACGCCGCATACGCCTGCTTCCGGACCCCGGGATCCGCGTGTTTCGAATAGACATCCGCCAGCAGTCGGGCGGTATCGGGAGACCTGTTGTTACGAAGTTTGGAAATTGCGATCGAAGCCAGGACACGCCCGAGCCATGGGCGCGGATCCGCAAGCCACCGACCGCATTGTTCAAGCCTCCGTGAATCCATGATTCCGCTCTGAATCCGTCCAATCCAGGGACGCTCCGTCCGCGTGGATTGTTCTCATCGATCCTTCGTCGAAGCCCCTCCCGGCGGATGCTTCTCCCACGGGGCGATTGGCAGGCGCGAGGCCCTCTGGGCCCGCCCTTCCTGCAGCCAGTTGCGCAGGGCCGTCACGGTTTCCCGCTGGGAAACCGACAAGGGCACCTGACGCCGAATGGCTTCGGCCACGTCCAGGGTCGTGAACTCCCGGCGTTGGTCATTAAATCCGATGTACATGGCGTCCACAACGGCCTGCTCCAATTCCGCGCCCACATACCCCTCCGAATCCCGCGCCAGCCGGTCCAGATCGAAATCGAGCGGCACCCGTTTTCTTTTTGCCAGATGCACCCGAAGGATTTCACGGCGCTCGGCTTCCGTGGGCAGATCGAGGAAAAAAATCTCGTCGAATCTTCCTTTTCTCAGCAACTCGGGCGGGAGCCTTGAAATATCGTTCGCCGTCGCCACCACAAAACAGGGAGCCGTCTTCTCCGCCATCCAGGTGAGGATGCTGCCGAACACCCGCATGCTCGTGCCTCCGTCGAGCCCCCCCTGTGCGAGCGCCTTTTCAATTTCATCAATCCAGACGATGCACGGGGCCACCGTCTCGGCGAGTCTCAGGGCGCGGCGGGTATTCTCCTCGGACTCCCCTACCAAACCACCGAACAGGGCCCCCACATCCAGACGCAGCAGGGGCAGGCGCCAGAGGCCGCCAATCATCTTTGCCGTGAGGCTTTTGCCCGTGCCGGGAATGCCTATCAGAGCGATGCCCTTGGGGGACGGAAGTCCGTAGTCCCGGGCTTCGCGCGTGAAGGCCCGTTCCCGCAACTGCAGCCATTCCTTTAAAATCTCAAGCCCTCCCACATCATCCGGACTTTCGGTTACGGTATAAAACTCCAGTGCCTTGCTCTCCCGGATGATCTGTTTTTTCTCCAGCGCCACCAGTTCGATGCTTCGGTCATCGAGCACTCCTTCGGAGACAATCGCTTTGGCCAATACCCGTTGGGCCTGGGATGCGCTCAAGCCAAGCGCTGCCTGCAGCAGTTTCTCCCGTCCCAGCGGGGTGAGGTTCACCCGGACCCCGGGAGACTCGGTCAACCCGGCCAGCACCACCGCCAGTTCGTTCGCATCGGGCAGACGCAACTCGACGATCACGGCCTCGTCCCGCAGTTCATCCGGAACGGTTCCGTTCGAGCTGATCACGAGAACCGCCTTTTTTGTGGACCGCATGCGCTGGGTCACGCTGCGCAGTTTTCGTTTGACCTCGAAATTCTTCCAGCACTCGTGAAAATCCTTCAACACATAGAGAGCTTCCCCCTGCGCCTTGTCGATTTGTTCGAGGGCACTCTTGGCGTCGCGCGCGGTTGGCAGGCTGCCCTTCGTTTCGAACAGATGCTGGAACCCATCGGACACATCCCAGGTAACGCACGGGCACTGAATGCGCATGCAAACCTCCCGGATGATCTGCAGGGCCCGTTCCTCCTCGGTGGTCACGAGAACCATAAAAACAAACCGCGCACGGAGGAATACCTCCAACTCCTGGTTCAGCGGTTTCGCGATACTCATTTAAACCCGATCTCCTTGTAAAAGCATCTGTCCCTCCGACGCCCTTTGGTCCTCTTCCATGTTCCAAACCAGCGGATCGATCCCGCTGCAAATAATTTCGCCTCCGGGCCCGATCATCAGTTCGCCCTCGGGTGGTCGTTCAAAATCCCGGAGACTGTACCGGTTGGACAGGAAATGCATCGTCTTGTTGGCTGAGCCCCGCAGTCCGCGGGCAACCCGGTTGGATTCCTGATACCGACCCGCAATCAACACATCCACCAGCGCAGACACCCCGACCAGAATCGAATCGTTGACCCCGCCGGCAATCCCCTGCGCGCTCGCTCCGGATTTTTCGAGTTCTCCCCAGGAATACCCCGAGAACAGAACCACGGACAAGCGCGTGCGACACCGAACACCGCGCAGCAATTCGGCGACCGCCGGCCATTGCTGCAGCGGTTCACCACCGCTCACGGTGATCCCGTCGATCGTCGGGCTGAGATCCACCACACGATCAATCAGCTCGGGCACAGCCACCTCGCTGCCGGCTGAGAGAGCGTGGGATCCGGGATTAAAACAACCCGGGCACCCCAGGGAGCAACCCTGCACCCAGAGAACAGCCCTGCGCCCGGGTCCGTTCGCCAGACTCGCCGGAAGGAATCCGTGCATGCGGAGATGATTCATCGCGACGGTGGATTCGAAAGAACGTTCACAATCCGGTTGCCCAATCCATTCCCTTCGGCCCGCGCCCTCGGCGCCACCGATCAACCCTGTCCCTGCTGTTCGTTGCGCTGGTCATCCGCTTCGAGTTCGTCCCGGGACGCTTCGCTGGCTTCGGGGGTCATCTCCCGGCTCTCCACACAACCTCCGAGACTTTTTTCGAGCTCAGCGGTGGCCTCCAGGCATTGCCCCCCCCGGAATCCACGAACCTCCAGACGAACCCGGCCGTCCTTGTCGATATACACGTCAATTTCTTGAAGTTCCATAAGCTCTGCGGGTCAACCCTCGCGCATCCGCCTGAGAACCAGGTGAATTCGTCCATCCGACTGAACCTCCTCAGAAGCCAGGGCAAAGCCCTGCTCCTCCAGTTTGATGCGTGCGGCATGATACGCGTAGAGTTGGTTCAGCCGGTTCAAGAACTCCCGGCGATCGATGTCGGGCAGACCGAACCAGTCGGCGACACATTCATACACACCCTCCTTCTTCCGGAAACCGATGTCGTAATCCGGACTGCGGGTGGCGATCCGGACGTCAACCGTGGTGCGATTTCCCTGATACCCGCGAACCTCGACCGGTCCTTCCCGGGGTTCATACCCCAGGTCGCGCAAAGCCCTGAGTAAGGGCTCCAAGTCGGTCATCCGTGTTTTGATCTCGGTAAAATGCGACATGGGCACCGCCCGATCCCTATTCAGTGTCCCCGAATCATCGAAGGTCCCTTCCGGCCAAACGCCGCTCGATCCCAAAGACAGCGCAGTCTATCACGGGAAATCCGGGAAATCCAGCCGTCATCCGTCAACCCGGCCAAACTGCTCTGCAAGAGCCACCGCCTTGAGCATGGCCTTGGATTTGTTGACGGTTTCCTGAAACTCCCCTTCGGGAGTCGAATCGTGCACCCAACCGCCTCCGGCCTGCACGTAGGCCGTTCCATCCTTGATCAACGCGGTCCGGATGGTGATGCAGCAGTCCAGGTTGCCGCTGAATGAAAAATAGCCGACGCATCCGCCATAGGGTCCCCGGGTTGAACCTTCCAGCTGGGAGATGATCTGCATGGCCCGAATCTTCGGTGCCCCGGACAAGGTACCCGCCGGAAACGTCGCCCGCATCAGGTCAAACACCGTGCGGTCCTCGGAAAGCCTGCCTTCCACCTGGGACACGATGTGCATCACATGGCTGTACCGCTCAATGATCATCAGGTCCCTGACCTCGACACTTCCGAAATCGCAGACACGACCGATATCGTTGCGCGCCAAATCGACGAGCATCACGTGCTCGGCCCGTTCCTTGGGATCGGCCAGGAGTTCCCTCTCGTTCGCCAGATCCGTCTCCGCACTCCCTCCTCGGGGTCGCGTGCCGGCAATGGGCCGGATTTCAACGCGCCGATCCTCGCAACGCACATGAATCTCCGGCGAAGCACCGACCAGGCTAAACCCGTCCAGCTCCAGGAGGAACATGTACGGCGACGGATTGATTGATCGGGCGGCACGGTAAATGTCCAGCGGACTGGCCGTCACCCGGGTCGAAAACCGCTGTGATCCCACCACCTGAATGATATCCCCCGAAACGATGTATTCCTTGGCCTTCAGGACATTGGCGACAAAGGCCTCCTTCTTCAGATTCGACTCAAAACCAACCGGCGGCACCTCGGACTGCAGGGTCGCCGTCCCGTGCTCGGACGGTTGTTCCAGCATCCCGACGATCCTCTGGATCTGAGCGCAGGCAGCATCGAAAACCGCGGACGGATCGGAATCCTCCTCCAGCAGGGCGTTGACCAGGACGGTCATTGTCTGGGCCACGTGGTCGAAGATCACCAGTTGATCCGCGATCAAGAAATAGAGCGTTGGAGTTTTCAGTTCATCGAGCGGTGGACGAGGCACCACGGGTTCGACATCGTGGATGAACTCATAGCCGATAAAACCAACCGCGCCGCCCGTGAAACGAGGCAGATGCGGTGCCGGAACCGCCCGGTACCGCTTGAGCACCCGATCCACCACATGAAGTCCGTCCCGAACCGAATCACTTCCCGCCCGGGCGTCGGGTGAAACGGTGAAGGACTCAACAACGGCCCCGTTCTCCATGTAATCCACGCGCTCGTTCGTTTGGCGGATCACTGCACGCGGTTTGCATCCCACAAACGAGAAACGCCCCAGATGTTCTCCGCCCTCGATCGATTCAAAGAGAAAGGATTCGCCGTGAGCCCGCAGTTTCCGATAGGCCGAGACCGGGGTCTCGCAATCGGCCAGCAGGCGGCGGGTCACCGGGATCAGATTACCCCGGCCCGAGGCCGCGAGTTTCAGGAATTCATCTCGGGAGGGTTGATGCATGGGAATCAGAATTCAGAGCAGGTGCAACCGGGCGCGCCGCACAGCCACGAGGGTGTATAGAGTAACCGCCAGCGCATAGGTCACGATGCCCATGCCGACTGAAAACGGAACCAGATGCAGCGTGTCCCGCCGGAAAGCGCATTCGCTGAAATACATCAAAGCCCCGCCGACCAGAGCCGTCAGCACGGACTGCCCGAACAGGCAAAAGAGAAACAAGCCCCGATGAGCCTGCGCCAGCCGGTCCGTGAACCAGGCTGCATAATGTTCCTCCCCCATCAAACGCATCAACCAGGCCAGCTGCAGATTCCTGGCCGCGACCAGCAGACTCATCGTGCTGATGACGTAGGCGGGCAGCGGCCACGCCGCCAGACCGGTGCAGACGATGGCGTTGATCCCGATGCCTCCCTTCCATCCGATTCGTCGGGCGATGGGATTCGCTTCCAGGACCAATTTTGGAGTTGCGATCCACGTGCTTAAAAAATCCATTCCCCGACTGAACAACAGCACCCCAAGATTCGCAAAATAGTAGGGACTCCCGAATGGAATGAGGTCTTCCATTACTTTTTCCCATAAATAGCTTCGGGCGAAAGGAGGCGCTCTTCGGTCACCCGGATGGTTTCGCCCTCCGCGGATCGAAAAAAGCAGGAACGATATCCCTCGTGACAGGCGGCTCCCGTCTGATCCACCTGGATCAGCAGCGTGTCACCGTCGCAATCGAACGCAATATCACGCACATTCTGGGTGTGCCCGCTCGATTCGCCCTTCATCCAGAATTTCTTGCGGGACCGGCTCCAGAAATGGGTCTTCCGGGTTTCCACCGTTTTTTCCAGCGACGCCTGGTTCATCCACGCCATCATCAGCACACGACCCGTCGTGGCGTCCTGAATGATCGCCGGCACCAGGCCGTCCGAGTTGAACTTGATATGCTCCGACAAATTCATGACATCCTTCACAATCTCACTGCTATCTGTTGTGCGGCCAGAAACCGCTTCACATCCGCCACGGTATGCTCTCCAAAATGAAAGATACTTGCAGCCAGCACCGCGTCGGCTTTGCCTTCGAGAAGCACCTCCGCCATGTGCTCCAGGCTGCCCGCCCCCCCACTCGCCACCACCGGCACGGAGACCGATTCACTGATCCGCCGCGTGATCTCAAGGTCGTATCCGGCCTTGGTGCCGTCGGCGTCGATGCTGTTTAACACAATCTCTCCCGCGCCCCGGCTCACCGCCTCCCGGGCCCACTCCACCGCGTCCAGCCCCGTCGTCCGCCTGCCTCCATGGGAAAACACCTCCCACCGATCCCCGGACCGTTTGGCGTCAATGGAAACAACGATGCATTGGGATCCGAATTTCTCTGCCCCCGCCTGAATCAGTTCCGGACTGACCAGGGCGGCAGAATTTATACTCACCTTGTCGGCCCCCGCCTTGAGCATGGTCTGCATGTCCTCCAGGGTGCGGATACCGCCCCCCACCGTCAGGGGCATAAAACATTTCTCCGCCACCCGTTGAATGACGTCCACCATGGACGCACGGCCATGCGCACTCGCGGTGATGTCGAAGAAAACAAGTTCATCGGCACCCTGTTCGTCATACCGCACCGCCAGGTCCACGGGATCCCCAACGTTGCGCAGGCCACCCGACTCCGCACGTCCAAACTGCACGCCTCGTGTGACCTGCCCGTCATGAACATCCAGGCACGGAATGACCCTTTTGGCTAACATGAAATTGAGGAAAACGGGAGCTCGAACCCTTGCTCAGGATCCTTCAAGAACCCGGGTTCGTTCGCCGTCGATCAGGAACCAGTCGGAGAAAACTTTCCGTTGACGCGTTTGAACTTGTTCTTCGCGTATAGAACGGTGTTCAGGGAATTGATCGGATTCTTGGCGGTGAACTTGTAACCAATGGTATCTAGTCCATCGAGGATTTCTTGCTTGGTCAGTGCCTTGGCCTTGGTCACCTGAGCGACGGCGGTAGGCAGGTTCACCGCGTTCCGAATCACACGAGCACCGCCCCGGACAGCTCGTTTCTTTTTCGCTTTCGCGACTTTGGCTACCTTTGCAACGGTCGCAACGGTTGCACCCTTCGCAGCCCTGGGGGCTTTCACACCTCGTTTGCCTTTGGCCTTGGGCAATTCGGGGGCGGAAACTTGTCCGTTGAGCGCTCGATTGATCTGAATCAACCGTGCTTCCAGAACGGTTTTTTCATTCAGAAGCGAGTCTCTCAGGGCAATATATTGTTGTATTGAATTAGCTTTCATTACAATCAACCTACATTCTCCACGCAATCCATGACAAGCACGATCCTGTTGCACCGCCGGAACGAATCCCGATCCCGACGTTTGGCATGCATCGAATTAACTGGAAAGTTTGCTGTAACTGAATATATATCCGGGTCGAACGTCGATACCCTAGAGCCCGACGACTCATACCGATCACTTATATGAAAAGTCTATTTCGAATCTCCAGCACAGTTCTGGGCGTCGCAGCCATCAGCCTCTCCGTGGGTTGCGCAACCCGTGGGGTATACAATCCATCCGGAGTCCCGGTCACAGAAATGCAGGCGGACGAACGCGGGTTTGTCACCGGAACCGGAGTGGAATCCCAGGACCTTGTGGCGGTGGCGGACAAGATGGCCCGCAGCATTCTTGGAATCCCCGAGATTGCCAACGCCACCACCGTTCCGCGGGTTGTCCTCGAACCGGTGGTCAACGACACGCGATTCCCGATCAACAAGGACATCTTCCTGACGCGGATCCGGGGACAGCTGAATATTCAGGCGAGGAACAAGGTCCGGTTCCTGGCCCGGGAACAGATGGCGGCATTGGAACGGGAACGCGCGCTGAAACAATCGGGACAGGTTACCAGCACCAGCGATCCGAACATCGTTGAGTTTCGGGGTGCCGACTTCTTCCTGACCGGCAAACTCCAGGGCATGACGACGCGCACGTCGGCCGGCACCAGCGATTACATCCTCTACAGCTTTCAACTTATCGATGCACGCACCAGCGACATTATATGGGAGGACCAGGCTGAGATCAAAAAGCAGGGGCTTGAAGACGCCGCGTACCGGTGATCCAGCCCCTTCCCGAGTGAGAAACGCAACCCTTGTCTGCGGGCTGTTGTCCGGCCTGCTGCTGCTGTCGACCGGATGCGCCAGCACCCACCGTTCGCACGGATGGGTCCGCACCGGAGATCCGGTGGCCGACGGCCGTGCCGCCATTGCGGGGGCTCCCGAAAAGGACCGGACCTTGTGGCAATGCCGAACCGCTCTGGAGCTGATGCGGCGTTCGCAGTTTGCCGAGGCACGGAGCCTGCTCGACGACGTTCTGCTTTCAATCGGGTCCAATTCCGCTGGAGATCGGGAAGCAAAGAAGGCGCGCAGCCTCTTTTCCAGTGAATCCCGCAAACCGTTCCGAGGAGAACCCTATGAGCAGGTGATGGCCTACTTCTATCGGGGGCTGCTCTATTGGCACGACGGAGAACCGGACAACGCGCGTGCCTGTTTCCGCAACGCTCAGCTTCGGGACAGCGACACCGAAAACCGACAATATTCCAGCGATTACGTCCTGCTCGAATATCTTGAGGGACTCGCGACAGCGAAACTCGGCGGGGATGGATCGGATGCCTTCAATCGGGCGGCCGCGCTCCGCCAACCCGCGCCGCCCCCACTCAACCCGGCTGCAAACACTCTCTTCTTTGTCGAGTTCGGACGTGGCCCATCCAAGTATGCCTCCGGCGATTACGCCGAGGAACTGCGGATCCGCCCCGGGAAATCAGCGGCGCAGTCCGTATCGATCACCGTGGGCAGCCAGTCCCTGAATTTCGGGCCCTATGACAATCTGAGTTTCCAAGCCACCACTCGTGGCGGACGTCTCATGGATCATATTCTGGAAAACAAGGCGGTGTTCAAATCCGGCAGTGACACCCTGGGCAACGCGGCACTGCTGAGCGGAGCGGTGGTGGCTTCAAACCGGAACACACAGGAGGCGGGCCTTGGGCTTCTGGCCTTTGGACTGGCTGCCAAGATCGTTTCGGCGGCAACCACACCTTCCGCCGATATCCGGTGCTGGGACAACCTCCCGGAGAACCTCACCTTTGCCAGCCTTGCACTGCAGCCGGGACGCCACTCCGCAACCATCGATTTCCTGGACGCCCAGGGCAACCCCATCCCCTCCCTGAAAAAAATCGCAACCATCGACGTGGTTCAGGGACGCGACACCGTAGTCTTTGTCAGTGATCAATCCCATACCTCTCAAACATTATGAAAACATGGACACTCTCGATTGGTGGACTCTTTTGTGCAGCCCTGCTTCTGTCCGGATGCGCCACCGGAGGGGCTTCCGCCCCGAAGAACACCACCAAGTATGACCTCGAAAACAGCGCGAATTTTGTTCTCCTCGACAAAGCAACGCAGCGTTCGGTAACGAGCAGCGGAATCCAGGAACGCCTTCACGAGGACGGACGTCTGGAAGTGGCTGCCAACGTACGGAACCGGGAAAACCGCCGAATCCAGGTTCAGATCAATTGTGAATTCAAGGACGAACAGGGATTTGTAACCGATTCCACGCCATTCCAGACCCTGATCCTTGCGGAGAACGAACAAAAGTCGGTCCGCTTCATCTCAATGAATGCAAAGGCCCGCAAGTACACGATCCGCGTGCGCCAGGCCCGCTAAAGGTCTGCGAAAAGCGACGCGGTCTGCCCCTGTTTCTCGGCGGCCGTCAGGTGCATCACCCCTCCGAGAAGATCGGCGCTCTCGACGCATCCGAACCCGTTGCCGGCCAGCATCTGTTCAATGCCGCTCCGGGCCGGATACGCGTTGAGGGATTCGAGGATGTAACGATACGCATCGGAATCGCCGCAGAAGAGCCGCCCAAAGACCGGAACGACCAATCGCAGGTAACTGAAATACATCGATCGCCAGAGTCGGTTTTCCGGTTTTCCGAAATCGAGGATCACCAGGCGCCCGCCCGGTTTGAGAACCCGGCACACCTCACGCAACCCCGCTTCGAAATCCGCCAGATTCCGGAGACCATAACTCATCGTCACGACATCGAACGCCCCCGCCGGGCACGGAATCGCCAGCGCGTCGCCTTGAATCAGGGAAACACGCCCGCCCGTCCCTCCGGCCCTCTGGACCCGCCAACGGGCTCGTTCGAGCATCGGGAACACGAAATCAATTCCAAGGACCCGTGCTCCGCTCCTGGCCATCCCCAGCGCCACATCACCCGTCCCGCAACAGAGATCCAGAGCGAAGGTTTCCTCTCCGGCCGCCGCCAACCGCCGCATGCGCCGCTTCCAAATCCGGTGCAGACCAAAACTCTGCAGGTCGTTGATGCGATCGTACTGGGGCGCAATGCTGGTGAACAACTGCCGGACACCATCCGCCCGCGCGCCGTCGGTTACGTAGTATTTGTTCACCATGCGGGGCAAGGCTACCAGTTCGGGAGCCCACCTGCCAACGCTCCTGTTCAAGATCCCGGCTGCGAAGCAGGATTGCCTTGCCGGGAACTGGCGTTTAAGGTGCCACGCAGGAAACCCCGGAAAGTCCCAGGGGTCGATGCAAGCATGAATTTAATCGGACCAAACTTATGACAGCGTCTTTGCCGGCAGAGGAAGAGGCGCTGGCGATCCAGACCATCGAGATGTTCGAGGTGGTCACCCAATCCAATCCTCTCGACAGCGAGTCCCTGGAGATTCTCAAGGAAGCTTATTTCAAGCTGAACCGGCAGAAGGAGGCCGTTGCGACCGCAAAACGGATCGCAGACGCCTACGTCCAGACCGGCAAGCTCTCATCCGCTATCCTCGAATACGAAAGCATCCTTCAGTCGGCTCCCGAGGACCCGGAAGTCCGCAACGCACTGGCTTCCATCGAGAACCGGACCCTCTCGTTCACGAACCCGCCTCCCGAGCCGGCACCCGAACCCTCCCCGGAACTGGAGCCCGAGTCCATTCCAAGCGTCGAATCAAGGGCCGACTCCGGAGTGGTTTCGGCCCTGAAAAACCTCGATGACGGGCGCACCGCCATGCGCAAGGTGTTCGTCGACGGCAAACACATTGCCCCAAACGATTTTGACACCCATTGGACCTCCCCCGATCCGGCGGAGACCCTCAAGGAACCGGGCGACCCTTTCCTGCAAACGCTCGTCGACAAGCAAATCCTGCCGCTCGACACCGCGCTCCGGCTGATCGCCGAACGTTCCCACCTCTGTTATCTGCCGCTCGAAAAATACGACGTTGACCTGGAATTGGCCCGGGGCTTTCCGAGGGACATCTGCCTGCGATGGTGCATTCTTCCCTTTGACCGGATGAGCAAGACGATCCTGGTCGCCACCTCCAATCCGTTCAACGAACGCGCCACCTATGAGTTGGAAAATTACAACCGTCAGGTCTCCAAGGCCAACCGGTTTGTTTGGTACATCGCTTCCCCCCCGGAACTCGTGAAACTCCTCCGCAAAACTTTCCGCTGATATTTCCATGGCTCCCGTCAAAACTTTTGGAGAACGAATCGCCGACGCCCTGGTCGAGGACGGATTTCTCTCGCCCCAGCAGGTGGAGGAGTTGCTTGAGCAGCAGAAGAGGGAGGGCACACGCCTCCTGAAACTCATTCTTGAAAAATCCTACATCAACGAGATGGACATGGTGGTGTCGATGGGCCGGGTGCTCAACACACCCCCGGTGAACCTCGCACGCATCGGGATTCACCCCGAGGTCCTTGGTTTGGTTTCCAAGGAGATGGCCCTCACGCACAAAATCCTCCCCGTCTCCCGCCTCGACAACCGGCTGTTCCTCGCGATGGCCGATCCCCTGAATGTTCTGGCGCTGGACGACGTCCGGCGCAATACCAACCTCGAGATAGTGCCGTTGATCGCCTCGGAAAAGGCGCTGGTTGAAAAAATCAACAGCTTTGATTCCCGGTCGACGAGCATGCAGGACATCATCGAGGCGCAGCAACAGGCCGACCTCGAGGCGGATGCGGAAAATCTTCAGTTGTCCTCGGAACCAAGCGAGGATTTGAGCCCCGATCAACTCGCCGCCTCCACCGAGGAAGGCCCCGTGATCAAACTGGCCAACCTCATCCTCGTGCAGGCGGTTCGCGACCGCGCCAGCGACATCCACATCGAGCCGTTCGAAAAATCCGTCCGGCTCCGGTACCGCATCGATGGGGCCTTGATCGACGCCCAACCGCCGCCCAAAAACCTTCAGATCGCGTTGACCTCGCGCCTGAAGATCATGAGCAATCTGGACATCGCGGAACGCCGACTGCCCCAGGACGGACGCATCCGAATGCGCGTCGGAGCCAAGGACATCGATCTGCGCGTTTCCTTCCTCCCAACCGTGCACGGCGAAAAATGCGTGCTCCGTGTGCTCGACAAGTCAAACCTCTCGGCGAGCATCGAGAAACTGGGCATGGATGATGCCACTCTCAAACGGTTCAAGGTCGCCGTCGATGCACCCCACGGCCTGCTCCTGGTCACAGGCCCCACCGGTTCCGGTAAAACCACCACGCTCTATTCGGCGCTGAACGAGTTGAACAATCCCGATTACAACATCGTCACGGTGGAAGACCCGGTTGAATTCCAAATCCCCGGCATCAACCAGGTGCCTGTAAAAAAGGAGATTGGACTGACCTTCGCCGCCGCCCTCCGATCCATCCTCCGACAGGATCCGGACATTTTGATGATCGGTGAGATCCGGGATGAAGAAACCGCCGAGATCGCGGTCGAGGCCGCCCTCACCGGACATCAGGTGCTCAGCACGATGCACTGCAACGACGCCCCGGGGGCCATCTCCCGACTCGATGACATGGGCATCGCTCCGTTCCTCATTTCATCGTCCGTCATCCTCGCGTGCGCCCAGCGCCTCATGCGCCGGATCTGCCCGGTCTGCAAGGAGCCTGTGAGCTACCCCCAAAAAATGTACGACGATCTGGGCATCGACCCGGACACCTTCAAGGGAGCGACGCTTTTCCGGGGCCGCGGATGCGATCGTTGCAAGGAGAGCGGATACGCGGGACGCGCCGCCATCATCGAAGCAATGACCGTCAGTGACGAAATCCGCAAGCTGGTGATCGATCGTTGCAGCGCGATGGAAATTGGTAAAACCGCCATTCAACAGGGCATGAAAACACTGCGCATGGTCGCACTGGACAAAGCCCGCGAGGGAGTCTCCACGCTGGAACAGGTGCTGCTTCTGACCTCCGCTCATTGAGCACGACACGCCGCCGGGCTGCTCCCGAACAGCCCGGGTTTTGCGAACAATTCCGTTGTCCGGCGGGCCTGCGTGCATCTACACTTTCGTGCGGATGCATTTGATAAAGATCAAAGTCGCCCATTCAAACCAGGATCAGACTGTTGCCATTGTCAGCGCTGGCATTTCCTACTCGGCCTTATGAACATTGCATTGATTGGACCCTCCGGAGCCGGCAAGGGCACCCACGTACCGTTGCTGGTCGAACGTTTCAACCTCGTCCACATCTCGACAGGCGATCTCTTTCGCGACAACCTGCACCAGGAGACCAGACTGGGACTCGCAGCCAAGACCTACCTCGCGCGCGGAGACATGGTTCCCGACGATCTGGTGGACTCCATGATCGAGAACCGGCTCGCGCAGGTGCCTTCAGACAAGGGTGCCCTGCTCGATGGCTTTCCCAGGACCCTGACCCAGTCCCATTTCCTGGAACGTATCTTTCGAGCTTCGGGGCGCACCCTGGCGGCTCTCCTTTACCTGCACATACCCGACCAGGAAATTGTCGCCCGGCTCGCTGGACGCCGGGTATGCCGTAAATGCCATGCTCCTTTCCACGACAAAACGCACCCCTTCCAAACCTGCCCGGAGGGATCGTGTGCCGGAGAACATCTGTTCCGAAGAACCGACGATCATCCCGAAATCCTGTCCATACGACTCAAGAATTTCCACCGCGCCACGGCACCCCTGATCGACGCATTCCAGCAGCGCCAATCCCTGATCATCATCAATGGCGCACAACCGATCGATGCCGTGGGCCAGGAACTCATTCAGACTGTCGAATCGCTCCAGAATCAAACGGCACGCTTCGCGTCAAAAGCAGATTTGTCTGAAATTCTTCCCGCCCCGCACAGCCCCACCCTCCTCATCGCCGAACGCCCTCCGACCCTCGACATCGTCCTCCTGGGTGCCCCGGGATCCGGCAAGGGCACCCAGGCCGAAGTACTCAGCAGGGAACTTTCCCTGACTCATGTCGCGACCGGGGACCTGTTCCGGATGCACCTCAAGAAGGGCACGCCCCTCGGCCTCTTGGCGCGCGAGTTCATGAACCGTGGCGATCTCGTTCCAGACGATGTCACCGATGCCATGGTGCATGAGCGTCTCTGTCACGAAGACACCCGGACGGGCTTTATTCTCGACGGATTTCCACGATCCCTCCATCAGGCCGAGGCCCTGGGGGATATCCTCCGGGAACAGGATCGTGAGTTGACCGGCGTGCTCTATATTCAGGTTTCGGACGAAGAGATTGTCAGCCGTCTTGGCGGACGAATGATCTGCCGTGCCTGCCAGGCACCGTTCCATCTCAGGTTCAAACCCCCTCAGTCTCCCGGAATCTGCGACGGTTGCGGGGGCGAACTGTATCACCGCGACGACGACCGACCCGAGACCGTGCGCGCTCGTTTGAGTACGTTTCACGCGCAAACCGAGCCGTTGATCCAATTCTACGAATCGGCCGGACTTCTGACCCGGATCGACGGCGAACAGGACATCGCGCAGGTCATCGGACAAACCGTGAATGCGGCAACGAATCTGCGCCGGAAAGTGGATGCGACCCGCACAACCCTCTCCCCAGAACCCGCCAAAACCTGAAGTCCGTCTGGAAATCACGACGGCAGAGCGCAGCCTCGCCGCCGATCCCGGTAATTCTGACTCGCGCTCCCGAAATACGCGGGTAGACTGATGACGAAAGCTATGAAAATCACCGAGGCACTACTGGCGGAACACGTCGTTTTTCACAATCTTTTCGATTATGTCGAACGGGCGGTTCCAAGCATCAAGACCATTGCGGAAATCAAGGGATTAGCGCGCCTGCTCGGATCAATGCTTCAAACCCATTCCCAGGTCGAGGACCAACTGCTGATCGAACCCCTGGAACCGAGCTTTTCCCACCTGGGCCAGGCCGAGAATTTTCACGAGGAGCACGAGGAAATCGACCGTGATCTGGCGAAACTCCGGACCACCCGGCGTCTGCCCGATGCCAGGAAACTCCTGCTCAGCGCCGTCCACCTTTCGAGAAAACATTTTGACAAGGAAGAACGCATCGTCTTTCCGCTTGCCGAACGCCAACTTAGCGCCAAGTCACTCGCTCTGTTGGGAAAACGCTGGGAAGAACAACGCACTTCACCCATCGCCCATGTCCCCATCCCAATGACCGACTGAGGCAATGCTGACTAATCCCCAAAGCAACAGGGGAAGCGCTCAATTCCGTTTCGGGGAACACGGTCAAGGCGATCGCTCCGTGGGTGTTCCCCCGCTCCAGGCTGCCCGCCGTCCTGGGTTTTGCCTCCTCCTGGCGCGCCGCGTGTTCGGTTGGTTGATTGGGTGTTCTCTTTCAGCAGCGGGCCTCTGCCATCTCTCAGCCGCCCCTGCATCCCCCGCGTCCCCTGCATCCGACCACTGGGCTTTCCAGCCCATTGCTTCACCTCGCATTCCCGGAGCACCCATGAACGGTTGGCCAAGGGATGCCATCGATCGTTTTGTGTTCTCCACGCTCGAAGCCCGACATCTGTCGCCGGCACCCCCCGCAGCTCCGGGCACCCTGCTCCGTCGGGTCTATTTCGACCTGATCGGGTTGCCCCCGTCACCGGAAGAACTGGCCGGGTTTCTGTCCGACCCATCGCCCGGAGCGTTTGAAAACCAGGTCGATCGCCTGCTTGAATCGCCCCGGTTCGGGGAACGCTGGGGCCGGCACTGGCTGGATGTCGCCAGATACGCCGACTCGAACGGACTCGAGCAGAACCTGCCTTACAACAATGCCTGGCGGTATCGCGATTACGTGATTGAAGCGTTTAATCAGGACAAACCGTTCGACCGCTTCATCCGCGAACAACTGGCGGGGGACCTCCTTCCGGCAAACGATGACGCCGAACGCTTCAATCACCTCACAGCCACCGGGTTCCTCGTGCTCGGGCCCAAGGCACTGAGCGAACCGGATCGGACCAAGCTCACCATGGATGTCGCCGACGAACAGATCGACATCACAACCCGCGCGTTTCTCGGTCTGACCGTCAGCTGCGCACGCTGTCACGATCACAAATACGATCCCATTCCAACGACCGATTATTATGCCATGGCCGGCATCTTCACCAGCACGGCAACGCTCTCGAGCAATGCGCAGCAGGGTCCCGCGGCCACGCGGTGGATGGAACGTCCCCTTGCTTCGCGCGCGCAGGCGGAGGCCATTGAAGCGCACGCGCAATCCCTCAACCGCATCGTGGAAACCATGCGCACCGTTCGCGAGGTTCCGGGTGGAATACGATCCTCCAAACTCCCGGGCATCGTGGTGGACAACGAATCAGCACAATTGACCGGACGCTGGAAGGAATCAATTGGATCCACCAATTACGTCGATAAGAATTACCTGCACGACGCCAATTCGCAGAAGGGAAGGATGTCCGCGAGGTTTGTTCCGGTACTGCCGCATACGGGAAGCTACGAGGTGTTGGTCTCCTACACCCCCTTTCCAAACCGGGCCGACAATGTCCCTGTCGCCATCCACACCGGCACAACCAATCACACCGCGGCGGTCAACCAGAAACTAAAGCCCAGGCTCCAAAAGGCCTTTGTTTTGCTCGGCACCTTCGAATTCGAATCCGGCACCAATGGATGGGTCGAGATCTCCAACACCGGAACCCGCGGATTCGTGACCGTGGACGCCGTGCAATTTGTTCCAATCGCTGAATGGAAACTCGAGTTGCAGCGCATGAGCGAGGAGGCCACGCTGATGGCACAAGGCACCGGGAACATGGAAGCCTCCGATGCGCCCGTCATGTCGGCCCAACCCATGACACTCGCGCTGGACTACTATCAGCTGCTATCCCGATACGCCGAGCTCCAGAGCGAGGCACCCGATCCCGCGCCCATGGCCATGGCGGTTCAGGAAGGCTCCCCCGCCGACGCCCGGGTCAACATTCGCGGCGACGTCGACCGCCTGGGCCCGGAGGTGCCGCGCGGTTTTCTGAAGGTGCTGGCCCGGGGACAACCCTGGGAACCGATCCCTTCAGACCGAAGCGGTCGCCTGGACCTGGCGAACTGGATCGCCAGTCCGGACAACCCTCTGACGGCGCGCGTCGCCGTCAACCGGGTCTGGGGATACTTGACCGGCCGGGGACTGGTCGACACACCGGACAATTTCGGTTTTCTCGGCGAACCCCCTTCGCATCCACAGCTCCTGGATCACCTTGCCGGGAGGTTCATCAACGAAGGTTGGTCTCTCAAGCAACTGATACGAACCATCGTTCTGTCGAACACCTATCGAATGAGCTCTGATTTCAATGCCCAGGCAGATGCGATTGATCCCGACAACCGCCTGCTCTGGCGGATGAACCGCCGCCGCCTCGACGTCGAAGCGTTGCGGGACGCCATTCTCAGCGTCAGTGGCAACCTTGACCTCACCCAGGGCGGCCCCGCACTCCCGGTCGGCAGTCCCATCGGGGTTGTGGAGGACCAGGGTCTCCAACCCCCGCCTCCGCGCCGGAGCGTCTACCTCTCGATTTCCCGAAACAATGTGAATGAGATGTTCCGAATCTTCGACTTTGCGGATCCTCATACTTTGGCTGGAAAACGGCACACCACCACCGCCGCCACCCAGGCACTCTTCCTGATGAACAGCGAATTTGTGCTGACTCAATCACGCCTGTGGGCCGACCGGTTGCAGAGGGATACATCCGGCGACCCTGCGGACACAATCCCCCGGGCTTACCGGATGGCGCTCGGGCGCGCACCCACGGCGCATGAAACGGAACGAGCCATCCAGTTTCTCGATTCCTTTCCACCGGAAAAACGGGCTGGGGACACCGCCCCTGAGAAACGGGGTGCCCTGCTTTATTTTTGCCAGGCACTCCTCGGTTCCACCGAATTCCAGTTTCTGGATTGATGAAGATCAACCATTCCAACCAAACGCTCCCGTCCCGGGCTAAACCCGTTGCCCCCATGAACAACACCCGGCAGCACCCGGTAACCCGGCGCGAAATGCTTCGACGATGCGCCTCCGGGTTTGGTTCCCTGGCATTGACCGGCCTGCTCGCCGACACCGCCCGCGCGGCAAACAAAACCGGCAGTGCGTCGATGGATCCCAGCCCCCCTCATTTCCCCGCGCGCGCGAAACGAATCATCTTTCTGTTCATGCACGGCGGTCCCTCGCACCTTGACTCCTTCGACCCCAAACCGATGCTCGATCGGGACAATGGCAAACTCCTCTCAAGCGTAATTTCCGGTCAGAGCGCAGGCCCCGGCGCCAAGCTGCTCTCCTCCCGGTGGAAATTCCGCCAGCGCGGCACGAGCGGTCTCGAAATCAGCGATCTCTTCCCCCGGATCGCCCGGTCCGCCGACGACCTCTGCCTGATCCGGAGTCTGCACACGGATGGCCAGGATCACGGACAAGCCGTTCTGAACCTGCACACCGGCTCCAACCGCCAGGTCCGACCCAGCCTTGGCTCGTGGTTGATCTACGGTCTCGGCACCGAAAATCAGAATCTGCCGGGATTCATCACCATCAGTCCACCGACACTCAACGGAGGACCCCAGAACTACGGATCCGCCTTCCTGCCGGCCGTGTTTCAGGGCACCCCGATTGGAACCGAAGGAGCTTCCCTGGATGACGCGCAGATCCGAAACATCAGGAACCCCTTCCTGACCCGGGACGTTCAACGGAAACAACTGGACCTGCTGCAAAGCATGAACCGGGAGCACCTGCAAACCGCCCGTCAGGACCGGCAACTCGAAGGTCTGATCGAATCCTACGAACTCGCCTTTCGCATGCAATCCGCCGCCCCCCAGGCAACGAATCTCCGGAGCGAATCCAGCGCCACCCTGCAGCTGTACGGAATCGACGAACCCACCACCGATTCGTTCGGGCGCCAGTGCCTCCTGGCGAGGCGCTTCGCTCAGCAGGGTGTCCGGTTCATCCAGGTGAATCATCCTTTTAAGTGGGATCAACATCAGAACCTCACCCGTGATCACGAACGCAATGCCACCGAAGTCGACAAACCAATCGCCGGTCTGCTTGCCGATCTCAAATCCCTGGGCATGCTCGAGGACACCCTCGTCATCTGGGGCGGCGAATTCGGCCGGACCCCGACGGCACAGGGCGGTGCCGACGGACGAGATCACAACCCGAATGGTTTCACAATCTGGATGGCGGGAGGCGGCGTCCGGGGAGGTTTCGCGCACGGAGCGACGGACGATTACGGCTTCCGTGCCGCGGTCGACACGGTTCACATGCATGATCTCCACGCCACCCTGCTCCATCTCCTGGGCATCGATCACAAGCGGTTGACATTCCGGCATGCGGGTCGTGATTTCCGGCTCACCGATGTACACGGAGAAGTCGTGCGCGCCGTGCTGCAATCCTGAAACGCCCCGGAGCTCGGGCTCGCTCCGCCCGCCGCTGCGTGACCAGATGCTGCACGAATCATCTGCATCTTCGATACCTTTCAATCGAACAGAACCGCCAGGCAGCGCTGGCGTAACCGGAGACGCAACGAAAAAATCCACTCCCCCCTCTGCGTCTCTGCGTCTCTGCGGGAGAATTCTTCACTCACCTGATTCGGCCGACGGTGTTTTGGAGTGCGCGCGGCAGAGATAGGGGTAGGAACGAGGGTTTAAACCTCGCCCCTCCCTCCGAACCGGACTGGCGGGTCTCCCGCATCCGGCTCTCCAGTCGGTGGTCTCATCTCTGAGATCGGCTCGCTTTGTCTCGGGCTAAGGCTAAGGAGATTAACCCAAGTTCCGC
>JAIPJX010000032.1 GCA_021733945.1 Verrucomicrobiota bacterium | reverse complement strand
CACCGGGACGGTTCGCGCGAATGGCAGTGCGGTTCGTGCCACCTTTTCAGATCTTCAACCGACGTGGTGATTGGAGGTCAGATACTTTTTCCAAACAAGCCAATGGAAGCAACGGTTCGAAGAATTCTGTCTTGCACCCAAGGCATTCGCGGGTCTTACAATTGCATTGATAGTTGGCCGCCGGTCGCACAGTTTAGCGGGATGCGGATCATCAGGACGGCCTCGGGTATGCAGCGACGAGCTCTGGAGTGGCGGCGGCGGGGTGTTCGAATTGCGTTCGTCCCGACCATGGGATGTCTGCACGAGGGGCATTTGAGGCTGGTTGATCGGGCGCGGCGTTCCGTGGGGCCGGAGGGACGGGTGGTGGTGAGCATTTATGTAAATCCCATTCAGTTTGGGGCGAACGAGGATCTGAGCCGTTACCCGAGGGACCTGACGCGCGATCTGCAGTTGTGTCGAGCCCGCGGGGTGGATGCGGTCTTTGCCCCGGGTGACCGTGAGATTTATCCGAAATCGGAGAAACATCCCCACAGCACCTATGTGGTTGAGGAGCTCCTTGCCGGAGGGATGGAAGGGGCTGCGCGACCGACTCATTTTCGAGGGGTGACGACCGTGGTGGCCAAGCTCTTCAATCTGGTGCTTCCCGACATCGCCATTTTCGGAAGCAAAGATTTTCAACAGGCCGCAGTGGTTGGGCGGATGATCCGGGATCTTAATTTTCCGGTGCGATTGATTGTGGTTCCGACCGTTCGTGAGAAGGACGGATTGGCGATGAGTTCGCGCAACCGGTATCTTTCCGTTGAGGAACGGCAGCAGGCATGCGTTCTGTATCGGGCGATCCGCATGGCGCGTCGGAGGGTCAGGGAATCCTCGTCCGGGGTCCCGGGAGCCAGGTTGTGCCGGGAAGTGGCGGGGATGATTGGCAAGGAACCCGATGCGCGTGTGGAGTATGTTTCTGTGTTCGATCCGGCGACCCTGCTTCCCGTGCGATCGGCGAGCCGGGGCATGCAGCTGGCGTTGGCGGTATTTGTTGGGAAAACACGGTTGATTGACAACGGAGAACTCTGAGGCGTGGAGACACAGCACATACGGCGGGTGGATTATCTGGTGATCGGCAGTGGGATTGCGGGATTGACCTTTGCACTCAAGATGGCCGCACACGGCACGGTGTGCATTGTGACCAAGAAGCACCGGGCGGAATCGAATACGAATTACGCCCAGGGTGGGATAGCTGCGGTGACTTCGAAGGAGGATTCCTTCGAAATGCATGTGAGGGATACCCTGGAGGCCGGGGCCGGATTATGCGACGAAGCCGTGGTGCGGACCGTGATCGAAGAGGGGCCCGCGCGGATCACCGAGTTGATTGAACTTGGCATGCGGTTCTCCGAGCGGGAGACGGACTCGTCGGTGGGAGTCCGGGAGCTTGATCTGGGCAAGGAGGGTGGGCATTCCAAACGCCGGATCCTGCATGCCAAGGACGTCACGGGGCGTGAAATCGAGCAGGCGCTGCTTGCGGCCATCGCGAAGCATGCGAACATCGAAATCTGTGAAGATCATCTCGGGATCGACCTGATCACCAGCGCCAAGCTGGGAATGAAGGGCCGGAACCGGTGTCTGGGAGCCTACGTGCTGGATAAGGCGCGGGGGGAGGTTCTGACGATCTGCGCCTCGGTGGTGCTGCTGGCGACCGGGGGATGCGGCAAGGTCTACCTGTATACGACCAATCCGGATATTGCCACCGGGGATGGAGTGGCGATGGCCTACCGGGCGGGGGTGGCGGTCGCGAACATGGAATTTATCCAGTTCCATCCCACCTGCCTGTATCATCCGAAAGCCAAATCGTTCCTGATCAGCGAGGCCGTGCGGGGCGAGGGAGGGGTGCTCCGGTCGATCGCGGGCGTTGAATTCATGGAGCAGTATCATCCGCTGAAGGCGCTGGCACCCCGGGACATTGTGGCCCGCGCCATCGACAGTGAAATGAAGCGGACGGGGGCGGACCATGTGCAGTTGGACATCACGCACAAGCCGGCGCGATTCACGATGGAACGGTTTCCGAATATTTACGCCACCTGTCTGCAGTTTGGATTGGACATCACCAAGGAGCCGATTCCCGTTGTGCCCGCGGCTCATTATCAGTGTGGCGGTGTGCTGACCAATGTGGCCGGAGAGACCGAGTTGGCGGGATTGTATGCCGTGGGTGAAGTGGCCTGTACTGGATTGCATGGGGCGAACCGCCTCGCGAGCAATTCGCTTCTGGAAGCCCTGGTTTGTGCCCATCGAGCCGCTGCCAGCGCGTTGAGTTACCCGGTTCCGGAGAATCTGGAGCCCATTCCGGCGTGGCAGCGCGGCAATGCAAGCGATCCGGACGAACTGGTGGTGGTGTCGCACAACTGGGACGAGATCCGGCGGGTGATGTGGGATTATGTGGGGATCGTGAGGACCAACAAACGGCTCAAGCGGGCCCAGTCGCGCATTGCCAATCTGATGGCGGAGATTCAGGACTATTACTGGGACTTCAACGTCACGAATGATTTGCTGGAATTGCGCAACATTGCCACCGTGGCGGATCTGATCATCAAGAGCGCGTTGGAACGGCCCGAGAGCCGGGGGTTGCATTACAACCTGGATTTTCCTGAAAAGAATCCTGAATGGGCCCAGCGGGACACGATTTTGAGGAGGTCGCAGACGTGAACCTTGAAGGGGTTCGCACTTCCGGGCCGTGGTGCCACCCTGAACGGCTGCGAACGTCGCTGGATTGGTTCGTGCGAGCCCTGAGCGTGTGGGGTGTTGTGTGGTGTTCCATATCCATGGGGGCGACCATCGAGGTTCGCGATTCCGGCCAGAACCGGGTGTTCGAGATCGTTTCGGAATTTATACCGGAGGATTCCATGGCCGGTGGGATTGGATTGCCGGGGTTGCTGGTGGGTGAGACCCGGACCGTGCTGTATGAAAAAGGCCGGACGCGCACGGAGTTCGCGCGCCGGGTGCCCACCGGTCGCGTGTTGGTCCGGCTTGCCCAGGGTGTGGAGGAACGCCGTGTGTTTGTGGGGGAACCGAATGTTGAGGGAGTGGATGATGCTCCGGGGTATTTCCTTCTGGAGGCGGAAGGACGGGATGCCGCGCTTGAGCTGGCGCTGAAATATCGTGGACGGGAAGGCGTGCTCTCGGCGGAACCGGTGCTTGGCCGCAAGTCGGTGCGAAAGTTCCTGCCAAATGATCCGTTCTTTATTTATGACTGGCATCTCCTGAACTGGGGGCAGTTTGGCGGGGCACGCCGGTTGGACCTGAACGTGACCAATGTATGGGATCGGTTTCGCGGAAATGGGATTCTCGTGGCGGTTGTGGATGACGGCGTTCAGCGAACGCATCCGGATCTCACTGAGAATATTGATACGCGGTTTCAGTACGATTTTCGCGATGGGGATGCCGACGCGAGCCCTCGGGGGAGTGATGATTTTCACGGCACGGCAATCTCCGGTGTGGTGGCCGGGCGCGGGAACAATGACGTTGGAATTGTGGGGGTGGCGTTCGAGGCGTCGCTGGTGCCGGTCCGTCTGATTGGGGGTTTTGATCAGAGTGACGAACAGGATGCCCTGGCGATGGCGCAGGGTGGGGCTGCGGTGTCCGTGAGCAGCAACGCATGGGGAGCGGAGGACACGGGACGATCCCTGGAAGGTCCCGGCCCCCTGATGCAGAAGGCGATTGAAAAGGCCGTGGTGGAAGGACGGGGCGGCAGGGGCACGATCTTTGTCTGGGCCGGCGGCAACGGAGGGGAGGTGGGGGATAACATGAACTACGATGGGTATGCGAACGCGATCCAGACGATCGCGGTTGGATCGGTTGATGACGGGGGGACCCGGGCAGTGTACAGCGAGCCCGGAGCCTGCCTGGTGGTTGTCGCTCCGTCGAGCGGTCCGCTTGATTCGATTCGTCCGGGGATCATGACCACGGACCTGACCGGGGACGATGGGCTGAATTATTTTGGGTCCACGGGTGACACATCGGATGTGAACTACACAAAGACGTTTGGAGGCACGTCGGCTTCTTCGGCAGCGGTGTCCGGGGTGGTGGCGTTGGTGCTGGAGTCGAACCCGGAATTGGGGTGGCGCGACGTGCAGGAGATCCTGATGCGTTCGGCGAGGCAATTGGAGCCCGGGAATTCAAGCTGGCGGATCAACCAGGCCGGGTTTCATTTTAGTCCCCTGTACGGCGCGGGGCTGATCGATGCGGGGGAAGCCGTCGGCCTGGCTCGCGGCTGGAGAAATCTGGGTGAACAGAAACGGTTTGTGATGGAGGCATCGGGACTGGGTCAGACCATTCCGGACAACAATGCCGTCGGGCTCACCCGGACGTTCCTGATTCCTCAATCGCAGCGGCTGCGGGTGGAGCACGCGACGCTCTCGACGCGGATCCGGCATGCACGCCGGGGTGACCTGGCGATTTCGCTCATTTCACCGCACGGGACGGAGAGTCCCATGACCGAACTGCATTCCGATTTTACGGCCGATTACGAGGACTGGACCTTCATGTCGGTTTTCCACTGGGGAGAACTGTCAGACGGGGAATGGAAGGTGAAGGTGGTGGACCGGCGGGCGCGGAACACGGGCGTTTTGGAATCCGTGCGGATCGAGTTGTTTGGAACGTCAGACTTTGCAGGGGCGGGATGGGTGTTGCAGCCGCGGGGTTTGGATGGCGACGGTTTTCGGTTCTCTCTGGGCGGTGCCGGAGGAGCGCGGGTGGCGCTTCAAACCTCACTCGATCTGCTGCTATGGACCACGCTTGTGGAAACCAATGTGCCGCCTGACGCGGCGGGTCTTGAGCTGAAGGTACCGGTCGGGAACCGTGTTGGCGGGCGTTTTTATCGCGTGATTGGAAACGCCGTCGAATAACCCCGGAGGGTTACATGCGGAAGGTCGAGACGAAGTAGATGAGACAGCCGGCCAGGACCACCGATAGGATGACCAGCAGGATTTTAAAAGCCAACATTCCGTGAATGTCCGCGAATTTGGTGAGTTTGCTTCGGCGATGGCGGTGTTTCATGGACTGTGTTTCAAGGCAGCTGATCGTTCAGGTCGATCACTCCTTCCCGATCGCCGAGCGCCATCCTAGCTCTCATCGAGCATGGCACGCAAGCCTGCAAAGAGATTTCGTCCGGAATCCACATTCACGGGCTTTTTGGCCAGCTCCGCCGCATTCTCGAGGAGTTCGGTCGGCAGCTCCTTGAGGAATGGGGAAGGGTGGCAGGGGATGACCTCTCCGTATTTCTTGCGGCCGAGGCAGTGGCTGAGGGAGAGCTTGCGCATGGCACGGGTGATGGCCACGTAGAACAGGCGTCGTTCCTCGTCGGTGGTGCCCTCGGTTTTGGAGCGGGTGTGGGGGATCAGTCCGTCCTCGATGCCGACGATGTGTACATTGGGGAATTCGAGTCCCTTGCAACTGTGAATCGTAATGAGGGTGACGGCGTCTCCATCGGGAGGGTCGTTGCCGCGGTCCGGATCCAGGACCAGTTCCTCCAGAAACCCCTCCAGGCATTCGATGGGGGTTTGTCCCTGAGTTTGCCGTTTGTCCAGAACGGCGATCAGATCCTTCAGGTTCTGCACGCGGGATTCGGCGGATTCCGGGTTTTTCTCCGATCGGCGCAGCTCGGTCCAGTACTCGATGTCCGAGAGAAAGCCGTTGGCCCAGATGGCCAGGGAGAGCGAACCGTCTCCTTCCAGCGGGGCGCGTGTTTGATCGATCCAGGAGAGGAACTCGCGAACCGCTTCGCGGGTGCGGGAGAGCAGCGAGTCTTGAACGTCCGTGTGGCGCATGGCTGCGTAGACCGAGGAATCGCGTTCCTGGCTGATCGAGAGCAGTCGCTCCATGGTGGTGGTGCTCAGACCCCGGGCGGGAACATTTGCGATGCGCAGGAGACTGATGTCGTCGTGGGGATTGATGAGGACCTTGAGGTAGGCGATGAGATCCTTGATTTCGCGGCGATCGAAGAAACTTTGCCCGCCGATCAGATGATACCGCACACCCGCCTGGCGGAGGGCGGTTTCGAGTGGGCGTGACTGGCCGTTGGTCCGGAAGAGAATGGCCTGAGAGGACCAGGGAACCTGGTTCATTTTTCGGGCGTAGTCGATTGTTTCGACAATCGTCCGGGCTTCCTCCTCCTCATTGGGAAACGTCTGGATGAGGATGAGATCGCCCTGGCCATTCTCGGACCAGAGGTTTTTGGGGCGGCGCTCGGCGTTGTTGCGGATGAGTGCGTTGGCGGCCGAGAGAATGGTGTTGGTGGACCGGTAGTTCTGTTCCAGTTTGATGATCTTCAAGCCGGGGTAGAACTGTTCCAGGTTGAGCAGGTTCTTGATTTCGGCACCGCGCCAGCCGTAGATGCTTTGGTCGTCATCGCCCACGACACAGAGATTGCGGTGGTGCCGTGTGAGGGAGTGTACCAACCGGAATTGAGCGGCGCTCGTGTCCTGATACTCGTCGACCATCACGTATTGGAACTGCTCCTGGGATTGGGTGAGCACCTGGGGATGTTCGTGGAACAGGCGGAGGGTGAGCAGGAGCAGATCATCGAAATCAACGGCGTTGCTGGCCCGCAGGGTTGATTCGTACTTGGCCTGGATATGGCGGGCGAGGGCGGCAGCGCTTGGATCGGCGAAGAGGGCGTCGGCTGATTCCTGGAGCCGCACGCGGCTCAGCATCGTCAGGATGGCGCGCGGGTCGGTTTTTTCGCCCTTGGCGGTGATGTTGCTCATCAGCTTCCGAACGGCTGCGAGCTGCTCGCTTTCGTCGTAGATGACGAAGTTTCGTTTGTATCCAAGGTGCTCGATGTGCTGGCGGAGAATCTTGACGCAAAAGGAATGAAATGTGCCGATGGTGGGGTTGGCGCTCTGGTCGGAGCCGGCGGCGGCGCGCCGGCGGGGAATGAGCTTGCGCACGCGTTCGCGCATTTCCCGGGCTGCCTTGTTGGTGAATGTGACGGCGAGGATTTGATGGGGGGCAATGCCCAGTTCGACCATGTGCGCGATGCGGTGGGTGATCACGCGGGTTTTGCCTGTGCCGGCTCCGGCAAGAATCAGCATGGGGCCGCGGATATGCTCGACGGCATGCCGTTGCTGTGGATTGAGAGTGCTGAGATTGAGCATGATGCGGCAGCCTGGGAGCGCGTTAGGGCTGCTGCTTCTTGAGGTCCTCGGCCAGGAACTCAACCACATCCTTGAATCGGGGGATGTTCTCGGGGTTCACAGCCATGAGGTGCTGGTGGGCTTCGAGGCAGGCCTTGGAAACCTGTTTCTTCGAAGGGGTTCCCGGATCGGCCGGTTCGCTCGGGAGCGGCTGGGCGGCGGGAGGGGCGTCCTGTCGGATCGGGAACAGATGGTCGACACCGAGATTTTCGAGAAGGTCCTGGATTCTCTGGCTCGGGTTCAGCAGTTGCAGGCAAATCTTGGTGGACGTCTGATGGCGCTGTGGGAAGGAGGAGACAATGCCCACGAGCGATCCCAGGAAGGTGCTGTCCATGGTCGCGCATTCGCCCAGGTCGAGGACGAAGTTGCTGTAACCCCTGTCATTGAGCTCCTTGACCAGGGTCTTGAAGCAGATGCTCCTGGAGAAGCCAGCCCGTCCGGTCACCTTGATAAACGCCGTTTGTTCTGTAACGGCAACACTGATGTTGGTCGAAACTTGCGTCATGATCTTAGAGGGAGAGGCACCGGGAAGCACAACCTGGCGGGCGGGTGTTCAAAGGTTCGTTATACATGAGGCGGCGTGGGGCGGTCATCGCTCAGGATCTGCGTGATGGGCTGGCTGACTTTCACCGATCACAATTTGCACGAGGGTTTGCTGAAGCACAAGTGCGGCTTCCAATCCGCTGAAGATAAGGCGGCGGTTGCAGTTCAGGAGACGTTCCATTGCCTGGATCAACTCTGTAAACGAATAATTCTTGGCGTGAGGCATGGCTTTGAACAGCACGTAAGGGTTCAGGCTCAGAGGGTTGAACCGTTTGTCGCCCGGGAGTGTTTCCGCGGGGACCCGGGCGAGCTGGGCCTTGAAGCCGTTGAAATCGCAATCCGGATGCACGGCGCGCGTTCGGATCAGCTCCTTGAGAAAAAGCATGGTGCGCACCTTGCTGATCAATCCGTAGAGCAGTCCGATCTCGGAACGCTGGGTGCTGCCGCGTATCTCCCAGAGTTCTTCGTCCAGCACGCGTAGCAGGTGGGGAAGGTTGCGGCCGCCCAGTGCGTCCGCCAACGCAAAGGCGCGGCTGTGTTTGTTTCGCGTCACGATGGTGTCGACATCCTCGACGGAGATGCGCGTCCGGTCGCCGCAGTAGAGGGCGACTTTCTCGGTTTCCTGGATCAGACTCCGGGTGTTGGGGCCCACCCAGTTCGCCAGGCGGGCGGCGCTTTCGCCTTCGAAACTCTTGCCGAGCGACTTTGCGTGGTCCCGAGCCAGGCCTTCGGCTTCGGAGAGCCAGTCCCGGTCTTCGACGGACATGCCGGCAAACTGTTCGACCGTTCCGAGTTTATCGATGGTTTTGTAGAGAGTCTTCCGTTTATCGACTTTTCCGGAAGTGATGAGCAACCGGACGTTCTGCCAGGCCGAGGTCTTGAAGTCCTGGGCGAGGTCGGTCAGGGCGGCGGTGACGCCCTGGGAACTGGCTGTGCGGTCGTCTCCCAGGAAGGTACAGTTTTGAAGCCAGATCACCTTGGAGGATCCGAAAAAGGGCAGGGTGTTGAGGGCCTCCCGGAGTCTGGCCAGAGCTGCCAGAGCATCCCCCGAGTTGGTCACCTGCGCATCCAGACATTCCTGCTCGATGTCCGCTGATTCACCGCACCACTGGTCGAAAACCTCCCGGCCCCGGCGTTTGACCTGAAATTCGTCCTCCCCGCACACAAGCATGAGTGGGTGAACCGAAGTTTTCAAAGGCGCCTTGACGGTCACTCTGCGGTCTCGCCTCCGTTTTCGTTGATTCGATCGAGGATTTCGGACATGTCCTCGACCCGTTCGAACAGACTTGCGGACACATAGATGGGTCGCTTTTGGGCTGAGGCGATTGCGAGGCAATCGCTTGGCCGGGCGTCGATTTCGACGATCTTGCGTCCCAGTTCATTCTGCTGTTGCAGGATCAGGCGGGCGAAATAGGTGGAACTTTTCAGCTCCGTGATGACCACCCGTTCGACGGTGATGTGAAAGCCTTGAAGGATGTTGGTAATCAGGTCGTGGGTCAGCGGGCGTTCCTTGGGGGTGTCACGAAGAAACATGCCGATGATGGCACCCATGTTGTGCTCCACCTGGATGACGAAGACCTTTTCCTCGTTGCCAACAAATATGGCACAGCCACTGTTGGCAGGAAGAATCCCGCGAATCGCGATTGGTACAACATCTCTATTCATTAAATAACTGTAGGTGCCGGGTATGAAAAAACAAGTCCCGGTATTGTGGATATGTGGTGTTGACATGTTCCTCAACCCGTTGGCCGGAAGAAGATTGAATTTGCCAGAACCTTTCCTTCACTCCATAGACTGGAGGGGTGAATTTTCGGAAAAAAGTGGTTGCGCTGGAAAACCTGGCCGAGTGGCGCCAGGGCATGGCTGATTCGGGAAAGAAGCTGGCTGTGACCAACGGGTGCTTTGATCTCCTGCACCTCGGGCACGTGACCTATCTGGAGAATGCGCGCAACGAGGCGGACGCCCTGTTGGTGGGGGTGAACGGCGATGATTCGGTCCGGGCGTTGAAAGGGCCGAACCGGCCGATCAACACGGAGGAGGACCGGGCCGCGGTCCTGGCCGCTCTGGAATGCGTCGATGCCGTCTGCATTTTTCCTGAAAAACGAGCCGCCCGGTTTCTTGGGGTTGCCCGGCCTGATGTGTATGCCAAAGGAGGGGATTACACCGTCGATTCGCTTGACGCGGAGGAAAGAGCGGAGGTCGAAGGGGCTGGAGGGAGGATCGTGATCCTGCCGATGGTGGCGGGCAAATCGACCACCGGATTGGTGAAGAAGCTGCAGCCCGAGTGACCTTCACCTGACGACCAACTTTTATTGCAGGTGCAACAAAAGGTGGTGCGTGTGAATGGATCGCAATGGCTGGCAGGGAGTTTCGAGTTGGGGCCACCGGATGGGGCGCCTGTCCGGAATGCCGGGAGGGATCAGGATGTCGGGAGGTTCGCGTAGTAGGTGTCCACGCGGGCGGCGACGTCCCGGTAACCGATGTCCACTTCGTAGATCTGTTTAAACTGTTCGATGGCTTCGTCGGTTTTTCCGAGTTTTTCCAGGGCGCAACCTAGCAGGTAGTTGAGTTCCATTTTTTCGGCGTCGGCAACAATTTTTTCACGGATGGCATTCTGGAACGTGCGAGCGGCGAGATCGTGCATGCCGCGGGCGGAGAAACACTGACCCAGAAGACTCAGCGCGGCGATTCGATGATGGGGATTGTTTTGGGCTTTCTGGAACTCCTGCATGGCCTCGGTGATTTTGCCGAGTTCGAAGTAGACCTTGCCAAGTTCGAACCGGATCTGGAGGTCGGTGGGGTATTTCTCGGTGAGGCGCTGGAATGCGGAAAGGCGATATGCGTTGCGTTCCTGTGTGATGCCTTCACGCGCGCTTTGGTAATCGGGTGTCGCGGGGTCGAGTGCCGCCAGAGTGGCATCGAATTTCCTGAGAGTGGTCTGCAGGATCGACTCTTCCAGAGACGGATCGACGCCCCCCTCCTTTTCCTGGATCTTTCGGTAATATTCCAAAGCCAGGTCGTATTCTTTTCTGTCCGAATAGATTTCGGCGATTGCGCGGTAGAGTTTGACGTTGTCGGGTTCGGCGGCGATGCGCGCCTGGTATTCAGAGATCAGCTTGTCGCCGACTTCACCCGATTTGACCTGCCGGTTCTCCTGTTCGAGGGAGAGGGTTTCCTCCTTGTCCTTGAGGATGTCCCGATAGGATCCCTCGCCGCCGGCCAGTTTGTCGTAGCCTCCCTCGCTCATGGTGCGGCTGGCGGAGAAATTTTTCAGGGCCTGGGCGATTTCCATATCGCGCGGGTTGGCTTCCTGGAGTTTTGTGAAAATCGAAACGGCCTTGGCACTCTGGCCGGTCAGAACCAGGGCCTCGCCCAGTTTGAGAGCCAGTTCCTTGTCCTTGGGGGTCTGCCGCAGCGCGATTTCGAACGAAAGGACCGCTGTCTGGGGGAAATCGAGATCCAGGGCGGCCTCGGCCAGGATCTTGTGCGCCATGACATTGTTGGGGTCGCTGTTGAGAACCTGTTCGGCCAGGGCGATCGCTTCGGTTGGATTTTTACGCAGGTTCAGCTGTGCTTTTGCAATGAGCGGGGAGTTGCTGGCTGACCCGAGCATTTTCTTGAAGAAACCGCTGCCGGCACCGAATTTTTCGCGTTGGGTGGCGCGGAGGGCGACGCGGCATTTGTAAAAGGAGGGTTCTTTCTGGAGGACCTGGGTGAGGAGCGCGATGGCGTAGTCAAAGTTTTTCCTCTGAAGGGCGATGTTTCCCTTCTCGAACAGGTCGCGGATATCCTTGGGGATCTCGCTGATGCTTTTTTCTGGCATGGGTCCTTCCAATGTGTCGGTTTGGGAAGAATGTATCTTCTTAGGGTCGTTGGCACAATCTCGCACCTCGTATTTTTGAGAGGGCAGGGAATGTGTTTTTGAGCCGGGACTTCGGAATCGGCGCTTGACCGGTGGTGGATCGGCGGGGTAGCTTGGACCCCTTATGATTAAGGCTGGCATTCTCTTGCGGGTCGTTGTTGGAAACAACGACGCTGCGCGATGCTGCCGGTCCTAAGAGGAAATTGAACAAGGACCCACGGCTGGCGAAAACGGCCGTGGGTTTTTGATTTGCACGGCCAGGGTCAGCCAAACCCAAATAGTATGAGCAAGACAAAGGAAACATTGAAGCGAAAGGTGACTTCGCCGTCCAAGCGATCAGAAGTGGGCGCGCCCCGGTTGGGCAGTGAGATTCTGGTTGAAGCCCTCGAACGGGAGGGAGTGGACACCATATTTGCCTATCCGGGTGGGGCGAGCATGGAGCTGCACCAGGCGCTGACCAAATCCAAGAAGATACGGACCATTCTGCCCCGGCATGAGCAGGGAGGGGCATTTGCCGCCGAAGGATATGCGCGTGCCCTGGGTCGGGCCGGGGTCTGCATGGCCACGAGCGGACCCGGGGCGACCAATTTGGTCACTGCGATTGCCGATGCCTACATGGATTCGGTTCCGCTGGTGGCGTTGACGGGGCAGGTTCCACAGGCCATGATTGGCAAGGGCGGGTTTCAGGAGACCGATTTTTTCGGCATGACCCTGCCGGTGGTCAAACACAGCTATCTGGTGACGAGTGTGCAGGAGCTGCCCCGGGTCATCAAGGAAGCGTTTCATATCGCCCAGACAGGCAGACCCGGTCCGGTGATTGTTGATTTCCCCAAGAATCTCCAGCAGGAGATCTCCCAGCCGGTCTGGCCCAGGGACATTGCGCTTCGCGGGTATCCGGCTCCGAAACACGCGGACGATCTGGTTCTCAACGAAATCATCGGCCTGATCGAAAAGGCCGAGCGCCCCGTGCTCTACGTCGGGGGCGGGATCATTTCCGGAGAAGCCAGCCAGGAGCTCAGAAAATTTGCGAACGCGACAAAAATTCCGGTCACGACAACGCTGATGGGATGCGGCGCGGTGCCGGAGGAGGATCCTCTGTCGTTGCGATGGCTGGGAATGCACGGGACGGCCTATGCCAACTGGGCGGTGAGCGGAGAGTTCAAACATCGGAACAGCGCGTCCGATCCGATGGAGAAGATTGCCGACGGAGCGGACCTGCTGCTGGCGCTTGGAGTGCGGTTTGATGATCGGGTGACAGGCCGTGTCGACAAGTTTTGTGAGACGGGTACGATCGTCCACATCGATGTGGATGCCTCCGAACACAACAAGAACCGCCGGGTGCAGTTGCCGATTGAAAGCGACGTGAAATATGCGTTGCAGCGCTTGAACGCGATGATCAGCCGTCGGCCGATCCGCAAACAATTCACGGCATGGCACAAGCAGGTGGCGGCGTGGAAGAAGAAAGCGCCCCTGGGATATCGGGTGACGGAGGAGGTTCTGCGGTCCCAGCACATGCTGGATCACATGGACGGGTGTTCCGATCAGGTGATCCTGCCGCAAATGGCGATTGAGATGCTCTATGAGCTGACGGGTGGGGACGCCATTTTGACGACCGGAGTGGGACAGCATCAGATGTGGGCGGGGCAGTATTATCGATACAAGGAACCGCGGCAGCTGCTCACCAGCGCGGGACTGGGGGCGATGGGTTTCGGGTATCCGGCGGCGCTTGGGGCGAAGGTGGCCCGACCGGACAAGCAGGTGATCGACATCGACGGGGACGGGTCGTTCCTCATGAACATTCAGGAACTGGCCACGGCGCATATTGAGAACATTGCGGCCAAGGCCCTGGTTTTGAACAATCAGCATCTGGGAATGGTGGTTCAGTGGGAGGATCGGTTCTACGCCGGGAACCGGGGGAACACCTATCTGGGGGATCCGACCAACATGAAGCAGATTTACCCTGATTTTGTGGGGATTTCGAAGAGCTTCAACGTGCCGAGTGAACGGGTCATGTTCAGGCGGGACCTCCGGGGAGCGCTCCAACGCATGCTCGACTCGAAGGAACCGTACGTTCTGGATGTGATCACTCCGTATTCGGAGCACGTGCTGCCGTTTATTCCCGCGGGCAAGACGGTTGCAGACATGATCTACTGATCCCACCGGGGCCGGGCCGCCGCGAATGAGAGACTGCCGGACTTGTTGGGATGGGATGGCCGCACCGGAGATGGTTTCTTGTTGAGGTGGCCGGCTCTGAAGACTATTTTTCCGAAATGAGGGTTTTTGTAACTGGCGGGGCGGGATACATCGGTTCGAACTGCGTCGAGGAGCTGCTCGACGCGGGGCATTCCGTAACGGTGTTCGACAACCTGAGTGAAGGGCACCGGTCGGCAGTGGATCCGCGGGCGGATCTGGTGGTGGGGGATGTGCGCGATCGGGAGGGGGTGCACGCAGCCCTGAAGAATTCCCGGGCTGAAGGGGTGGTGCATTTTGGGGCCGCCGCGCTCGTGGGCGAATCGATGCGGGATCCTGGAAAGTATTTTGGAATCAATGTTGCCGGCGGTCTGAATCTGTTGGACGCGGTGGTAGACCTTGGGATCCGGAAGTTTGTTTTCAGTTCGACCTGCGCGGTGTACGGACCGCCGGAGCGGGTGCCCATGACCGAGGACCTTCCGGTGCGTCCGATCAGTGCCTATGGGGAATCCAAACGCATGTTCGAGCAGATGTTGTCGTGGTACCGATCGATCCACGGGCTTGAATTTGTGGCGTTTCGTTATTTCAACGCCGCCGGGGCTGGTGCGCGGTTTGGGGAACATCACCGGGTGGAGACCCATCTGATCCCGAATGTTCTGAGGGTTGCGCTGGGGCAGGCCGCCTCCTGCGACATTCTGGGAACCGATTACCCGACACCGGACGGGACCTGTGTTCGTGACTACGTGCACGTGCGCGACCTTGCCCAGGCGCACATCCTGGCGTTGACATCGGGCAGGACGGGTTTTTTCAATCTGGGCAGCGGCACGGGTTTTTCGGTTCGTGAGGTGATCCGGGTGTGCGAGCAGGTCAGCGGGGTTCCGATTCCGGCACTTGAAAAGCCCCGGCGTGAGGGGGATCCTCCGCAGTTGGTTGCGGGTGCCGAAAAGGCGATCAGCGAGCTGGGGTGGAACCCGCGTTTCCGGAAGCTTGAAGAAATTGTTGCCACCGCCTGGGACTGGCATCAGCGGAATCCCGGCGGATACGTTGACTGAAGGCGGCCCGGTCTTTATTCTTGAAGGCGAGCCGTGTCAGCAATGCTGCATTTTCCCGCGGCAAACCCGGTTCAAACGGACGATCCGAAGCGCCAGACGGCGCTGGACGCTGACACGCCTCACGCGCAACGCTTTTATGGAACAGGAAACGATCCGACTGCTTTTGGTTGAAGACGTCTCGAAATTCGCTCGAGTGATTGAGGGAATGCTGACCGGAACCAGCCGCGTGAAGTTTGAGGTCACCTGGGTTCCGAACCTTGCCGAGGGGCTGGAGCGGTTGACCCATGGGGGGACCGACATTGTGCTGCTGGATTTGTCGTTGGCCGGCTGTGAGGGGCTTGCAGGCTTCGACAAGGTGCGGGCGCGGGCACCGCATGTGCCGATCATTGTGCTGAGCAGTCTCGATGACGAAGCCCTTGCGTTGAGGGCGGTGAACCGGGGAGCTCAGGATCATCTGGTCAAAGGGCAGATCGACAGCCCGCTGCTCGCGCGTTCGATCCGCTATTCCATAGAGAGGCACAGGGCTGAGGAGGCGCTCTACCGGGCTGAGGAGAAGTATCGGAGCATTTTCGAAAACACGGTTGAAGGCATTTTTCAGACGACGGCCAACGGCGATTACCTGAGCGCCAACTCGGCCCTGGCCCGGATCTACGGTTACGCGGACTCCGAGGAGCTGATTCGGAACCTGACCGATGTGGGGTCCCGGCTCTATGTGAATCCGGGGCGCCGTGCTGATTTTGTGCGTCTGATGGACCAGAATGACGTGGTGACCGATTTTGAGTCCGAGGTCCGGCGCAGGGATGGAACGGTCATCTGGATCTCGGAGAATGTGCGGGCGGTCAGGGGGGCGGATCACCGGCTGTTGTTCTACGAAGGCACGGTCCAGGATATTACCGCGCGGAAAAGGGCGGAGCAACAGATCCGGGATTCGGAGGCATTGTATCATTCGTTGGTTGAAAACCTGCCGCAGAACATCCTTCGCAAGGATCTCCAGGAGCGGTTCACCTTCGCCAACCACCGGTTTTGCGCGACCCTTGGGCGGCCTCTGGAGGAGATTCTGGGGCGCACCGATTTTGATTTTTTTCCGGCCGAACTCGCCACGAAATACCAGCAGGATGATCGGAGGGTGATGGAGACCGGAGAACCGTTCGAGACGGTGGAGGAGTATCAGCCGCCGTATGGCGAGAAACTTTACGTGAACGTGGTCAAGAGTCCGGTGCACGATGCGGACGGAAACATCATTGGATTGCAGGGGATATTTTGGGACATCACCGAGAAACGGAGAGCGGAGGAGGCCGCCCGCAAGGCCAATCTGGAACTGGCCCGAAGTCGTGAGGAGCTTCGCCTCAAGAACGAGCAAATGGAGGAGGACCTCCATATGGCCCGGGAAATTCAGCAGGCGATCATTCCCCAGAGTTACCCCTGTTTTCCGAAGCCCGGCGATCCTGAAAAGAATGCTCTTGAGTTCTGTCACCGGTATATTCCCAGCGGAGCGGTGGGAGGTGATTTTTTCAACGTGCTGGCCCTGTCGAACACAAAGGCCGGGGTGTTTGTATGTGACGTCATGGGGCACGGTGTCCAGTCGGCCCTGGTGACGGCGATTGTGCGTGCCCTGGTGGAGGAGTTGACGCCACTGGCGATGGATCCGGGTCAGTTGCTCTCGCAACTCAACCGCGATCTGCGGATCATTCTGCGCGAGTCGAGGACTCCGTTGTTTACGACGGCGTTTTATCTGGTGGTGGATCTTGAATCGCGAGTGGTTCGGTACGCCAACGCCGGACACCCCAAACCGCTGGTTCTGCGCCGTTCCACCAACGAGGTGCACCTCTTGAACAACTTCGGGAAAAAATCGAATCCGGCGCTCGGGTTGTTTGACGCGACGACCTATCCGAGCGCGGAGATGACGATGGGGCCGGAGGATGTGTTCCTTCTGTTCACCGACGGACTGTACGATGTCAGCGGCCCCAACGAGGATGCGTATGATCCGGACTGGCTCCTGGGTGCGGTGCAAAAGCGTCTGCACCTGCCGGTCGAAGTGATTTTTGATGAACTGGTCGCCGAGGTGAAGGGAGCCTCGGAAAATGGTGCGCTGGCAGATGACGTCTGCCTGGTGGGAATGGAAGTCAAGCTATGACCCGGGAGCCCTGAAGGATTCGCGGATCCTTCGGAGCCCCGGGGCGGCAGCGATGGTCAGCGGAGTGAGGAGGGTGTGGCCATCGGATTGAAGAAGGAGGCGGCATAATCCTTGACCGGTTCTGCGATGAGATCCGCCGGTGTATCCCCCCCGTCGTTCATCCATCGGCTTCGGCCCTTGAGAACGGTGGTGTCGAGCACCTCCCCCGTGGCGGTGTCGACGACTCTCATCTGTAATTCGAGCAGGTCGCGCCGACCGCTGGTTTCCGTGGCGCGATCTTCCCAGCGGAGAATCACCGGATAGATGAAATAGCTCCATTGATAGGAGCGGGCGCTGGCGAGGCCTTCCTCGAAGGTTTCGATGCGGCGGCCCACATACACCCGTTTAAAGTACCGGGCAAATGCTTCGCGCACGGCATTCGCCGTGACCTTCCCCGAATTCTCCGCGAAGCCCTTGCGGAGTTTGGCATCCGGAGGAATGGAGACATAAGCAATGGCGTTGGCATCCAGTTGCTGGCGGGGTTTGGAGGATTCGACGCGAGTCTCCTGATAGGTGTGCTGGCACCCGGGAAGCAGGGCGAGCAGCATGAGGGCCGTCAGGATCGAGCCGAGGCCGGGTTTGATCCCGATGCGGGCTGAACGAGTGTGGGTGAGGCGGCAAGCCGCTGGTGGTAAACGCATTCTGATTCCTTTGATTGGGTGGCGCTTCAATTCGTGCCAGTCCCGGGTGCCTCTGTCGGGGTGGGGTTGGTTTCCTTCTCCTGGAGATTGCGGGTGAGGCGTTCCTTGAGGGTCTGGTACATTTGATTGGTGACGATGCCGATGTGGGATCGGGCCTGTTCAAGATCGCCCGAGAGCAGTTGGATTCGGGCAATGTGCAGGTGGATGCCGTCCCGTTCGATTTGGTCGTGGGCGAGTTTGAGAGCCTGATTCCAGGCGCGGAGCGCTTCCTCGGTCCGAAGCGGTCGAATGCCGTAGAAGGTTTGTGCGTAGTCCGTAGCCAGTGGGAAATTTTCGGGGTCAAGTGCCAGGGCCCGGCGGTAAAGCTCCAGCGCCCGGTCAAACACCTCCTGCTCGGTGATGCCGTAATGTTCGCGTGCGTCCTTGCGAAACAGATACGTGGTGGTGGCCAGGTTCTGAAGGTAGGTGGGTTCGCCGGGGTCCAGTTCGATGGCGCGTTCGTAGTATTCGAACGCCTTTTTGACCGGTCCGCGGTGGCCGTAATGGTTGGCCAGATTATTCCAGGCTGCGGGGTTCGTGGGATCGATCTCCCGTGCGCGTTCCCACTGGGTCACGGCACCTGCTTCATCCCGGGTCTCGTTGAGAAAGCTGCCGTAAGCCAACCGGGCTCGGGCGTGATTCGGATGTCTGTCCAAAAAGCCGGTGTAGTCCTTTCGGATCTGATCGAACCGGGCGTCGATGCGGGCGATGAGCGTTTCCCTGGATCCGCCGGCCCCTGCGGAGTCGAACGCGCCGGCCTCCCGGATCCATCGATCGGCGTCCGTCTGGGCGGCGTCGTCCTGAGCCAGCAGTTTGAGGTATTCCTGCTCGACGGGGTCCGGGGCGATGGGGCTCGATCTGGTCCCGGTGGTCGGTTTCGGATGTACACAGGCAATCAACAGGGTGCCCAGGGCAACCGGCCAGACCACTGCGAACATTCGTTTTTTCACGGAGAGAACCTAACAGAGGGCCGTGCGGTGGACAACAATGCTTATTGCGATTGCGATTGCCGTGGAGGGTTGATAAGTATGACGGACCATGAGCTTGGAAGACCATTGCGGGGATGTTATCGCGAAAGCCCGGCGTTCGGCCGGGGCCACGGTCGATCAGGCGGCCCGTGCGGCCGGATTGAGTCCTCGCGAGTATGAAACGTTGGAAGAGACGGGAAACGTTCGTGGCTCCGTCGATTTCGAGGCTCTTGGTGCGTTGCTTGGGTTGAGCGGTGCCAAACTCGGGCAAATTGCGCGGGGTTGGGCTCCGGCCCCGATTGACCTGGGGCTGTGGAAGGGGCTTCAAAAAATCACGACACAAGGAGCCAACTTCAGCGTGAACGCATTTCTGGTCTGGGATGACCAGGCGCGGGAGGCGGCGTTTTTTGATACGGGTTTTGACGCGGCACCGATGTTCGAAGCCGTCGAGACGCTTCAATTGACGCCGAGGCATTTGTTCATCACCCATTCGCACCACGACCATATTGAGGCGCTGGCTCCGATTCGGAAGCGTTTCCCGGCGATTCAATTGCATTCGGATTCAAAAGCGGCGCCGCAGGAGCAACGGAACCAGCGCGGCGTGCCGATCGTTCTGGGCGGGCTTTCGATCGAAAACAGGTCGACTCCGGGGCATGCGGACGATGGGGTGACGTATGTGATTCAGGGGTTTCCTGGAGATCGAATGCCGGTGGCTGTGGTCGGGGACGCCATTTTTGCCGGGTCGATTGGAGGAGCACGCGAATTTGCAGAACTTGCCAAGAGCGCCATACGGAAGGAAATCTTCAGTCTGCCCGGCGGTACGGTCATCTGTCCCGGACACGGACCGGTCACCACGGTTGCGGAGGAAATGGCGCACAATCCGTTTTTTGTGTGATTCATGGGTTCTCTGGCCGCGTGAGGGTGGGCGTTTACATCCATGGGCTGGGCTGGTAGAAGGGATCTGTGTCGAGTGGATTTACCAAAACTTGGAAAGCTTTCAATGACCCACGCCGGTTGAGCCTGATCGCCGGACCGTGTGTGATCGAGGATGAAGGCCTGTGTCGTCGTATTGCCCGCACCCTTCAGAAAAGCTGCCAGAGTGCCGGGGTGAATTTCATTTTTAAAGCGAGTTACGACAAGGCCAACCGGTCCTCTTCCGAATCGTTCCGAGGTCCGGGCATTGCGGCGGGCCTTGAGACACTGGCCAGGATACGGTCTGAGTTCGGAGTGCCCGTGCTCACGGATGTGCATTCGGTGGAGGAGGCGGTTCAGGCGGGGGAGGTGGTCGATGTGCTTCAGATTCCGGCATTTCTGTGTCGGCAGACGGACCTGATCGAGGCGGCGGTGGCGACGGGAAAGATCGTGAACGTGAAGAAGGGGCAGTTTCTTTCCCCGCTGGAGATGGAGCAGGTGGTGCGCAAGGCGGCCAGGTCGGGAGGTCGGCAGTTGCTCCTGACGGAGCGCGGCACTACGTTCGGTTACAACAATCTCGTGGTCGACATGCGTTCGATCGCCATCATGAAACAATTTGGGTTCCCTGTGATTTTTGACGCGACCCATTCGGTGCAGCTTCCCGGTGCGGGCGGGGATCGTTCGGGCGGACAACGGGAATATGCGCCTGTGTTGGCGCGGAGCGCCGTGGCGGCAGGTGCCGACGGGGTGTTCATCGAAACGCATCCGGATCCGGACAAGGCCATGAGCGACGGGCCGAACATGATTCCATTGCGGCAGATGCCGCGTGTTCTGGAGGGGTTGGTCCGGGTGCACGAGGCGGTGCGGCGATGAGGGGTGCTTCAGAGTCAGGCAGGCGATTGATGGAAAAATTTCTAAATTCACGAACCCGACGCATCGGTCGTTCGACGCGCAGCAACGGAGTGGGTGGCCATCGATGGTGGATGGTTCTCTGGGTGGTCTGGGTCTCTCCGCTCGTGCCTGATGCGTGCGGTGCTCAGGAGGGGGTGACCGCGGAGGTGACCGATTTCGTGGCACCCATCACGGATGATCAGGGGAAAAAGACGGTGATCCGCGGCAAAACGGGTCGATTGTTGAAGGGGTCCGTGATGGATCTCAGCGGAGTTTCCGTGGAAATCTACAGGGGCACCGAAAAGGATCTGATCGTGGAGGCGGAACAATGCCTTTATGATCCCCAAATCCGGGAGGCGTGGTCTTCGGGGACGCTTACGGTAAGCTCCGCCGATGGGGGTGTTTCCGTCAAGGGGGTCGGATTTCGATGGACTGGTGCCGATTCGCGTCTGACGATTTCAAATGCGGTCCAGACCGTTCTGCGCAAGAGTCGTCTGGATCCGCGAACGCTTGCGGGAGGGCGGTTGGACGGTGAGGAGCCAACCGTTGGAGCGAGGGTGACGGAACCTCCGGCCGGTGCGGAGGGGACGATTGAGATCCGTGCGTCCGGACTGAATCTGGCGGGGAATCGGGCCGTGTTTACGGGTGCCGTGCAGGCGCGTGATTTGGATCGGACACTCACCTGCAAGTCCCTGACCGTGGAGTTCGGGGAATCGGGCGGGGGATTGCGGCGCATTGTGGCGCAGGACGCAGTGCGGTTTGCGGATGCGAAGATTCAGACCGGCAGTCAGGAGGCGATCTATTCGGTTCGCGACGAAGTGGTGACCTTGAGCGGCGACGCGACCTGGAAGGCGTTCAACCGGGAAGGAACCGGGGATTCGGTGGTGGTGGACCTGGGTCGCAGTCAGTTGCGGGTGTTGGGGGGAGTCTCCGTGAAACTCCCGGCCGAAAGTTTTGGATCACTCGGCTGGCTGGAGACTTCGAATGGTCCCAACGCACCGGAAAGCGGTGAACGTTCCGTTGTGATTCGGTCCCGGGAACTGGAGCAGAAATCGGGCTCCGCGGTTTTTAAGGGGCCGGTGATTGTGGAGCTGGGTGGGCAACCGGTGATCCACTGCGATGTGTTGGAGGGTGATTTTTCGGAGCAGAACGGGGAAATCACCGGGCTGCGGGCCCGGGGTGATGTCCGGTTTGAGCAGGGCGAAACGTCCGTCGTTGGGGATGAATTCGACTACGGCGGTCCTGGGAAGGCCATGGTGGTGCGGGGATCTCCGCGCTGGAAGAGCGCCGAGGGCAGCGGGAGTGCGGACCTGTTGGTTCTTGATCCGAAGAATCAAAGAATTCAGGCTGACGGCAATGTCGCTGTGGAGTTCGCAGCGGGTGAAGATCGATGGCCGGAGCTTGGGATCGGATCCCCCGGAAGCGTGAGCGGGTTGCCTGCGACAGGCAAAGCCCCCTTGATCCATGTGTCGGCGGGAAAGATGTATTACCGGCGTGGGTCGGTTATTTTTCTGAACCAGGTCCACGCCAATCTTTCCGAAGGGGTGGACCGTCAATTGATGTGCAGCGTGCTGGCGTTGTTTTTCGGAGCCGATGGTCAGGGGGTGGAGCAGCTCACCGCCGAGGATGGCGTGGTGCTGAGACAGCCCGGAGTGGAGGCTCGCGGGGGCAGGGTGACGCACGATGTCGCCAAGGGAGTCACCGTCCTGTCGGGGAATCCGACCATTCAGATGGGGGAACGCCGCTACCGGGCGGATGAATTCCGGCTGGATCGAACTGAAGGCAGGCTCCACATGAAGGGGGATTACCGGATTGAAGTGGACGCGGGCGAATTGGACGACCGGGTGGGTGCGAAGTTTGGGAACCCGGGGGGTGGGTTGTGAGCCTGCTGGAGACCGAGAACCTGGTGAAGGAGTATCGGAAACGGCGTGTGGTTGCCGGGGTGAAAATCAATGTAATGCCCGGGGAGATAGTTGGTTTGCTGGGGCCCAACGGTGCCGGCAAAACCACGACCTTCAACATGGTGGTCGGCCTCGTCAAACCGGACGAAGGTTCGGTGCGGTTCAAGGACTCGGAAGTCACCCGGTTGCCGATCCATCAGAGGGCGCGTCTTGGCATTGGGTATCTGACTCAGGAACCTTCGGTGTTTCGGAAACTCACGGTCGAGCAGAACATTCTGGCAATCCTGGAAACCTGCCAGATGAACCGGGGTGAACGGAAGATTCGCCTGAAGTATCTTCTTGAGGAACTGGATCTCACACGGTTGTCGGCCAGCAAAGCGTATACCCTGAGCGGAGGGGAGAAACGGCGGCTTGAGATCACGCGTGCGCTGGTGACGAGCCCGAGTCTGCTGCTCCTGGACGAGCCGTTCAGCGGGATTGATCCGATCGCGGTGTACGAGGTTCAGAAGATCGTGCGGCGTCTGAAGGATCGTGGCCTGGGAATCCTGATCACCGATCACAATGTGCGGGAGACCCTGAAGCTCGTCGACCGGGCCTACCTGATTCATCAGGGCAAGGTGTTGTGCGAAGGGACCGGCGAATTCCTGGTGAACGATGCGAAAGCGCGTGAAATTTATCTGGGACCCGAGTTTAACCTTTAAAACGCCCGGGGGCGCGGCGGCTTTTGAACACCCAGAGACGAACGAACCGATCCGGATCTGAAGACAACTGAAATGAAACCTGAACCCGTCACTGTCAAACGCCTGCATGAGGAAAACCAGGAGCTGCTTCAGCTCAAGCTGATCGCCGGGCAGGAAGGTCTGGACGGAGTGGTCGGCGAGCCGACGGTGAATCGGCCGGGATTGGCTCTGGCCGGGTTCACCCGGTACTTCGCCCGGAAACGGGTTCAGGTGATCGGGAACGCGGAGAACCATTTTTTGAAGTCGCTCGATGAGGCGGACCGCGAGGCCAGATACACCGCCCTGTTCCGCCACAAGATTCCCTGTCTGGTTTACTGCCGGGGATTTCATCCGGACAAACTGCTCCTGGCGGCGGCGGAGAAGGCAAAAGTGCCCGTGTTCATCAGCCCGTTGATCACGATGAAATTCATCAACCTGGCGACCCTGGCCATGGATCTGATGTTCGCCCCGAGGGGATCGGAAATGGGCAGCATGGTCGACATCCTGGGCATTGGGGTGCTGATCCGGGGCGAGAGCGGGATCGGCAAGAGCGAGTGTGTGCTGGCTCTGATTGACCGTGGATACAGTCTGGTGGCGGATGACATCACACGGACGACCCTGGTGGACGGGCGGGCTGTGATCGGCACCAGCTCGGAGATCACCCGGAATCATATGGAGATCCGGGGGATTGGAATCATCGACGTGGCGGCCATGTTTGGGGTGAAGAGCATCCGGCGGGAAAAGGAAATCGACCTGGTGGTCACCCTCAGGGCGTGGAACGAAGTTCCGGATGTCGATCGGGTGGGGATCGAAGACGCGTATCGACCGATCCTGGGGGTGAAAATCCCGCAGATCACCATTCCGGTTCGACCGGGCCGGGATCTGGCCAGATTGATTGAAGTGGCCGCGTTCCAGACGAAACTCAAACGTTCGGGCTACAATGCGGCGAAGGAGCTCAACGATCGGTTGATAGCGAAAATGACGAGCAAACGTCCGTTGTAAGAATTCACTGGCAAAGGGGCGGGGTTTGCACGATGATGGCCCCGCAAACGATGACCACGGCGAGAAGAGTTTCAGAGCAGGATGAGCTGACGAAACAGCTTGTGATCAGCAACCGGCTGGGGGTGCATGCACGCCCGGCGGCGATGTTTGTTCGCACTGCCAACGGGTTTAATTGTGATATTTTCGTCGAAAAAGACGGCGAAACGGTCAATGGCAAGAGCATCATGGGTCTGATGATGCTGGCCGCCGGACCGGGCAGTAAATTGGATGTGCGCGCCCAGGGGCGGGACGCGGCAGAAGCTTTGGCCGAGCTGGAGGCCCTGGTCAATCGCAAGTTCGACGAGGATTGAAGGGTATTGGGGAGGGAATTATGGCGGCTGTCGAAATCGATGTGGAATATGTGGCGCAGCTTGCGCGCATTTCGCTTTCCGGAGAGGAGATCCAGAAGTTCGGAGCTCAGTTCTCCCAAATCCTTGGTTATATCGACAAACTCAGGGAGTTGGATGTTGATCAGGTGGATCCCACGGCGCATGCCGACCCACGGGTCAATGTGATGCGCGAGGACGTGGTTCAGAGCTCCCTTTCCCAGGAGTTGGCCCTTCGGAACGCACCCGTCAAAGCAAACGGACTTTTTGTAGTGCCCAAAATCGTTGAGTGAGTTGCGCATGTTGAATCAACTCACGATAGCCGAGCTATCTTCCAAACTGAATTCCGGGACGGTCAGCTCAAGAGAGGCTGCCCAGGCGTGTCTGGACCAAATCGAACGGGTTGATGGCCGGTTGAATGCCTTCATCAGCCACGATCCGGCTGATCTACTGGCCCAGGCCGATGCAGCCGACCGCTTCCGACAGGAGCAGGGAGGCAATCAGGGGCGTCCGCTCCTGGGAATTCCCATCGCAGTGAAGGATGTGATCGCCGTCAGGGGCCATCCGTTAAATTGCGGTTCCAAGATTCTCGGTTCCTATGTTTCGCCCTACGATGCGACGGTCATCGAGAAACTGAGATCAGCCGGGGCTCTTCTGTTCGGGCGTGTGAACATGGACGAATTCGCCATGGGCAGTTCAACCGAGAATTCCGCTTTCGGGGTGTCGCGCAATCCCTGGGATCTGGACCGTACGCCCGGTGGCTCCTCGGGAGGATCCGCGGTGGCGGTGGCCGCCGACGAATGCCTTGCCGGGTTGGGGTCGGACACCGGCGGTTCGGTGCGGCAGCCGGCTGCTTTCTGCGGATGTGTCGGGCTGAAACCGTCCTATGGTCGCGTTTCCCGCTACGGTCTGGTGGCCTACGCTTCGTCTTTGGATCAGATCGGACCGCTCACCAAGTCCGTGCGGGACGCGGCGCTGATGCTGGAGGTGATCAGCGGTGCGGATTCGAAGGATTCGACCTGTGTGCCGCGCGAGGTGCCAAAGTTCACCGAGGGTTTAAACGGCTCCATTCGCGGTATGCGATTGGGTGTGCCCAGGGAATACATGGTGGGCGGCCTGGACCCGCAGGTTGCCGACGCGGTGCGTGCCGCGTTGAGTGAACTCGAGAAGCAGGGGGCGGAGATCACCGAGATTTCCCTGCCACACACGGAGTATGCCGTGGCCACGTACTACATTGTGGCGACTGCCGAAGCCAGTGCGAATCTGGCGCGCTTCGACGGGATCCGGTACGGGCTTCGTGTCGACGGGGCTGATCCGGCGGAGCTTTATTCCAGGACCCGTGGGGCGGGCTTTGGGACGGAGGTCAAGCGCCGGGTGATTCTCGGAACCTACGTTCTTAGCAGCGGGTATTACGACGCCTACTATTTGCGCGCTCAGAAGGTGCGCACCCTGATTCGAAAAGATTTTGCAGAAGCGTTTGAGCGGGTCGATGCGATCGTGACCCCGACGACGCCGACTGCGGCGTTCCGGATTGGCGAAAAATCAGACGATCCGCTTCAGATGTATCTTTCGGACATCTACACGCTGTCGTGCAATCTGGCTGGTATCTGTGGTGTGAGTGTTCCGTGTGGATTCACGACGAACCCCAGGCTGCCGATCGGTCTGCAGCTCCTGGGCAAGCCGTTCGGTGAGGAGACCCTTTTGAGGATTGCCAATGCGTATGAGCAGGCGACCGGATGGCATGCTGCGAAGCCTGAGCTGAGCTGACGCGGGCGGTGTTCCGAACCCCGCGACGGCGAAGTCGTTTCAACTGGGGGAATTCGCGAATGATGGAAGTCGGCAACATTGAACAGCGCCATTGGACTCTGGATCTTCTCCGATCCGGAAACCTGGTCCGGTTCAGTTGCTGTCGGGCAGGTTCCAGCTGCGGAAGAGATCGCGGAACTGGGTGAGCAGCTTCGCGTATCGGGTGCGGGTGGATTCGGAAACCAGAGTCTTCGGGGCCCCGGGATTGAGTCCCCGTGCTTCGATGATGGCGGAGATGTTGGACGGGAATTCGAGCTGGTTGATCAGTTCGTCGATGGCCTTCATTCGCGCGGAGCCGGTGGCCGCCGCCGCCGGGTCGCCGCGCTTGATTGCTTCAAAGATTCCGACGGTGATCTCCGGGACGGCGTTGGAAAGTCCGCTGACACACCCGGTGACTCCCAGGTCCATGGCTTCCGCGAGCCGCGTGTCGGACCCTGTCAAGACGACGAACCCTCTTTCTTTTCCCAGGGCGACCAGATCCTTGTGATAGCCGAACTCGCCGCCGCTTTGTTTCACCCCAACCAACGGCGCGCGGTCGGCGACCGCGGCGATGGTTTCGAGGTCGATGCGGTTTCCGGTCCTCTCAGGAAAATTGTAAAGGAACAACGGCAGCTGGGCGGCGTCGCTGGTGTGTAGAAAAAACTCCACCAGATCGGCCTGGGCGACTGGGAAAAAGTATGGCGGGAGCATGGTGATGGCAGCAGCACCGGCGGACCGTGCGGCTGTCGCCATGCGCGCGGCCTCCTTCGGACGGATATCGCTGACATTGATGATCACCGGCACGGACGTCGCCTCCGCGAGGGTGATGTCCATCACCCGGCACTTGGTGGCCGTGTCGAGGTGCAGAAACTCACCGGTGCTCCCGAGCGCGAGGATTCCATGAACGCCGCGGTCGAGGAAGAACCTGAGATTCTTTCGAAGGACGGCCTCCTGAAGGGCGCCTGCTGCGTCGCACGGGGTCCAGAGTGCTGGAAGGATGCCTTTCCATTTATCGTCCATACGGTTGATGCCTTATCCGGTTTGAGTCTGATGGTTGTCCGGGTGATCGAGCGGGCTGCAAACGGTGAATGCCCGCCCGCGACCGATCCGGGAGCAGGGGAACCTATCGTGAGCCGAGGGCGGGAGCAATCCCGGTTTTTACGCGGTCCCGTTTGCGAGATGCCGGGACCATCGCCAATTTGGGGGGGGCGAGGGCGATGAGGCGGGTCAGCGGCTGTCGGTGACCCATTGGGTGTCGTAGTGTTTCGGTTGGCGGGCCTGGTCGGGCGTGAACGTTTCCACATGCCAGTCGGCGAGCAACACGGTGCCTCGGCCGCTCTGGAAATAGCTGTTGTTGTCGACCTTCTTCCCGCGGTTAAATTTGTGGCGGGCACCGAGCACGTTCCCGGGCGGCACAAAACGTCCGTCATCGATCACGGGTTGCCCGTTGTTCGGGTCGCCGTTCTCGTCCACGAGAATCATTTTCTGGCTCGGCAGCTTGATCTGCGAGTATTTGAAGCGGAGCGCGGGTGCGGTGCCGGCGACCACCGGAAAAACGGAACCGGGACCGTGGTTGTCCCCGGTGAAGTAGCTGACCATGGAGTAACTGTAGACATAGGGATTGCTGTTGCTCTTGCGCCGGGCGTCCCAATCCTTGTCCGAGGGGCATCGGAACAGGTTCGTGGTGAACCCGCCGATGTACCTGCCGATGGCGCTGTTCCTCGGATTGGTGATGGCGTCCGAGGTGAAATCACCGCTGCCACTGCGGTTGATGTTCCAGAAGATCCAGTCTTCCTGCATCGCGCTGTATGCCCCGCGCGAGGCCACTCCCGGGAAGGTGTCTTCGTTGTCGTCCAGATACATGGCAAAAGCGATGCCCAACTGTTTGAGGTTGTTGATACATGCGGTGTGATGGGCTTTTTCCTTGGCCTTCGACAGCGCGGGCAAAAGCATGCCTGCCAGAATCGCAATGATGGCGATGACCACCAGAAGTTCGATCAGGGTGAATCCAGAGGGGGTGCGGGGGGAACCCTCTGCCTCGTTGGGGCGCCGTCTGCGTGGGATCATGCGCAAGATTTTAAGGCAGGTTCCGGGCTGCGTCAATTCCCGGATTTCTTCAGGATTTCGCCACGCGCTCCCTATCGAGGGTCACCATCGGGATGCGCGGATCCTGGGATGTCCAGGAGTTCTTCACCCAGGCGTGATCCGGGTCGTCTGTATTGGCCAGGGATTGAGCGCTGCCGGCGAGGAAGTTGAGGTAGTAGGCGTTGTAACCGTGGGCGGCACCGACCGGGTGATAGCCTTCGGGCACCAGGACCACGTCATCGGTTTTCGCAGTCACGGTTTCGTCGAGTTTGCCATCGGTTGTATAAACCCTCTGGATGGCGTAGCCCTGGGGGGGGTCGATCTGGAAGAAGTAGGTCTCTTCGAGATCGGCTTCGATCAGGGTGCCCTTGTCGTCCACGGTATGCACGTCGTGTTTGTGAGGAGGGTAGGAGCTCCAGTTTCCTGCGGGTGTATAGACTTCCACGGCGACAATCCGGTGGCACGGGAAACCGGGAGGGAAAATGGAATTGATCTGGCGGGTGGCGTTTCCACCGCCGCGGATCTCGATCGCCACGTCGTTCGGGGTGACGAGTTTGGCTGGGTGATCTGCGTCCGAGGCGCAGGAACCGTAGGCGATGGTGAGTTTTGGGGATGTCGCGGTCACCTTGAACGCCGTGTTCCGGGGCAGATACAGGGCATGGGGGAGTCCTTCGAACACGCTGGGGCGGCGCCCGACGCCGGACCATTGGCCCAGGGAAGATTCAATGGAACAGATGCCGTCGAGAATCACGAAGCCAAATTCGCGATCGGCGGTGTTGGACTCCCAGGTTTCATTCTGGGCAAGGCGGCGGGCTCCAAAATGGAGCGTGTTCCAACCGGCGCTGGCCGGGGTGATCGAAACAAACTCGCCGGTGGTGGTGGTTGGACGAACCAGAAGGGGGGACTGATTGGGAGATCTCATGCGCGTTGATCATGCAATCCGGAGCCGGGTGAATGAAAGCAAAACTTGAGGGGCGGATTCTCAATTGAGAGATGGTACGGCAGATGCTTTCATGGGAATCGAAAGAACGAATGGTAGTCCCTCGTTCCACGCTACGGCGGCCCTGAGTGGGGCCGCCACTTTTTTTATCCCTTGAGGGAGCGATTCGTTCAAAAGGAGTGGTGAAAGTGCTTTACACGGTGCTCAACAATAAATAATCTGTGGCAGACTAAAAAAAAGTAGTGATACTAGCTATGGACGGAAAAGCGAAGACGATAACAGATTACAGGGTTCATGACCGTGATACAGGCTCTGCCGACGTGCAGATTGCCCTGTTGACCAAGCGGATCAATCATTTGACCGAACACCTGCAAAAATTTCACAAGGATCATAGTTCCCGGCGTGGTTTGTTGGTGATGGTCGGGCAACGTCGAAAACTTCTGGACTACCTCAACGGGCAGGATTCCGGGCGCTATCAGACGATCACCAAACGACTCAAGTTGCGCAGGTAACCCCTTTTCGAGGGGCTCTTCAATTCTTTGTAGACCAGCCTAACAATTACCCGGGGGAGTTTGGAAGACGCAACCAAATTCCAGGAGCTGGCCCGGATTTTGCGTTAAATTGCCCCATCGGCGCTGGGAAATTTCATTCAGTACCTGAATTCCAGGTGCTCACTGAAGTTCCTCCGGGCCGATGGGTTTTCTTGTTAAATCTCATATGTCAGAAAATATATCGGTCCAAGTAGGCGAGAACACAGTCACCATCGAAACCGGCAAAATTGCGCGTCAGGCAGACGGTTCCGTGATTGTGAAATGCGGCGAGACGATGGTTCTGGTGGCGGCTGTCGCGGCCATCAATGCCAAACCCGGTCAGGAGTTTTTTCCGTTGACCGTGGATTATCGTGAACGTGCCGCTGCAGCGGGCAAGTTTCCCGGTGGCTATTTCAAGCGCGAAGGGCGTCCGACGGAGAAGGAAATTCTAACCTGTCGCCTGATCGATCGTCCCATTCGTCCGCTCTTCCCCAAGGGTTGGTACAACGAGGTGCAGGTTCAGTGCGTTCTTCTGAGTGCGGACGGGGAGAATGATCCCGACATGCTGAGCCTGGTGGGAGCGTCAGCCGCTCTGAGCTTGAGTGATATTCCGTGGGACGGACCGATTGGAGCGGTGCGGGTGGGGCGTGTGAACGGCGCGTTTATTGCCAATCCGACGCACACTCAGATGGCAGACAGCGACATTGATCTGGTTTACGTGGGCAACTCCACCGACCATGTGATGTTCGAAGGATCCGCCAAGGAGATTCCCGAAGCAGACTTCCTGGCCGCTCTGGAGTTCGGTCTGGCTGCGTGTCAGCCCATCATTGCCGCTCAAAAGGAGCTGGTCAAACGGGTCGGCAAGCAAAAGCGGAAGATCGTGACGAACGTTGTTCCGGAAGAAATCCTCACCGAAGCCAAGGCGCTTGCCGGGGATCGTATGATTCCGGCTTTGTTGACTCCCCAGAAACTGGAGCGGGAGGCGGCCGTGCGTGCCTTGACCGAAGAGATCGGACCAAAGCTCGTTGAGAAATTCGGTGCCGAGAAGGTGACGGATTATGTGCTGAAGGACGCCTTCTATTACATTCAGAAGGAAACCGTTCGCAGTCTGGTGCTCAACGACAGCAAACGGCTGGATGGCCGCGATTTCGACACGGTGCGGCCTCTCAGTGGCGAGACCGGGATTCTTCCCCGGGCCCATGGTTCGGCGCTGTTTACGCGCGGTGAAACGCAGGCCATTGCGGTCACCACGCTCGCAACCACGGAGGATGCGCAGTCGTTCGATGCGTACACCGGTGGTACCACTGAGAAACGGTTCATGCTGCATTACAACTTCCCGAACTTTTCCGTCGGTGAAACCGGCCGCATCAGCGGTCCCGGACGTCGCGAGATCGGTCACGGGGCGCTCGCCGAACGTTCCCTCGAGCCGATGATTCCTTTGAAGGATTTTCCTTATGCCATTCGGGTCACGAGCGAGATCATGGAGTCCAATGGATCCAGCTCGATGGCCTCTGTCTGCGGCGGCAGCCTCGCGCTGATGGACGCCGGCGTGCCCTTGATTCGTCCGGTGGGCGGCATCAGCATCGGCATCTGCACGGAGCACGACGCAAAGAATAAGATCAAACGCTACAAACTGCTCACCGACATCATCGGCTGGGAGGATGCGTTCTGCGACATGGACTGCAAGATCGCCGGCACGGAGGTCGGGATCACGGGGTTCCAGCTCGACTTGAAGCTTCGCGGCCTGCCTCACGCGCAAATGGTGGAGACGATTGAAAAAGCCCGCGTGGCCCGGTTGCACATCCTGTCCGAAATGGCCAAGATCCTGAACGAGCCGCGCAAGGAGATGAGCAAACACGCTCCGCGGATCATCACCCTGAAGATCAATCCCGACAAGATCGGGGCGTTGATCGGGCCTGGCGGTAAGAATATCAAACGCATCGTGGATGAATCCGGTTGCGAAGTGAACATCGAGGATGACGGCACGGTGAACATCTACTCGGTCGGCGAGGAAGGCATGGAGATTGCCCGACGCGCGATTGAATCGTTGACGGCTCAGATCGAGGTGGACAAGGTTTACCGCGGTCGGGTGGTCAGCATCAAGGATTTCGGCTGCTTTGTCGAAGTGTTCCCCGGACAGGACGGTCTCTGTCACATCAGCGAACTGGCCAATTTCCGTGTCAAACAGGTGGAAGACATCGTGAAGATGGGCGACGAGATTGCGGTCAAGTGCATCGGCATCGATGAAAAGGGCCGGGTCCGGTTGTCCCGCCGGGCCGCCATGGAAGATCGCGACAAGGAGATGGCTCAGGAAAAATCCGGAGACCAACCCCAGGAAGCGGCCGACGACAAACCCGCCGACAAACCCGCCGCGAAGGCCGGGAAAAAGGCGGAATCGAAGTCCGAAGGCAATACCGAAGAGAAGGCCTGATAGGGCTTCGGATCCGACGCAAAAGCATTTGCTGAATCACCGGCCCGGGAGCTTGATTGCTCCCGGGCTTTTTTTTGAGTTCGACTGGCTCGGAGGATCGTGGTGTTGAGTGTTTTCTGGAGCGAAGGGCAGTGGAGCGAAGGGAGGCGTGGTTCGTGTTGCCTTAGAGAAAGCGGCACTTCGCGGGTCATCGCCTGCTTGTCAAAGTGATGGGCAGTCTGTTTAATCACGCCGTGTTGCAGCAGCAAACTATACGGGAACCGGTCAGTTTTTCAGGCGTTGGCCTTCACAGCGGCAATCGGGTGAACATGACGTTCCTGCCGGCGCCTCCAAACTCGGGGATTCGTTTTCGGCGCGTGGATCTGGACGGCAAACCGGAGATTGATGCGCTGGTGGAAAACGTGGTGGACACGGAACGTTCCACGACACTGGGCAGGGGCAATGTGAAGGTGCATACGGTGGAGCATGTGCTGGCCACCTTTGCCGGGTTTGGAATCGACAATGCGGTGATCGAGTTGGATTCGAATGAGCCGCCGATCGGGGACGGGAGTGCGCGTCCGTATTGCGGGATGATTGAGACGGCGGGTGTGATGATGCAGGGAGAAAAGCGGGACGCGTTCCGCGTGTCAGAACCTGCCGAAGTGAATCGGAATCAGTCCAGCATCTGTGTATTTCCGTTCGACGGCCTGAAGATCAGCTGCACCAGCTCGGATGAAAAGGGGCGATTCACGCAGTTCTTCAGTCTCGAGATTGTGGGGGATGCGTTTCGTAAGCAGCTTGCTTCGGCACGGACATTTTGCTTTTTCGAGGAGATTGAATATTTGATCAGGAACGGATTGATCAAGGGCGGCAGCCTGGAGAACGCCGTTGTGATCCGTGAAGATGCCGTTTTGACCAATGAACCGTTGCGGTATCCGGAGGAGTTTGTGAGGCACAAGATCCTGGATATCCTGGGAGATCTGGCGCTCCTGGGGAAACCTGTTTTGGGGCACATCGTGGCCATCTGCCCGAGCCACACGTTGAACTGTGAGTTTACCCGCCTCCTGAACACCGCAATGCGCAAGCCGCTGGTGGCCGCCCAGGCGTTTGCGCCGCCGCCGCCCGCTCCCGCGAAGCAGGCCGATCCGGATGCCGACGAACCGGTCGAAGCGCCGGACCCGAGTGAAATTGACATCGTTGAACTGATGAAGATTCTGCCGCATCGGTATCCGTTCCTGATGGTGGACCGTGTCAAGAAGATCGATGGCAACCGGATTGTGGCGATCAAGAATGTGAGTGTGAACGAGTCGTATTTTCAGGGCCATTTTCCAGGGCACCCCATCATGCCGGGAGTGCTGCAGCTCGAGGCGATGGCCCAGGTGGCCGGAGTGCTCATGCTCAAGCAGGCGGAGAACTCCGGGAAGATCGCGTATTTTATGTCCGCCGAACGGGTGAAATGGCGTCGCCCAGTCCGGCCCGGCGATCAGCTTGTGATCGAGGTGGAGCTTACCAAGACCCGTGGCAAGATCGGCAAGGCCAAGGGATCGTGTTCGGTGGACGGTGAGGTTGTGAGCGAAGCGGAGGTTGCGTTCATGCTGATCAACGAATAGGCAAAGCCTGCTTCAGACTCAAATTGCGGTCCGCCCTGACATCCTCTATCTTGTAGCATTCATGATTCATTCCTCCTCGGTGATCCATCCCAAAGCCCAAATCGGGGCTCGGTGCGAGATCGGCCCGTTCTGTGTGATTGGCGAGCACGTTGTCCTGGGGGACGGCTGTCGACTGCACTCCCATGTGGTGATCGACGGGTACACCGAACTGGGTGAAGGGAACGAGCTGTTTCCCTTCGCGAGCGTCGGGCTCAAGACTCAGGATCTCAAGTGGAAGGGCGGTGTGACCCGCACCAGGATCGGTGATTTCAACACCTTCCGGGAACATGTCACGATTCACAGCGCGACGTCCGATGGTGAAACCACGACGCTGGGATCCCGCAACCTGCTGCTGGCCTATGCCCACGTGGCCCATAACGTGCAGTTGGGCAATCATGTGATCATGTCCAACGTCGCCACACTGGCCGGCCACGTCCTGGTGGATGACAACGCGGTGATCGGCGGCCTGGCGGCCGTTCACCAGTTTTGCCGAATTGGTCGGCTCGCGATCGTGGGTGGCTGTTCCAAGGTGGTTCAGGATGTGCCCCCGTTCATGCTCGCTGACGGCAATCCCGCGGCAACCCGCGCGATCAACAAGGTGGGATTGGAACGGAACGGAATCTCCAGTGAAGCGCAGGGTGCCCTCAAACGGGCCCATCGAATCCTGTTCCGGGACGGCAACACTCTCGCCAATGCGATCGCGCGCATTGAATCGGAACTTCCCAATCTTCCCGAGCTGGTCCAGTTGATCGAGTTCGCGCGAACCTCGCAACGGGGGCTGTGCAAATAGACTTATGAAGATGATGAGACAGGCCATCTGGTGGTTGGCAGCAATTCTCGTTTTTACATCCGGATCGCGAGCCCAGGATTCGCTCACACCGGACGGGTTCGGCGGATCGAATCAGTTTCGGTTGATTGGTTCGGTGCCGGGTGATACTCAGAATCGGCGCGTTTACGAGGTGCTCCGTTCTGCCGACTGGTCGACCTGGCACCTGCTTGCCACCGCGCATCATTGGCCCTTCGAGTATGAGGACTTTTCGGCGGGGGATCGGGATGCGGCGTTTTATCGACTGGGCGTCCGCACGAAGGATAGCCGGGATGACTGGAAGAATCTGGTCGTCATTCCCGGACTGCGCGGGGCGCGGTATGTCGATGAGCCCTTCTTTTCGCAGTCCTCGGGTGCCGCACTGTTCCAGCCCACGTGGATCAAATTCGCCATCCTGCTGAACGAACCCGACCGTGTGATTTATCAGGACAGCAGTCGCTACACGTTTCACTACGATTTTGCAATTCGACGAATCGCCTCGCTTTCCGGACTGAACCGCAGCCAGTTCGACGCCGTTGCGCTGCATCCGGGTGATTCACAACAGGTTGTGCTGGGGGCCGTGCTCCATCCCCGATACTCGGGAGCGAACGAGGTCGGAATTCAGTTTGTCGGGGCCAGTCCGTACCCGCCGGAGTTGATCGCGCACTGGTTTGAACGCGTGCGGTCCACGGTGAACGCGTCGCCCGGCACGATGTTTTACTACATGCCGACCTTCGAACAGTCCGCGCTGGACTCACAGGTGCTTGAGTTGCTCCGGAACCGTGGAGTCACGGTGGCTTCGCCGGACCGTTGGCAACCCGGGAATGGCGTTTACTCGGAAGGCTGGGGAATGGGCGTGCTGCGTTTTGTAAAACATTCGGAGATCTCCCAGGCCTATTCGGAGGGGCGACTGCGTTCGGAGGACATTCTTTTGACCGATGGTGTGCCGGCCGAGATCCCGATGGTGGCGGGTGTTGTTTCGTTGAGTCCGGCAACCCCCAATTCTCATGTCGCTCTTCTGGCCCAGTCGTTCAACATACCGTTCGCTTACCTGAGGGACTCCGGCGAACGTGAACGAGTGATGGGGTTGGCTGGAACTGAGGTGTATTTTTCGGCTTCAACCGGATTTTTCTTCAATTCTGAGAGCGATACCCGGGTTCGGATCGTTCCGATTGGGGCGACCGTGCCGGAGAGTCTGAGGGGAGAGATGCTCGGTTTAAAGGCTCCGGGTAAACTCGATTACATTCCCAGGGAGGCATTGGGGGAAATCAGCAGAAACACCTCTTCATTGACCACCGGCGATGTCCGATACTTCGGGGGCAAAGCCTCCAACTTCGGTTTGTTGCGCAGGACACTGCCGGACCGATCGCCGGAGGCGATCGGACTCAGCTTTGATTTGTGGGAGGGGTTTCTGAACCAGCCTGTCAATGGCGGTGGAACCCTGCGGGCTTTCATTGACGCGGCTCTGCAACCGTTTCAATGGCCGGTCCGTGACATGGCCGCCCTCGAACGAACGCTCGACACGATCCGGGAGCGGATCCGGTCCGGCCGTTTCACGGATCTTCAGCGGCAGGCGGTTGTGGACTCGCTGCAGTTGTTCGATCCGGCCAGCAAGATTCGCTTTCGCAGTTCAACCAACATGGAGGACAGCGACACGTTTGTTGGAGCCGGGCTTTACGACAGCTACAGCGGTTGTCTCCAGGATGACATCGACGGCGACGAGTCCGGACCGTCCGGCTGCGATCCCCTGGAGCCAGAGGAACGCGGCGTTTTCCGGGCGATTCGCAAGGTTTACGCGAGTTTCTACAATCTGAATGCGTTTCTGCAGCGATTGCGGTTTGGTGTTTTGGAGTCCGAAGTTGGCATGGCGGTTTTGGTGCATCATTCGTTTCCGGATGAATTTGAACGCGCCAACGGCGTGGCCGTGGTGAGGGAATCCTTCGGCGACCGCTGGGAGGCGGAGATTGTCAGTCAGCAGGGGGCAACCTCCGTCTCGAATCCGGAGCGAGGGGTAGTGCCGGAGACCGTCCGGGTGGTCGGGAATACAGGCGGGATCAGCTGGGTTTCCCAGGAAGAACCTTCGAATCTGGTGGTTCAGGGCGCTCGGGTGATGAACTGGGAGGCGGATTATCGATCCCTGGCTGGCAGCCTGTTCACCGTTTACGATGCCTACCGCCGTACACTCCCGCAGCCGGAGGGGCTTGCGCTCGATTTTGAGTTTAAAAAGATGAATCCGACAGGGCTGGTGATCAAGCAGGTCAGGCCGCTGCCGCAGGCCGGTTCGGAGCAGGTTTCCCCGTTTCTGCTGGATGAACCCGTGGCGATGGCCACAGCCCAGGGGGAGGGCGGGCAGGAGTTGCTGGGACGACATCGGCTCAAGATCCGGGTTCGGATGCAGCTGGCCAGTGTGCGTCTGTCCGAACCAATCCTGCCGGATCCGTTTCTCAAGCATCTGGATCTGGAGTATCTGGATGGCGAACAGGTGCGGAAAGTGGGCCTGGATGCCGCAAGTCTGGATGGGTACACCCAGGCACGCACCGCAACGGGAATGGAATTGCGCTGGACCCTTCCCGTGAATGGCGAGGCAGTTCGGATGACGGTGACGATCGAGGGGTTCCCCAGCGAGGTCAGCGTGGCCCGGGATGTTGCGGTGACCCTGCGTGACTCCCGGGTGACCGTGTCGGCTCTTCATGCGATCCCTCAACAGGAGTTTGTTTATCTGAACGGCAGCGTCCAGCTCGGGACCACGCGGCAGGACTCGGTCACACTGGCAATCGACCGGTCCACCGGCACGCCGTCTGCGCTGTCCTCTGTGCAAACCCGGAAGTTTGCCGGTGGTGCCCTGGCGGTGGAATCGAAGTTTTACTGGCCGCCTCCTCCCTCCGGTCCGAGTGCCGGCTACACCGCCCCGGTTCAGAAATGGGTGGAGACGGTGATCACGGGCATCGCCGATGAACCGATTGTATTGAAGGGGTTTTTCTCGCAGACGTATCTGCCCGGGCATCACAATTTTTTCGAGAGCTTCGTCTTCCAGCCTTCCGCGGAGGAGGGGATTTCGGAGGAGGTTCTGGAACGTCTCAAGGAGGTGAACCTGGACAAGATCGTCTGTGAAGGCGAGCCCTCGTCCGTGGGGACGATCCGGATCATTGGTCTGGACGGCAAACTTCGCCAGCGCCTGTAACGGGCCGAGTGGATGGATCAAAGGAAGGCGACGCTGCCGACGGCCTCCGCCATCAGCCAGATCAGAAGCACGGCCATGGTGCGGGAACATCCGCTTCGGACCAGGCGATGGGACAGATGGTTGGTGTCCCCGATGTAGAATGGTTGCCCGATCCGGATTCGAAACAAGACCACCCACGCCATATCCAACAGCGGAAGGGCCAGCACTGCCAAAGGTGTAAACACAGCAAGGGATGCCGGTCGGTCCGCAGTGTAGAAGTGAGGCAGGATTCCGAGAATCGCCATCAGGTATCCGGCCAGATGACTGCCGGTATCTCCGAGAAACACACTCGCTTTGGGGAAATTGTAGGGCAGGAATCCGAGCAGCGCGCCACAGACCAGAAATGCCATGGTGGCGACGAGGTATTGTCCATGGATCGCCGCCGCGAGGCCGAAGTTCCAGGAACCCAGAACGGCCAGGCCGGCGCAGAGACCGTTCATGTTGTCCATGAAGTTGAATGCGTTGGTCACTGTGAGAATCCAAAGCACCGTGATCGCGTAGCTGAAGATCACGTTGTCCACGAAGAGGGTGATCCGAATTCCCGCCGCGGCGACAGTGCCTGCGATCACGAGTTGGCCCCCGAATTTCACGGTCGGGCCCAGTTCGTATTTGTCGTCGAGCCAACCGAGCAAAACCATGCCGAACGCACCCGCAACGATGGCGGCAAGCTGGAGGGCCCGGACGCTCAGTCCGTATTCGAACAATCCCTTCAGGGTCGACGGAAGCAGTCCGCCGCTGGCATGGGCGTTTTCCAGGACCGGGGCAGTGGTGGAGGCGGCCCCTGCCGCCAGAATTGCGGAGGCCACGATCAGGGGGACGACCAGACCGGTCATGA
>JAIPJX010000031.1 GCA_021733945.1 Verrucomicrobiota bacterium | reverse complement strand
GTTCTTCGGGCGGCGCGTGCGTGGCAGCCGAACGTTTGAATAGGGGAGGTGGAGTCGGTCCCGCTGCGACCGGCAGTGGCTCGCAGCGCGAGGCACGCCACCTCATGAGGTACACCACCCCGTGGGGATGCTCCGGTCTTTGCGAGGTTCGCGACAGCGTCGTGGAGTGCGGCAGTCCTCTGCCGCTTTTGGATCTGCCGACGCGCTGGAAAGCGGCAGAGGACTGCCGCAGTCCAAGATCTGGCGAAGGGATGAAGCCCCTCCCTGAATAAACGTTCCCGGGTGGACTGGGTGGACTGGGTGGACTGGGTGGACTGGGTGGACTGGGTGGAGCCTGTCGCGCTGCGACCGACAGTGCCTCGCAGCGCGAGGTACCCCCCAACGGGGATGCTCGGGTCTTTGCCAGGTTCGCGACAGCGTCGTGGACTGCGCCGCCGCCGCTTTGCGGATACCGAAACAACCCGGTCCTTGCCGTACGTTCCGGTGAAAAATGAGGCGATCCCGATTCGGGATCCACTGCTCCAGACGCGAGGCAGACATCCGTTCCAAACGGACTACCCCCGCCTTTCGAATCCCTCAAACGAATGGCAGTGAGGCGAGCATTCCAACTAAGTGATCAGTGCGAAGGCCTTTTTCATGGCCTGACTGCTCGCGGCGCAGGCGGCGTCGTTGTCCATCGCGCGGAGCGGCGCATTGAACGGTTCTGCGCGCACCGGTCCGTCGTATCCGACCCGGTTCATCGCGTTCAGAAAAGTAGCCACATCAATTTCGCCCGTTGCCATGGGGAGCTCGCGTTGGCTGTCGATTTGTTCGTTCTTCTTCCGGCCCTTCGGAGCGTCGTTCAGATCCGCGGCGATGATGTCGTGATTGGTGAGGCTCTGGATGTCTTCGCCGCTGTCTCCGGCCTGCCACCAGTGCCAGCTGTCGAGCACCAGGCCCACGTTCCCGGTTCCGATCTCCGCAATCAGATCCCTGGTTTCACCGAGCGTGTGTATGAACGGGTATTTGCCTCGAACCAGCAGGGTGTGGGTTCCCACGTATTCGAGGCCGAGCCGCTGTCCGTGGTCTTTGAGCACCTGGGCGACCTGACGCAGCCGGTCGGCGTGTTGCCTGAAGTTCCGGATGTAGGTCAGATCGCGGCTGCTCGGTGAGAGCCAGGTGTTCACCCGGTCGACACCGGCTCTTTCCAGGCCTGCGGCGACGGACTTGAATTTCCGCAGACTCTCCTGAAAGCCCTCCTCGGTCCCGCGGAAATCGACGCTCAATCCGCAGGCACCGAAAACGATACGGTTCTGTTTCATGGATCCGAGCAGATCCCCGAGCTGGGTTGGCGACATTCCGGCGAGATCACCGCCCAGAGCTTCCACGGACTGAAATCCATGCTTCACGGCAAGTGCGTTCACGTCGGCCTGGGTCCGGGCTTCGACTCCGATGGCACCGCACACGAGGTTGATCGTCATGCGGGTGCGGGGTTGTTGCGCGAAGGTGCCGAGCGGCAGCGCGCCCACGGCGGCGGTTGCCGCGGCGGCCCGCGAAGCGGTTTGGATAAAGGAACGTCGGTTCATGGTGGTTTGCATGGGGTGCGTGGTGTTGAGAGGCTTAATATAACGGATCGGGGCGTGTTTTCAATCGCCTAGTGTTTCGCTGCATCCCTGCGTTGCTTGAGTTCCCTCCAGGTGGTCAGCACGATGCCTTCCTCCCGGATGGCGGCCTTCAGCCTGGGATCGAGCATCGCGTTCAGGTCGCCGCGGCGGGTTTCCCCTGAGCCCGAGATTTTCTGGAAAACCTCGGTGGGATCGGTGCAATGCATGATCATCATGGTCACTCCCGGTTTGAGCGAGCGCACGGCTTGGATGTAGGCATCGGTTTTCTGGTCGGTTTTCCATTCGTAGCTGAAGTTGTGCAGATCATCCAGAACAGGCAGGCCTGATTTCCAGAGATTGACCCCGATCTGACGGCGTCGCTCCGCCTGTCCTCCTTCGGTCTGTTGGTTGATGAAAAATCCATGCCCCCCGGGGAACATCACCGGAATTCCGGTTTCGATGCCGACCTTGATGTAACGCTCGAGAAATGCGTTGTCTGCAAAAAGGGTGCCCATGTGTGAATCCAGATGCGTCGGGTTGAATCCCATCGTGCGTGCCCGGTCGAGCTGGGCGCGGATCTCGGCTTCCACTTCGTCGGCGGACGCGTTCTTCACCACCAGCGGCACGTTGTCCCAGAGGCATCCCTCCGGGTCGGTGAGCCCGGGGACTGCTGGTTTGCCCGCCAGGGGACCCCAGCGGTAATCGGTCCATTCGGAAGTAAGCGTCAAATGCAGGCCTGCGTCCGCACCGGACCGTTCGATCCAACGGACCATCTGCGGCACCCAGGGGCAGGGCATCATGACACTGAGCGAATTGGCGACTCCCTCATCGACGGCGCGCATCACGCCGAGGTTGGAATCGTAGGACATGCCCGCGTCATCGATATGCAGAATCAACGCGCGGGTGCCGGGGCTCCATCCGAGCTTTTCGGCGTAGGTCGGTTCCTGCGCTTGGGCAGGGACACCCGGGAGCATCAGCGTGGCTACGGTGATCCATCGAAACAAGGTCTGTGTGAGCATGGGGCAGCGTATCGGATTCCGGACAGGGGATGCAACCGGGAAGCAGGCTGAATTCATGGAAGCTGGAGTGTTATTCGTATTCTGACGGGTATCCCGCGCCCGATGGGCTGCGCGCCATCACCAGGCAGGGGGCCCCTGTCCATGGTGAGGTTCCTGACCTGCGACAACCAGTGGGGCGGCGTGGGTGGACAGGGCGGATCCCAGTCCGGGGTAAGGGTCTGGGGCGGGTTTGTTCCGCATTCCAGCAGTTGGGGCGTGAGTGGTTTTGCTTGAGTTTTTTTGGCCGGGCTGCATCCTTTCGAAATCCTATGAACACGAATCCAGGCACAGCATCTTCCTCTCCCGTCACCCGTCGTTCCTTCATGAAATCGGGTGCCATCGCAACCGTCGGCATCGCATCCCTCTCGATGATGGGCCGGGCGCAAACAAACAAGAACAGCAAACTCCGGATCCTGCAGATTGGCGTTGATGGCATCGGCAACGCGGACCGCGGCCAGCTCCAGAGACATCCGATGGTGGAGTTCGCGGGTTTTTGTGATGTGAACGGCGCGGCGATTGACAAGATAGCGAAGGATTTTCCCAAGGCGTGGAGGCTGGCGGATTACCGGGAGGCGTTCGCGAACCGTGCCGACGAGTTTGATGCGGTGATCGTGGATACGCCGGACTTCAACCATGCGCCGATGATGTTGACCGCGCTGAATCATCGCAAACATCTGTATGGCCAAAAGCCGCTTGTACACCAGCTGGACGAACTTCGGATGATGCGTGACGGCCTGGCTGCCCGACCCGATCTCATTACCCAGATGGGCAATCAACGGTCGTGTAATCCGGGCCGGATGCGCGCCGTCGAGATTCTTCGGAGCAATCGGCTGGGCAAACCAATCGAGGCGCACGTGTGGACGGGAGGCGTGTCGCGAGGCCATTATTTCGACGATCCGTGGAGTGAATACAAACCCGCGCAGCCAATCCCCAACAATCTGGACTGGGATTTGTGGCAGGGCCCACTGACGACGAAGATTCCTTACAATGACAGCATTGCCCCGCGTCGATGGCGTGCTTACTGGGAGACCGGCGGCGGTCAGCTCGCCGACTGGGGATGTCATTTGTTGGATCTGCTCTATTTCGCCTACGACATGCCGGAACCGGAAGCGGTGGTGACCCACACCGCGCGCCCCTCCACCACGGGCCATACGTCCCACAACATGAGCACGCTCACGTATCCGGGGGGCGGTGCGTTCGCGCGGGAGAAGTTTGTGGTGCACTACAACGACAGCGGCTTGATGCCGTCGTTTGCGGCGCTTGGTCTGCCTCCGCTGAAGTTTGATGCGAATCATACGATGGTGGTGTGTGAGGACGGAATTCTGATCCTGCAGGCGGATGGCAACCCGGAGGTTTACCGGAAGGGCAAACTTTCCGATGACGAACCGATGCCAAGGGTGTCTCCGCGAAATCATTGGGGGGATTGGGCCGAGAATTGTCTGGGTGCGAAGAAGCCGTTGTGGACGCCGCTGACGATCGGGTGGCGCATCACGGAGCCTGCGCTGCTGGCGGTGAAAGCCACCCGTTACCCGGATCAGGAACTGCGTTGGGATGCGGCCAATTTCCGGTTCACCAATCACGACGAAGCCAACAAGACGATCCTTTCAAGGGAGTATCGCGAGGGATTCGCTCCGCCGAAAGTGGTCTGACGAACGACGGGGATCAATCCCGTCGGCACCGGCCTGTCGGGATGTGTTTGAGCGCGCCATTCAGGTTCAAGCCCCGAATGGCGCGCGCGTTCGGTTTGGGGGGGGCGCGGGATACAATCTCGTTGTTCCCAATTCAGCGCCGTGGCACAGTCCCGGCATGAATCTCGTGTTTCCCAGGAGGTTGCCTTTTTTCGCATCTCTTTTTTCCCTGCTCCTGCTGGGTGGCTTGATCGTCCAGTGCGCTGACGTTTCTCCTGGTTATTTCCCGCCGCCTGACAGAGACGTCGGGTGGCGCACAGTCACAACAGCCGCGCAAACGCGGGACCACGCAGGCCCGGATTTGGCCCGCCTGGATCAGGCGTGGGAGTTCACTCAATGCTGCACCCGGAACGGGGGACTGCTTGTCGTCCGGCATCGGAAGGTCGGCTATTCTCATTTCGACAATCCCCCGGGGCTTCGGTTTTGCCAGACGTTCCGCAATTGCCGATGGACCGGTCAAATGGCTTGATTCCACTCCGAATGTCTGAGACATTTCGGACATCCCGTGCGTATGCAGACTCCGGCTCCCATATGGCTGATCCTTCGACTGGGATTGCTCTTCATCGGAACCTCTCTCACCCGCGGCACCCCGGAGCACGACAGCGGCGGGCACTGGTCCTATCTCCCGGTCTGGTCCCCATCGATTCCGGCAACGGGAGACTCGGACTCAGCCCGCACTCCTGTGGACCGGTTCATCCTGGAGCGTTTGCGCGCGAAGAATCTGACCCCGACCCCGCAGGCTTCGGCCCGGGAACTGGCGCGCCGCATGTACTTCGACCTCACCGGTCTGCCTCCCACCCCGGTTCAGGTGAAGGGTTTCGAGCGCGATTTTTCGCTGGATCCCCAGTCCGCCGTCGCCGCGTTGATCGATCAGCTGCTGGCCAGCCCCCATTACGGCGAACGTTGGGCGCGTCACTGGCTGGATGTCGCCCGGTACGCGGACAGCGACGGGCAGGAAGGCGATGCCGACCGCCGAACCGCCCACCATTACCGCGACTTTGTTGTTCGCAGCCTCAACACCGACCTCGCCTTCGATCGTTTCGTGCGGTGGCAGCTGGCAGGCGACGAACTGGAGCCGGACAACCCGGAGGCGATCGCCGCCACCGGGTTTATCGCGGCCGGCACCCATGCCGAACTGCCTGACCGGCTGATGGAGGAGGAACGTATTCGCACACGGTTCAACGAGCTGGATGACATGATTTCCACCACCGGTTCGGCGATGCTGGCCCTGACCTTGGGTTGCGCACGGTGTCATGACCACAAGTACGATCCGGTTCCCAGGCGGGATTATTACCGGATGCTCAGCGCGTTCAACGGCGGGGATCGCGCGGAACTGCCCCTCGCGAGTCGCGACGCGATCAGGCGCCACGGCGAAGCCCGGAACCTTTGGGAAACCGAGTTTCAGGCCGCACAAAACCCGTTGAAGGACTGGATCGCGAAAACACGATTCATTCATGAATCCGAAGTCCGACTCGCCAAAATCAACGGGCTCGACGCCACGGACACGGAAAAATCCATTCTCCGCGACACACCCGGTTCCAGCGAAGCCACGGACCTTGCCAAGCGATTCGCCAAAAAATTGCGTGTCGCAGACGAGGACCTGCGCCCGTACCTCTCGGAAGAGGAACGTAAGCGGTGGGACACACTGTGGAACGTGGTCCGGCAAATCGAAGAACGCAGGCCGGTACCTTTGCCGACCGCCTTCGGATTTGCTGATTTCGGGCCCGAACCCCGCGAAACGTTTCTCCTGGCCCGGGGCGATTTCCACGCCAGGAGCGAGCCGGTGGAACTGGGGTTCCTGACGGCGCTCACGCGCGGTAAGACACCCGAGGATTATTGGGCCGAAGCGCGGGCCGCCAGTCTCCGCACGGACTCCACACAACAACGCCGCGCCCTGGCGGAATGGATGACCGACCTCGAGCATGGTGCGGGCGCGCTCGTGGCGCGGGTGATCGTCAACCGTGTCTGGCAGCATCATTTCGGACACGGCCTGGTGCGCACCGCAAACGATTTTGGCACGCGCGCGGATCCCGCCACCCACCCGGATCTTCTGGAATGGCTGACCAGCGAGTTTGTCAGAACCGGCTGGAAACTCAAACCGCTGCACCGCCTTATCATGACGAGCGCTGTCTACCTTCAAGGCACCACCTTCGATCCCTTCAGCGCCGCCGTTGATCCGGACAATCGTCTGCTCTGGCGTCGGCGCCCGATGAGACTCGAAGCGGAGATCCTTCGCGATTCGATGCTGGCCGTGAGCGGCATGCTGAACCCCCGGATGTTCGGTCCCGCGGTCAAGGCACCCATCGCCCCCGAGGCCATCCAGGCCCGAAACATGAAGGATCCCTATCCAAAGGACCTCGTGGACACCCCCTCAACGCACCGTCGCAGCCTCTATCTGTTCCACAAGCGCGTGGTGCAAAACCCGATGCTCCAGGCGTTCGACGGACCGGACGCCCAGGCCAGCTGTGGCCGCCGCGACATCACCACCGTTGCACCCCAGGCGCTCGCCCTGCTCAACGATTCGTTCGTGCGCGCTCGAGCCGTCGACTTCGCAACCCGGGTACGCGGTGAAGCCGGTGCCAAACCTGAAAACCAGATCCACCTGGCCTGGCAACTGGCACTCGGACGCGAACCCACCCTCCCGGAACTCGACCTGGGAACCAGTTTTCTCGAAACCCGGATCCGGCAGCGGACCGCGCGCATTCAGGATCACCCGGCCGCCGACAGTCATGAGCTGGCCCTCGCGGATTTTTGTCAGGCCATCTTCGCGCTGAACGAGTTTATCTATGTGGATTGATGCGAACCGATGTACCGCTCCCCCGCAGACCACCGCTTTTTGTAAAACATCCAGGAACCGATGAAGCACCAGATCCAATCCCATCACTGCGGACGGTACGCCCGGTTCAACAACCGGCGCGAGTTCCTTAAGAAAGCCGGGTCGGGCTGCGGCCTGCTCGCACTGGCGGACCTCCTCAAACACGAGGGACTGCTCGCGGCGGATTCTCCTGCCGACACTCCCGGGCGCGCCCTAAACCCGATGGCAGTCGCCCCGCCGCATTACCCGGCAAAAGCGCGTTCGGTCATCTGGTTGTTTATGGAGGGAGCACCCAGCTCGGTCGATCTGTTTGATCCGAAACCGGAGCTGACACGACGCGACGGACAGCGCATTTCAATCGACGTGTTCAACGGAAACCCGGGGCCGCTGATGAAATCCCCCTTTACGTTCGATCAGCACGGTCAATCGGGTGCGTGGGTTTGCGAGAAGTATCCCAATGTGGCGCGGCACGTGGACGATTTCGCGTTCATCAAATCGCTCTACAGTGAATCCAACGATCATGTGCCGGCCTTGTACCAGATCAATACCGGGATCGCCCGTCCCGGATTCCCGAGTGCGGGTGCCTGGGTGACTTACGGCCTCGGCAGCGAAAGCAGAAACCTCCCCGGCTACGTCGTGCTCGGAAACAGCAGCGGCGTAAAAGGGGGCCCCCTCAACTGGAGCGCCGGCTTTCTGCCCACCAGCTATCAGGGCACCCTGTTCCGTTCCTCCGGCGCGCCCATCCTCAATCTCACGCGGCCTGAACACGTCACCCTTCAAGACCAGCGGGCGCAGCTCGATTTCCTGCATCAGGCCAACACCGCCCATCTCCAACTGCACGCGGGGGAACCCGACCTGCTGGCCCGCATCCAAAGCTTCGAACTGGCCTACCGGATGCAGAGCGAAGCCAGCGACCTGACGGATTTTTCAACCGAATCGCAGCAGACCCTCGAGATGTACGGGCTCAACCAGAAGGTGTCCCGGAACATCGGAACCAAATGCCTCATGGCCCGGCGCCTGATCGAACGGGGCGTGCGCTTCGTCCAGGTCTACAGCGACGGCGAGTGGGACGCCCATTCCGACCTCAAGGGAAATCATTCCCACCACTGCGCCTCCACCGACATGCCGATTCACGGCCTGCTGACCGACCTCAAGCGCCGGGGTCTCTGGGACAGCACCCTTGTGGTGTGGGGCGGCGAGTTCGGGCGAATGCCGGTTTCGCAGGGAAGCGGCGGGCGCGATCATAATCCGAACGGGTTTATGGCCTGGATGGCCGGGGCCGGCATCCGTGGTGGCACGAGCTTCGGAGAAACCGATGAGATCGGTTACAAAGCGGAAACGGATCGTGTGAGTGTACACGACCTCCATGCCACCATGCTCCACCTGCTCGGAGTGGATCACAAACGACTGACCTACCTCCACAACGGACGCAGCCATCGCCTCACCGATGTGGCCGGCGATGTGATCCGAAAAATCCTCGCCTGAATGCGAATGATCATTGTCGCTGTACAGCCACGGCTCAATCCTAGTGGTGTCGCCGCTGCCAGGCGATCCATCGGTTCATCAGGTTCTTCACAAAGGGCGTCAGGCGGGTGCGGTTGTAAAGGTCGCCGGTCTTGCGGATGGCTTCGGCTTGCGTTGGATATGGATGGATCGTCCCACCGATGGTCTTGAGGCCGAGTTTGCCTTTCATAGCGAGCGTGAGTTCGCCAATCAACTCGCCCGCGTGCGTGGCAACCACGGTCGCGCCGACAATTTTATCCGTGCCTTTGCGAACATGGACACGTACGAAGCCTTCTGTTTCGCCATCGAGAATCGCGCGGTCCACTTTACTCAACTCTTGCGTGAACGTGTCCACTTCGATGCCTATCTCTCTGGCCTCCTTCTCGTAAAGACCGACGTGGGCGATTTCCGGTGAAGTGTAAGTCGCCCACGGAATGATGAGCGAACTGGCTTTGGCGCGGCCTTTGAACAATGCGTTTTGAATGACGATGCGCGCCATGAAATCAGCCGCGTGCGTGAACTGATACGGCGAACAGATGTCGCCGCAGGCGAAGACGCGCCGGTTGGCAGTTTGCAGACGGTCGTTGACCTTCACGCCCTTTTTGTCGAACTCGACGCCGACGGTTTCGAGGCCGAGTCCTTCGACATTAGGCGCTCGGCCCACGGCGACGAGGAGTTGATCCACGAGCACGTCGTAGTCTTTGCCGTGCGAACCGACCTTCATTCGAACGCCATTGGGGTCTTTCGCCAACTTCAAGTCCTTGCCGCAACAAAGTATCTTGACCCCGTCGCTTTGCATCCTCTCAAGGACGATTTCCGCCGCGCCGCGATCTTCGCGCGGCAGGATGCCATGTTCGGCTTCCACTAGATACACCTCCGAACCAAAACGGGCGAAACTTTGCGCCATCTCGCAGCCAATCGGGCCAGCGCCGATGATGCCGAGGCGTTTCGGCAGTTCGGTGAGCGAAAAAAGCGTTTCGTTGGTGAGATAGGGAACATCCTTCAAGCCCGGAATCGGCGGTGCAGCGGCGCGTGCGCCGGTGGCGATGACGGCCTTGGCAAAACGCAGCGTTTGCCCGCCGACCTCGATGGTGTCCGGGCCGGTGAACTTGCCCGCGCCGAGGAAAATGTCCACGCCGAGTTCGCTGAAGCGTTTGGCAGAGTCATGTGGGCTGATGTCCGCGCGGAGACGGCGCATCCGCTCCATGACCTTGCCAAAGTCCACGGTTGTGCCGGTGGGAACATTTACTCCAAATTCCGCCGCTTCCCTGACCGCCGCAGCGGCGCGTGCGGCGCGGATGATGGCTTTGGACGGCACGCAGCCGACGTTGAGGCAATCTCCGCCCATGAAATGTTTCTCGATGAGGGCGACCTTTGCGCCGAGCCCCGCTGCCCCAACGGCGGAAACCAGCCCTGCCGTGCCGCCGCCGATGACAACGAGGTTGTAGCGCGGAGCAGGTGTGGGATTCTTCCAGTCTGAGGGGTGGACATTGGAGACGAGTTTTTGATTATGCGCGTCCCACGGGAGGACGGGCGGTTGGGTGGGTTGGCTCATGTTGATTTTACTTGAAATCCCTTAATTGGTGATGCGTTTGGCGAGCACCTGTTTGGCGATACGCGTGACGAAAATGGTAACGACCAAGGTGGCGAGCAGGCCGACGCCGTAAAGCACCCATTCGCCGGTGGTGCGGGTGTGCTCGCCCGTCGCGGCTTTGGCCAGCGAACCGAGATACACATACATCACCGTACCGGGCATCATGCCGATCCACGAAGCGAGGACGTAGTGGCTCAACTTTACCCGCGTGAGGCCGAACGAATAATTCAACAGCGTGAAAGGAAATACCGGCGAGAGCCGCGTCAGACCGACGATCTTCCAGCCCTCGTTCGCCACGGCTTTGTCAATCGCGGCGAAACGCTCGTTGCCTTCAATCTTGCGGGCGATGGCGTTGCGGGCCAGATACCGGCCAACGAGAAATGCGGCCGTCGCGCCCAGCGTCGAGCCGACGGAAACGTAGACCGAACCCCACGCCACGCCAAAGATTGCGCCAGCGCCGAGTGTCAACGCCGAGCCGGGGATGAACAACACGGTCGCCACGATGTAGAGGCCGATGAAGATGGCCGGCCCCCACCGGCCGAGTTGGCCGACCCAGTCGAGTCCCTGCTTGAGCCGGTCCTGTAAATGAAGTTCTTTGGCGATGACGAAAAGGATGATGGCAGCGGCGGGGTAGAGCAGCCATTTCCAGTTGAAGCCGGACTTGGCGGCAGTGGTTTTGGATGAAGCCATGATTTGGACTTTGGGGTTCAAGCTAATCAATTACGATGCAATTACGATGAGCAAGTCTCGTCGCTTTGGGATTTCAGCTTTGTGGTGAGTTACCGGGTAACCCGTCCGTCGCGGACGGCGGGCGAGCGCGATCGAGCCCGGAGCTTTCGGCTTCGCCTTGAGTTCATGTTCGGCGAGCAGCCAGAATTCCTAGTCGCGACCTGCGGGTCGCCTGGCGGCTTCCCAAAGTAGGTAAGCGCGCGCCGAGATGGCGTCTGAGGATGTGGATTGGGGAAGTGGCTTCATAAGGTTTGTATTTGCTGTTTGCGCGGTTGTTCGTTGAGCGACCAGTTGTATTCGGTGTAGCGGATTTTGAATTCTTCGTATCCGGCGACGGACTTGCCCGGCCAATCCGGTTTCAATGCCGCGAGCACCGATCCGTGCTTCTTCTCAAAGTCGCTTCCATACCATTTGAAAATCGGCGAGAGATAGACCGTGCGCGTGGCGGCATCCACGCGGTTCTTGGCGGATTCCGCAAGGAATTGTTTCGCCTGATCCACGAGTTGTGCTTCGAGTCGCGCGCCCACGTAGGCTTCGCCGCGGAGCGGCGGACAACCCTTGGCCGCGCAAACGAGCACGAAGTGCAGTCGTGGCTCGGTGTAATCCTTGCGCAGAATTCTGTGTTCCACCGTGTTCAAATCCATTGTCCCGCCGAAAAGTCTGACGACGGGCTGATCCCACGGGCCGCTGAAAATGCTCCCGATATCTTTGATTCTCCTGAGCGGGTAATGGTCAATGATGAGCCGCAGCGTGAAGGCGTTGTAGGCATTGCTCAGAAAAGCGATTTGCTGCGGCTCGCTCCACTTCTTGAACTCGGTCTTGCTGACGCCGGCGACCTGGTCGAGATAGCGATTCAAGTCCTGGGGATGCGCTTTCAGCCCCGCGTAATCCACGCGGGCATTCTTCACCCGCTGTTTGAGCACGACATCAAACAGCGCGTGCGATTGGTCGAATTCAGCAGCAGCAGCGTGTGAAGCGAGCACCGCCAAGCCGAGCGCGACAGAGCAAAGTGTCCGGGAAATGATTGATCCTGTCATATTCAATAGTTGAGAATGATTTGCGGGTCTGGATATTCCACTGCAGTGCGTCGAAGTTACACGGTGCAGGACATCGCGCGGCCTTGGAATCGCGCCGCCCACCCGCTGTTGCGGCAATTGATGGTGGCCGGTGATGGGGTTTGCAGTCGGCGGCGGAGGATGTCCTTGCCGCGAGACATCCACGACATGATTGTGCCGATGGGCAACCTCAGCACTTGATAAAGCGTCGTAAACAACCAGCTTGAATCTGGTTTATCCGTCGCCGGTCTTTGCCGGTTGGCGCGACACCCATGCGACGAACTCGCAACGCTTCTATCGCGTCGGCGCACAGTGATGAAGCTGGGTGTCCAGATCCAAGTTACGCCGCCCTTCCTGAAAACGTGCCAGTGGTCGGCGAACTTTTCGCCGTCGCTCACGCCAAGACAGTGCGGTTACGTCGCTCCCCGGTTCAACAATCGCGCCGTCGCCGCCATGCTGGACGGCCACGTTGAAAATTTCAGCCTGCGACAAATGCAGGACATGCGCCATTGGTACAACACCGCCGACCGTGCCGATTTCGTTCTGCAACCCTGAATCATTCCTGACCCAAACCAAATGAAAAGATCCACAACCGTTTGTCTGCTTTCATCATTTGCTCTCGCTGTTTCGCTCGTCGGCTGCGCGACGCACGCGGCTGCGCCGCAAGTCTCAACTGAGACTCCCGCCGTGACGCTTGCCCCGCTTCCTGAAACCGTCACCAGTTTCGGAGCGGTCACTGCCGATGGCTGGCTCTACGCCGTGTAAAAATGAGAGGTTGTTCACCGTAAGCTTTGTTCAAATCCTCCTTTCTTCCAAATCATAAACGTCGAACCAGACGTAAACGGGACGGTTCTTTGGAATGAACTTCGGAATGTAGTCTTCGAGGAACTGCTGCAATTCAATCGGCATGTCACAGGGACGTGTGGCGCGGAGCTTGTTATTCCAAGCGACAATCTCGGGGCGTTCTTTGATCTTGGAATTTTGCTCGATCCAAGTGGCGACCTCCGCGTCCGGCGCTCCGGTGGCGACAAACGCCTTGAACTGCTCCGCGTCAATCCCGGTGAAACCGAGGAATTGATGATCGAGCGGACAATTGAAATGGTATTCGCCTGCCGTGCCGGCCAGCACAGCGCGGCACTTGTCCAGTGTGCGGGCGGCGATCACGTAGCACGCGAGCATTTCACGCGGACTGCGTGGGTAATCTTTGGTGAGGTCTTTGGCGTGAGGGCTTCGGCAGTGTCGCCGAGTTTGACGTGCCGCACGTCCAGGCCGAAGCGCTGTTTTACTTCGCGCGCCGCCCAGTCAATGTAGCTGTTGATGAGCGCGTCGCCGGCCCAGGCATTCCAATATACCGTTTGGCCGCGGGCCTTTCCCAATGTCGCAGCCCAGTCGTTCGTTTCCGCACGGAGCGACAGCACGAAGCAATTCAATCCCCAGCGCGCGCGCCTGAAGCTGATCACCCATTGGTTCACCGAATTGAAGGAGAAGGTGCCGGTGAAGGGGAAGTGAATGTCATGAACTTGGGAACTCCTATTGCCCCTTGCCAAATCTCCCCCAAGCTTGTCTGCGGTCCGATCGGGGTGCTGTATTGTGCGACGGCCGCCGCCGAGCTAAATATTCTCTGCGGAAACTTCCATGTGGGGCTGGAATGTGGTAGACAGAAGCCATGAAAACGCTGGACAAGAATCTCCTTGAGAAAGCCACGCGGCGGCTTGTGGCGGAGTTCCAGCCCGAGGGAATCTGGCTCTACGGGTCCCATGCGTGGGGCAATCCGCACGATGACAGCGATGTGGATCTGCTCGTCGTCGTCCCGCAGAGCGACGAGACTCCGATCCGCCGCTCACAGCGCGCACACCGCTGCCTGCGCGGACTGCGGATGCCCAAGGACGTCCTGGTGGAGACGCGACAGGAAGTGGACCACGTGAAGGCGCGCATGACCTCCCTTGAGAACCTCATCCTGACCCGGGGCCGGAGACTTTATGGCTGAGGTACCCGTTCCCGAAGCGAAAGCCTGGATGGTCAAGGCGTGGCGCGACCTGGAAACCGCCCGCCGGGCCGTGACCGGTGAACCGCCCTTCTACGACGTCGCTGCCTATCACTGCCAGCAGGCGGCGGAGAAAGCGGTCAAGGCCATCCTCGTTCATCATGGCAGGGCTTACGAGAAAACCCACGACATCGAAGTGCTGGTGGAGGCGCTGGAAGCAGCGCATGAAAAAGGGATCATTCACCGGGATCTCAAGCCGGGCAACATCAAGCTGATGGACGATGGGCGGGTGAAGGTGCTGGATTTCGGGTTGGCCAAGGCAAATGATCAGCTACGTCGAGCGGGAGATGCGAAATCCGACCCGCGACACCCTCCTGCGCATCACCGACGGCCTGGGGATCGAATTGTCCGAAGTTGTCGCCCTGGCAAACAAAAGAGCGAATTCCGGAAGTACGAAATAGGTTGCCCGGCATCCTCGGTCGGTAGCGCGAACCGTCCCGGTGAGCCGGGAGCCGCAGGGAAGGGGGGATTTAACCACGGATAGCTCGGATGACCACGGATTCGAATGCAGGGGGCGTTGGCTGGCCGTGCCATTTGTTGCCGCTGTGAGTCAGAGGGTGTAACCTGCTTCCGCAAGGAGGTGGGTGGGTGTGTGAGGCAAAGCAGGAAGCTGGCTTTTATCGTCCCCGCAAGCAGCGGCAGACGCCGTTTTATCAATTGGTCGAGCGGTTCCATCCAGAGTTTAAAGCGGTCCATGAAGGGTGCTATCAGCAACGATATGGTTTTGCCTCAATCTTCTTCGCCAGCGCCTTCTTGGCGATGCGCGTGACGAAGATGGTGACGACCACGGTGGCCAGCAGGCCGACGCCGTAGAGCATCCATTCGCCGGTGGCGCGTGTTCGTTCGTCAGTTGCGGAATTCATATCGGGTAAATTGACCCGCGCCACGCGCCGCCTCCAACGGTTAAAGATTGGGCGTAACACATGCCTGGTGGCGCATGATGACTCGAGAGCCAGGGCTTTTATTCCCGCGGAATGACTTGAAGCGCTGATTGACGGTCAGCGATGCGTCGAGCAGTTTGCGGACAATGCGCCAGAGGGTTTCATCTGCCAGTGCCTTGAGCAGATGGATACATTCTTTGGTTTTCATCCTGGCCACAGAGTCGGCTCGGGATCAGAGCTTCACAACAATTTCATCAAGTCGGTCTGGGTGGCGTCCTTGCTGGCAACCACGTAGGTCTTTCCGCCGCGACTCCAACTGGCGGTCGCGACACCGCCGACCCGATTAAAGACCGGCGATTCCGTTGGCGCGTCTTTGAACGCGGTGCTATCCACCACGAGCAGGTGGGCTACCTGCTTGTTCTCAAGCTCAAAGCACACCAGCGAAACCATCTGCCCATTCCAATCGAGCAGCCGGCAGCCGAGGCTGGGTAGTCCATCGAGTCCAGCGGGAATCAGCAGATCGCCGTGCGACCCCTTTTGCGCCAACCAGCGCCGCACTTCGGGCACGTCGCGCGACATGAGGTCGAGGCGGTCGAGTTTGTGGCTCGCGAAGTCAGCCATCTCGTTGCGGTAAGCGGCGAACTGCGCCTGATTCGAAGACTTGAACCACAGCACGCTGAGAGTCACGAGGAACGTTACACACGCGGCGGCGGCAAGCTGCCACGCGGGCATCTTCCAAAAGGCAACCGGACGGACAATCTTGCGCTGCGCGAGCAACTGTGATTTTAAGTGAGCGGGGGGCTTGATGGCTGCCCGGACCTTGGTGCTGATGCGCGAGTCGAGTGCCTGTTCATTCGCAAACCACCGGGCCAGTTCCGGGTCGCGCTGCGCCTGCTCCAACGCCGCGCGGAATCCCGGATCGTTTGCGTCATGCCCGCCGGGGCGATACGCTTGCAGGATCAATTTGGCTTCCTCGTTGTTCATAAAGTTACGGGGCTTAATTTGACTTTCGTTCAAACGGCAAAATTTTGTTGACACTCTCAACGCCGATGGTGTGTGCGACCAACCGCTCGCGCAGCAACCCTTTCGCTCGCGACAGCCGCGACATCACCGTGCCGACGGGCATGTCCAGGATGCCCGCGATTTCCTCGTAGGAATGGTCGTTAAAATAGAAGAGCATCAGCGGCACGCGGTAATGCTCTTCCAACTCCAGCAGCGCATCCCGAATGGCGTCGTTCTCCAGCACGTCCACATGGGCCGGGGTGATTACGGGCAATTCGCCTTCGACACTGCTGATTTCAAAGTGCGGCAACCGCGCGCGACGCTGCTTCCAGCCGAGGAACACCCGGTAAAGCGTGGTGAACAGCCAAGATTTGACCTTGGACGGGTCGCGCAACTGGCCGCCCTTGGTCAGCAGGCGACAAAAAGTCTCCTGAGTCAGCTCCCCGGCGTCGTCCGCGTTTCCGGCGAGACTGTAGCCAAACGCATAGAGCGCCTCATAAAATATCGCAACCGCGTGCTCATAATCCGCATCGTTCACAAAGATAAGACAGGTTGCGGGCCAAAGTTATTCCATATGGATTGTAGAATCCCCCCCAGGATCTCGTGTGACTGGGTCATTATGACCAGTGGAGGATCGTTATCACTCGAGTGGCACTTGGAGAACAGTCACAATCCTGTTGGTTTTAGGAACGATTCCCAGCTTTTACGGTCGGTTGGAGCGGTACCCGGGGTCAGCGAAGGTGGAGACGACGCCTCAGCAATCATCGCATCGAACACGGCCATGCCACGCGTTCCAACAAATCGGCGGCGCACGTTTCCCTCGGCGTCCACAATGACCGTAGTTGGGAGTTCGCCGCCGTTGTAGCGTCCGCCGACTTCGTTATGCTCGTCGAGCAGAACCGGGTAGTTGATGTTCCGCGCCTTGGCGGTGCGGGCAACTTTCTCGCGAACTCTCTTCAAAGCGGCTGCGTTGGCTTCGTGGTCCTCGTGGTCGCCTTCACGGTGCTTCTGTTCCTCAACGGCCGCATGTCCGCCGATGTGGCCGTGACGATCCGGCACGTAGTCGAGTGACACGCCGATGATGACGAGTTTGTCGCCGTACTTTTTCTGCAGGGCCACGAGGGCAGGCATCTCACCGACGCAGGCGGTGCACCAGGTGGTCCAGAAGTTCATGAGCACCACCTTGCCGCGAAGGTCTGAGAGCCGGACCAGCTTCCCGTCCAACGCGTGAAGCTGGAAATCCGGCGCCGGAACTGGCCTGCGAGCAGTGTAGGCTTCGGCGGGGACTTGAAGTTTTACCGGAGAAAACTCTTTTTGATGTTCGGCCCACCACGCTTTGGCGTTCTCGGCGGCAGCCTTGGTTTTGGAGACTCCTTCGGACTGGAATTCCCGCAAGCCGCTGGTTTTGTTTTCGACCTGAACGGTGTCTCTCAGCTTCGCGCCGAATTCTTCTCCGCTCCAGTTTTCCAGGAGCTTCAAACTCATGCCCAGCACGGCAATGTCGGGATCATCCAGCAGCGCTGCGGCAAACGGAACGCCGACCCCGGCACTCGCAGCCTTGAGATAGTTCAAGCCCAGCAAGCGAATCTGCTGATCGGGGTCTTTGAGTTGTTCGGAAGCGAGCGCCGCCAAAGCGGGATGCTTGCGTTCGCGTAAGATTCCGATTGCAGTTTCACGCACGTTCATGTCCGGGTCGAGCGCAGCGGTGAGCAGAATGGACTCAAACTCGGGTGGCAACTCTTGCGGTGCCGGATTGATTCGTGAAAGGCTGCGAATGGCCACTTCTCGGTGAACAATCTTTCCCGAGTTCCACGCGGCAAGCAACGCGGCGCGTGGATCGGCGGCCTGCTCGATCATGTCCGAAACATTCTCCGGTGTGGGGGCGTCGTTGGCGAGTGTTGCGCTTTCTCTGATTTGTTGACGCAACGGTTCGCGGAAAAACCATACGCCAACAATCAGGGCGAGACCCAGTCCAAGGAGCAGGAGGCGCGGCATCGGGGTTTTGTGTGAGTGTGTTCCGCACGAGCAACATCGATCTGCGGAATCGGCGTTGGTTGAAGTTTCGTCTTTCATGGTTTCCACAACGCAGTCTCAGGATAAAACGCCTGCCAGGCGAACCAGAAGGAGCGGATGAACGGATACGGTTCGCCGGTCGCCCTGTCCAGGACGGTCGCTTCGCGGGTGATGGGGTCATAGGTGAACCGCAGCGCGGTGCCACTGATCTCATCATTCACTTGGGGTGAATCAGACAATTTTTCGAGCGACTTGATCGCATAGGCTTTGGCGCGTTGACCGACAAGCACGCCCAGCACCAGATCCTTGTTTTCAAAGTCCGTGCGATTTACGGGCACGCCGAACCAAATGCCCTGGTCCTGCTCGTAGCCCGAGTAAGGATTGAAGCTATAGTCGCGGGCGAAACCCGTCTGCGTGGAGAGCACCTCCGTGTTGGGAAACTTTTTTTTCCAGCCGGCCCAGGTCAGCACCGCACTGGGCACGATGTTCAAAGGCTGCCCCACATGCGGGCCACTCACCGCTTTCAGCAGGAGTTGCGACCACAGGCTCTCGGTCTGCCGGTCGTACATCAGCACGTCGCTTTGGAAGAGCAACCCCGAGACGCCGAAATTGAGGGCCTGCCCGTTGACCAGTGCCTCGAACACGACGGCGGTACCGCAGAGTGGGCAGTAAGTTACGGCCAGCGCTTCGTCTCCCAGCCGGTCGTTCGCCACTTCGTGCCAGAGCATGATGCGCAGCGGATAAGCTCGGACCACGCCGTTGCGGCTCAACCCGATCACCAAGTCCGAGTCCTCCAGGAATGTGGCTTCGGCTGCGGACAGGAATTTCGGATTGTTGATGGCGGGGATTCCATCGCGCGGCGGACCGCCGCTTGCGATCTGTTGAACCGGGATGCTGCTGTTCGCAAGGTCGAATCCGTTCAGAAACGGTGCCGCGTGGATGGGGAGCGCAGCCGAGGCTGCAAACGCGACCGCCAGGATCAAAATCCGGTCCGCTGCGAAGATGTGGTGCAAACGCGATTTCATGGTGCCAATAGACGTTTAATTTCGTTCTCGAAAGTCGTTTTGTCGGCGTATCCGACATGCTTGGTCACGATGCGCCCCTCGCGATCGATGACAAAGGTGGTCGGAAGGGCCTGCACATCGCCGAACGCCCGCTGCACTTTCGCGTCTCCGATCAGTATCGTGTAATTGATGCCGGCCTTGGCGGCAAAAGGCTTCACGACGGCTACGCCTTCTTTGTCCAAAGCGATGCCCACCACTGCGAGTCCCTTCGACACGTAATTCTTATGCAGATCGATGAATCCCGGAATCTCCATGCGGCACGGTCCGCACCACGTCGCCCAGAAATCCAGAATCACCACCTTGCCTTTGAGATCCGACGATTTGACTGTTTTGCCGTCCTGATCCTTGAGTTCCCAGGCGGGTGCCGCGGCGGCGCGGTTTTGGAGGTTTGTGTCCGAACCCGCAGCCTGCGAGACCGGAACTGTGTTGTGGAGATAGGCGCCCATACCAAGAGCCAGAACACCGATCATCGAACGGAGCTTTAAGTTCACGTGCTTCATATGAGTTAGAAACAGGGGCTTGATGATTTATTCCGGGAAATCTTCCAACAAACCGCGCGGCGGGGCATCCGAAGTTCGCGCGATTAGTGTCCGCACGAGGTGTGAAATGGAACCTTGGCGAAGCAGGCCAGCAGATCATCAACGCTGAATTCGAAGCGAACGTCGGTCCGGGTGCGGATTCATTGTTTGCGTCGATGTGACTGGAGACCTGGTTGCCGTGGGCGATGGTTCGGGAACGATCATGGCTACAGCGTCCACGGTTGTGTGAACCTCGAAAGATGGGTTCCCCTTGAGCTCAGGATTCCATCCGAGGGTGCGGAGAGTCCGGTGGTTCGGAGTTGCACCGCCAGCGACGTCCGTGTGTTGCAGGTGGAGGTGTGACTGCCTGCCGGTGATCCTCGGCGATTCTTCAAGCTGACGATCGAATAGACTCTGTGTTCGACGGGCGAACGTTCGACCCTCTATAGTGTGGAATGATCATGTCCCGAAGATTGGTTCCCGGCTGGCCTGGGTGCCTGATGGCGCTTGTGCTGGTGACTTGGACGTCCTGGGCGGCTCCGGTTCTCATCGGTGAGTTCATGGCAAGCAATTCACGAGGGCTTGCTGATGAAGACAACGACTTCCCCGATTGGATTGAACTACGCAACGTCTCGGACAACGCCGTGAACCTGAATGGATGGTTCCTGACCGATGACGCTGCGAACCTGCGGCGTTGGCGGATTCCGGGGACCAACCTCGTTGCCCGGGGTTACCTCGTGATTTTCGCGTCCGGGAAGGACCGTCGGGAGCCGGGCCAGCCGTTGCACACGAATTTCCGGCTTGGAGCTTCGGGCGAATACCTGGCACTGGTGGAACCGGACGGCGTCACCGTTGCCACCGAATTTTCACCCAATTATCCCGGGCAGTTCGAGGACATCTCGTATGGAGTGGCGGCAAGGGTTGCTACCACCCCGCTCGTCACCCCTGGGACTGGCGCACGGTTTCTGGTGCCTTCGGACGGATCGCTGGAAGCAACCTGGAGGGACGTTTCATTCAACGATGCGGACTGGGAGAGCGGGGAAACCGGTCTTGGGTTCGCTTCGAATGCCTCGAGGTCGGGCGGGGGACTTCACGATTACTGGCCTGTCGAAGAGGGGACTGGCGGGCAGACTGTCAATCGCGTCGCGGGCGGGGCCAATGGAACCCTGCACGGTGTCGCCTGGGAGAATGACCCGGTTCGGGGCACCGTTTTGAGTTTTAATGGCCGGGACAGTTATGTCTCCGCCGGGACGCTGCCCAGGATGGGTGTGAGCAGCAATTTCACGTGGTCCTTCTGGTTCAAACAAAGGTCGGTGCGCAATGTCAACTCGGTGATCCTGGGCAACCGCTCCGGCGGTGCCCCGGGCGGTTTGCAGTTCATTAAATTCACGCCGAGCACCTTCGAGTATTATCACGACGGCAATATCGGGTTTATGACGCACAACGTGCCCGGTGGAAGCTGGCGTCACCTGGCCGTGGTCAAACAGGCCGGGTTGCTGGTGTATTACGACAATGGTTCGGCGGTCGGCAATGCCAGGGTGGGGGGAGACATCGGGATCAATCCGCTTTACTGGGGCGGCGATCCCGGCGCTCCCGGTGAGTATGTCGACGGACTGATCGATGATGTCTCCCTCTGGAGCCAGGCGCTCACGCCCGACCAGATCCGTGAACTGCAGCAGGGCGTTTCACCCTGGCGCCTCAGCGGGGTGGGCGGTCTGGTGAAGACGGACATTGGAGGGCAGATGCAGGGAATCAACTCCAGTGTCTATCTCCGGATTCCATTTTCGGTTCCCGAAGAAGCCAGAGGTCTCCGACTCAAACTGCGTGTACGATACAACGACGGTTTTGTGGCCTATTTGAATGGTGTCGAGATTGCCAGACGCAACTCTCCCGTTGGGTTCACCTGGAATTCGGCCGCCACCGGGGAGCATCCGGCCACGGCGGGGTCGGAGCCCGAAACCTTCGATGTGCCGGTCGGTCTCGTGGCATTGATGCCCGGCGTCCATGTGCTCGCGATTCAGGGTTTGAACCGGGACGTCGGAGATTCCGATTTCCTAATCCTGCCCGAGCTGGACGCGGTTGCTGAGACCGCGCTCGGGTGGCGTTATTTTGAGCAGCCGACGCCCGGAGGAATCAACGGCACTGGATCGATCGGTTTTATGGCTGATGTCGAGTTCGACCGGCCTCGCGGGTTTTACGATGAGCCGTTCAATGTCGTGCTCACGTGCGCCACGCCGGGGGGCACGATCCGATATACCACGGACGGGACCGAACCCACTTCCGACCACGGATCCATCTACCGGGCACCCGTTCGGATCAACGGCACGACGGTCCTGCGCGCCGGTGCCTTTCAAGAGGGCTATGCCACGCGGCAAACCGGGGCGCGAAGCTACCTGTTTCTCGATCAGATCCTCGCCCAAACTGGCGCGGGGCTTCCGCAGAACTGGGGGAACGACTGGCAGATGGATTCGCGGGTTGTCTCCAGTCCGGCTTATGCGGGGCGAATTCGCGATGATATGAAATCGCTTCCGGTGGTGAGCCTGGCCCTGGACCCATTGGATTTTTGGGGGGGCTCGGGGATTTACACACTATCGACGGGACGCGGTGACGAATATGAACGGCCCTGTTCGGTTGAAATGTTTTTCCCGGACGGTTCAGAACCGGGTTTTCAGGTCGGGTGCGGTGTTCAGATTGTGGGCGGTGCCAGCCGCACGATGACGCCGAAACATGGGCTCGGGCTCACGTTCAAATCCCGATATGGCTCCTCCAAATTGAACTATCGGTTCTTCCCCAACTCCGAGGTGGAGAAGTTCGATTTCATCGCGTTTCGTCCCATCTTCAACATGTCGTGGGTGCGCACCGACAATTCCGGACCGCTCAACAACGCCAACGCCGATGGTGCGGAACGGCTTCACGCCATCTACGTGCGGGATCAGTTCACCAAGGAAAGCCAGCTCGCGATGGGGCAGGTCAGCGCACACGAACGGTTTGTTCACCTCTACATCAACGGAGTTTACTGGGGCCTCTACAACCCGGGCGAACGCACCGACTCGACGTTCGCGGCCGCCTATCTGGGCGGGGACAAGGAAGACTACGACACGATCTTCAGTGACGGGAGCACGGTTGCCCGAGCGCACGACGGCGACAAGAACGCCTGGCGCGAGATGATGCAGATTGCCGGGCGGGGGCTCGCCACGCCGGATGCCTACGATCAGATCCAGCAGTACCTCGATGTCACCAATCTGGCCGATTACATGATGCTCAATTTCTATTGCGCGACGGTCGATTGGCCCTGGCAGAACTGGAACGCCGCGCGCAGGCGGGAAAACGGCAGCCAGTTTCAGTTCTTCATCTGGGACGCCGATTACACTCTGGAGACCCCGCCCTGGGTACCGGATGATCGCACCGGCGTCGGCGGCGCATCGGGGGAAGCCGATTCGCCTGCGCGCCTCTACCATGAGTTGCGGAAGAACCCGGAATGGCGCCTGCTGTTCGCGGACCGGGTGCGGAAACATTTCTTCAATCAGGGTGCCCTCACCACGAACCAGGCGATACCCCGGTTTCTCGCGTTGTGCGATACGATCGATGGAGCGATTGTGTGCGAGTCAGCCCGCTGGGGGGATGTCGTGCGCCGGAACCAGCCGTATACCCGGGATGTCGAATGGCTGGCGGAGAAAAACCGGTTGCTCACCCGGTTTTTTCCGCAGAGAACCGACCGCGTGATTCAGCAGTTTATTCAGGCGGGTCTCTACCCGGACCTTCCGGCACCGGTGATGAGCCGGTCGGACGGCGTATTCAGGGAACCGTTCTCCCTTGCGTTGAGTGCTTCCAGCGGGTTCGTATACTACACCACCGACGGTCTGGATCCCCGTCTTCCGGGCGGGAAGATGTCGCCTTCGGCACGGCTTTACTCCGCGCCCATCGCGGTCTCCGGCAATTCCCGAATCCTGGCCCGAACCTGGCGGAACAACACCTGGAGCGCGCTCAGTGAGGCCGTGTTTTCCATTCAGGAGCAGCAGCCCACCCTCAAGGCTGATGTTCAGGGATCGACCATCGTCATTTCGTGGCCGGAAGGGGCGGAGGGGTTTATTCTGGAAACCGGGCAATCGCTGCGCGCCCCGCAATGGCTGCCGGTGGGGCAAACGCCGGGTAACCGTGCGACGATCCGGCCCGGCCTGGGCACCCGATTCTATCGTCTCCGCAAACCGTAGCATCAGCGCAGCGATTGCCGCCGTGCCGAAGGCAGTGTTCCGCCTGGTTCATCGTGCGAACATTGGAGAGAGGATGAAACCTCTGGGTTCCGTGGTCGGCGGCAAGGTGACGAGGCTCCAACTGCGCTGGAAATCGCGCAGTTTGGCAGTTGAAGAAGTGGGCCTTCTTACGTCGGCCCCTACTTTTCAGACATTCTCCGAATGGGGAGCCGACTTGAAAAAGACCCCGGCGAGAGGCGGCAGCGTGATGGTGATCCGGTGCGATCGGCCGTGCCAGTTCAGTTCCTGGGCTTCGACGCCCCCCAGGTTTCCGAGGCCGCTGCCTCCGTATTCCAGGGCGTCCGTGTTGGCGATTTCTTTCCAGTGCCCGCCACGGGGTGTTCCGATCTGGTAATTCAGTCGCGGAACGGGCGTGAAATTAAATACCGCGAGGATGATTTCTCCCGTGCCGGGGCATTTGCGGAGCCAGCTGATCGTGCTTTGATCGCCGTCGCGGCAATCGAGCCATTCAAAGCCCCCGGGATTCGAATCGCTCCGGTGTAATGCGGGTTCACTGAGATAGAGCCAGTTGAGATGCGCCAGGCAATTCTGCAGGCCGCCGTGGAGTGGAGTCTCGGTGAGGTTCCAGTCGAGGCTGCCGTCGTGATTCCATTCCCGGATCTGCCCGAATTCGCAGCCCATAAAAATCAGTTTCTTTCCCGGTTGCGCGATCATGGAGGCGAACAACGCCCGCAGATTGGCGAACTTCTGCCAGGCATCCCCGGGCATTTTGCCGATGAGCGAGCCTTTTCCGTGGACCACTTCGTCGTGCGACAGTGGCAGGACGAAGTTTTCCGTGAACGCGTAGAGTCCGCGGAAGGTGAGCTGATGGTGGTTGAACTTTCGGTATACCGGATCATGAGCCATGTAATCGAGTGTGTCGTGCATCCAGCCCATGTCCCATTTGAAACCGAAGCCGAGTCCGCCCACATACAGGGGGCGGGAGACCATTGGCCAGGAGGTCGATTCCTCGGCGATCGTCTGAACGTCGGGGTAATGCCTGTAAATCTCGGAGTTCAACCGACGCAGGAAATCGATCGACTCCAAATTCTCGCGGCCCCCGAATTGGTTGGGAATCCATTCGCCATCCTTGCGCGAATAATCGAGATAGAGCATCGATGCCACGGCATCCACCCGCAGGCCGTCGATGTGGTATTTGTCGAGCCAGAAGAAGGCGTTGCTGATGAGAAAGCATCGGACCTCGTGCCGGCCGAAATTGAAGATATAACTCTTCCAATCGGGATGATATCCCTGCCGCGGATCCGCGTGTTCGAACAGGCCCGTGCCGTCGAAAAAAGCCAGGCCGTGTTCGTCACTCGGAAAATGGGAGGGCACCCAATCGAGGAGAACGCCGATTCCCTGCTGATGCAGATAATCAATCAGGAACATGAAGTCCTGGGGCGTGCCGTAGCGGCTGGTGGGCGCGAAATAGCCCGTGGTCTGGTATCCCCAGGACCCGTAGAAGGGATGTTCCATGACGGGCAGGAACTCCACGTGGGTGAAGTTCATGCGCCTGACATACTCCGCGAGTTTCGGGGCCAGTTCCCGGTATGTGAGCGAACGATTCTCCTCCTCCGGCACGCGCATCCAGGAACCCAGGTGGATCTCGTAAATGGACATGGGACTGTCCAGTTTGCAGCGGTTCCCGCGATCCTTCATCCATGCCTGGTCCTGCCACTCGTATCCTTCGATGTTCCAGACCTGGGAAGCGGTTTTGGAGGGCACTTCATGGCGAAATCCGAAAGGGTCACATTTGTCCGCCCGGTACCCGTTGTGCCTGGAGATGATGTGGTATTTGTAACTCGCCCCGTGCCCGATGTCGGGTATAAACCGTTCCCAAATACCGCTGCCGCCCTTGGTCTGCATGGGATGACTGGATTTGTTCCAACCGTTGAAATCGCCCATGACAGAGACTTTTTCGGCATTGGGTGCCCACACCGAAAACGCGGTTCCCCTGGTGCCGTCCCATTCGGTGAGATGAGCCCCGAGCTTCTCATAGAGGCGAAAATGAGTTCCCTCGTTGAACCAGAACAGGTCGTCCGCACTCAGGCCGGCATAGGATGTTTTGGAGGGTGCGTTTGTACGGATCGGGAGATTCGCTCCGCTTGCGCGATCGTGTGGAACGAGCAGGGGAGGAGAGGCTTTCTTCCGTTTGGCTGCGTTTTTATTCATGTGGATCGATCGTGAAGAAATCGTGTTTAGTTCGCGCTTGGAACCTCAAGAATCTGCAGGATGCCCTGCAGGGGGATGTTCAACCAGCCCGGACGGTTGTTCAGTTCGTAGCCCAATTCGTAAACCGCCTTCTCGAGCACATAGGCGTCCAGCAACGTCTTGAGTTCCGAACGGGATTGAGGCAGGAAATCTCCCTGGCTGGTTCCGTCGAGGTAGGCTTTCAAATACACGACGCTGACCCACTTGGACCAGAATTCGGCCCAGGGTTTGAGGCCGGCGGTGGCGGCTTCATTGATCGTGCCGCTTTCCGCCTGCTGGATCAGGGCGGCGTGGGATGCGTAGTGAAGGGATCGCAACATTCCGGCGACGTCGCGCAGGGGCGAGCGTTTGAGACGGCGGGAACTCAGCGAGCGGGCGGGTTCTCCTTCGAAATCGATGATCACAAAATCCTTTCCGGTGTAGAGCACCTGGCCCAGATGGAAGTCGCCGTGGCAGCGGATTCGTTTTGCGACGATGGAGGTTTTGAACACCGATTCAAAGCGCTTGAGGATTTCCTTTTCCTGGAGCAGGACCCGGTCGACCGGGTCGATCTGGTGGGCAGGCAGAGATTTGTGCGCTTTCTTGAGAAGCTTGAAATTCTCCGTGGCCAGGTTGCGCATGGATTGATAAAGCGCCCGCTGATAAAAGGGCGTGAATGGCTCGGGCGCGTATTCCTTGTCGTCAGGTTCACTGGCGAGCGCGAGGTGCATGGAAGCCGTTCGTTCTCCGAGCAAACGTGCGGATTCCAGGAAGGTGCCGATCCGCTCCGGAACGAGCCCGGGGATTTCCCTGTCCACCAGGGACAGAAGCGAGCCGGGGTCGGCTGGAACGGTCCGGGTTTCTTCCGGCAACGACCAGACCCGCTCGAAGTAGCGGCCCAATGCATCGAGGGTGTATTCCCAGGCATCCTTGGATCCGGGCACCAAGGCGCTGAGAATTCCCAGGCTCATCACGTCCCCGTTGTTTTTGCGATACTCCAGGGATCCCGCCAGCGGGGGGGTGTGCGGATACTTGCGTGCGGTGAGAAACCGGCTGAGTTCGATGTCCGGGTTCACACCGGTTTCCACGTGGCGAAACAGCTTGAAAATGAATTTGTCGCCGAAAATGACCGCGGTGTTGCTTTGTTCCGCGCGGCTGAGCACGGGTTCCGGAGAAAGGGAATCGCCGCCGCCGATTGCCTTGAGAGCCGCCGTGGGCCAGCCCGTGAGTTCGCCTTGTTTTCCCTTGAGTGAGCGTCGCCGGGAAATGGTTTCAAACAGAGCCCTGGAAAACTGGCTGCATCCGCATGCGTCGTACAGGATTCCCGCTTCCGGTCTGCCCTTGATCTGCAAGCCGGCGACAACCAATTGCGGCCAGTTTTGCTGGATTCTGTCCGCGTCCTGACCGACGGCATGAGCCAGGGGCAGGACGTAATCTTCAGGGTCCCCATTGACGTAATCGACCTGCAGCAGCGCGACGAAACAGCGCTCGCCATTGGTTGCCACGGGAATCAGATCCGTGAGGGACAGGGAGGCGATTTCCTTGGTCTTGCTGCGGAACCACCGACGGGTCCGGACATAATCCGGAAGGCAGTGTTCGAGGACGGTCTTCGCCCGGTCCTGAAATACCGCTTCCCACTTGTCTGCCACCGATAAAACCGGCATCCGGGTGGCGGGTTCCGTCGACGGGGCCTCGGTGGCAGCGGTCGCGAACCTCGGTTTCATGGAGAACCAGAAAAACGAGTGCGGGCTCAGGGTCAGGAAATACGGTTTATCCGTGATGGGCGGAAACGCATTCTGTCCGAAGATTTCGACCGGCACGGTCTGCTGAAATTCGGAAAGATCCAGTTCCACCGGTTGCACAAAACGCGAGAGGTTCGCCACCACCAGGATGCATTCGTCCTCGTGCTGGCGGAGGTATGCGAGAATCTTCCTGTTTTCCGGCTGAAGGAATCTGATGGTGCCCAGACCAAAGGCCTTCCATTTTTTTCGGACCGCGAGCATGCGCTTCATCCACCACAAGAGGGAATGCGGATTTTGCTGTTGTGCTTCCACGTTCACGGTTTCGTAGTGGTAACCGGGATCCACGACCACCGGGAGATAGAGTCCCTGCGGATTGCAGCGGGAGAATCCTGCGTTGCGGTCCGAACTCCATTGCATGGGAGTGCGCACGCCGTTTCGGTCGCCCAGGTGGATGTTCTCACCCAGACCGATCTCGTCGCCGTAGTACATCACCGGGGTGCCTGGCAGGGAAAGCAGCAGGGCGTTCAGGAGTTCAATGCGCTTTCGGTCATTGCCGAGCAAGGGGGCGAGTCGGCGCCGGATCCCCAGATTGATGCGTGCCTTGGGATCCATGGCGTAGGTGCGGTACATATAATCCCGTTCCTCGTCCGTCACCATCTCCAGCGTCAGCTCGTCGTGGTTGCGGAGGAAAACCGCCCACTGGCTCGACTCCGGAATGGCCGGTGTCTGTTCGAGGATGTCGACGATGGGCACGCGGTCCTCCATTCGGACCGCCATGAACAGGCGGGGCATGAGCGGGAAATGAAAGGCCATGTGGCACTCGTCCCCCTTGTTCTCGCCAAAGTATGCCACGGCATCCTCCGGCCACTGGTTGGCCTCGGCGAGCAGCATGCGGTCGCCGTATTTCTGGTCGATGTGCGTTCGGAGGCTTTTGAGATAGAGGTGGGTTTCCGGCAGGTTCTCGCAGCTGGTCCCCTCGCGCTCGAACAGGTAGGGCACCGCGTCCAGACGCAATCCGTCCACACCCAGATCCAGCCAAAAATCGAGTACCTTGAGGATTTCCTCGTGGACCGCGGGATTTTCGAAGTTGAGGTCGGGCTGATGAAAGTAGAAACGATGCCAGAAGAATGCTTTGGCAACGGGATCCCAGGTCCAGTTGGAGAGCTCGAAGTCCTTGAAGATGATCCGGGCTTCCTTGTATTTCTCGACGGAATCGCTCCAGACGTAGAAGTCGCGCCATTTGCTGCCCGGTGCCGCACGGCGGGACTTTTGAAACCAGGGATGCTGATCGGAGGTGTGATTGATCACCAGCTCTGTGATCACACGGAGATCACGACGGTGCGCCTCGCGCAGGAATGCCTTGAAGTCGTTCAGGTTTCCGTAAATCGGGTTGATCGAGAAATAGTCCGCTATGTCGTAGCCATCGTCCCGGAGCGGCGAGGGGTAGAACGGCAGCAGCCACACCGCAGTGACACCCAGGTCCTGCAGGTAATCCAACTTTGCGGTGAGCCCCCGGAAATCTCCGATTCCATTGGCATCACTGTCTGAAAACGCCCGCACATGGGCCTGATAGATGACCGCTTTCTTGTACCACAAAGGGTCTTTGTCCGCCTGCGTATCGGTCGGTTTCTTCACCGTTCTCCTGGTTGTCCTCATAAATGTCGACTTCGTTGTTACCTGTAATAATCAAGATCCTGTTCCGATCGAATCCGCCTGCGCACCCGGAAAACATGGGCTGGAATAAAATGGGGCGGTGAAATGATCCATCCAGGCCAGAAACGAATAATCAGTGTTGCCGAGCTCAGTCACCTCAAACCTTGCCGCTTTAATCTCCGGCGCAACACCGGAAATGATGCGGCGGATCCTTTTCCCGTCTGATGTGTTTGAGACTGTCTTTTTTGCCATAGAGTTCTTGATCCGGGCCCGCCTGATCGAATGAAGTTTGGCGGATTTCCGCAGATTTCTTCGTCACAGGTCCAAAGGGAAAGCGAGTTCCCAGGCTCGCTGGATAGAAATGGGGGCCGTTCGGTTGCAGGGTTGCCTGCAACACCAGGGTTTGTATCAGACCGGAGACCGGAAGGCAAGCTTCGTCGTCGGGTTCGCACGCGAAGAAGGGGAGGAACCGGCTGTTGTCCGGGGCGGGGAATCCTGCTTCATTCTTGTGGCGGGTGCTTTGATCTGCATTAATGCCATGATACCATCTGGACGATTGAATCGCGATATTGAAATTCTATGAGTGAAATTAGAGTGCGTTTTGCACCCAGTCCGACCGGCTACCTCCATATTGGCGGAGCTCGCACGGCGTTGTTCAACTGGCTTTACGCCCGGAAGAGCGGGGGCAAGTTTGTGCTGCGCATTGAAGACACCGACGAAGCGCGCAACAGTGAAATCGCGATTCAGGTGATCTTCGACAGCCTGCGGTGGTTGGGATTGGATTGGGATGAAGGCCCGATCTCAGCCAATCCGCAAGACGGTTCCAAGGGGGATCGGGGTCCCTATTTTCAATCCCAGCGCGGTGAAATCTACCGGAGGCGCGTCGATGAATTGCTGGCCAACGACAAAGCCTATGAACGCGACGGTGCCATTCGGTTTCGCATGCAACGCGAACCCGTGGTGATCGACGATCTTGTCATTGGATCGGTGAAACGCAGCCTGACGGACCGTGAGGAACTGGATCCGGACTTTGTGATCTTTCGATCCGATGGCAAACCCATTTTTCACCTGGTCAACGTGGTCGATGACATTGAGATGGGAATCACGCATGTCATCCGGGGAGAGGATCACGTTTCGAACACGGCAAAACACATCGCCCTCTTCCGTGCTTTCGGCGTCGAACCACCCCAATTCGCCCACATGCCGCTCATCCTGAATCCGAACGGCAGCAAGATGAGCAAACGTGACGAGGGTGCTTCGATGACCGCTTATATGGAAGGCGGATTCATCCCGGAGGCCGTCGTCAATTATCTCAGCCTTCTCGGTTGGTCGCCGAAAGACGATCGTCAGTTGCTCTCGAAGGATGAGTTGATCCAGTTGTTTGATATTCCGCAGATCCTGCGGAGCAATGGAAGATTTGACGGAACCAAGCTCGCTTGGATGAACGCGGAGCACATCAAGTTGCTGCCAGCCGAACGTTACCGGGAACTCTGCATTGACTGGCTGGGACGAGCCGGAATCAAAACCGATTCGTATTCGCGGGAGTACATTCAAAGTGCATTGGAGACGTGTCGCGAAAAAATCAAATTGATGCCGAACATCAGTGAGTTCGCCGGATTCTATTTCACGGAAGAGCCGGAAATGGACGGCGAAGCCCTGGGCGCGCTTGGATCCGACTACAGGGAACCGCTCTCCAAACTCCGCGACCGCTATTCGGGACTCGACTCGTTTGACGCAGAGACGCTGCAGGCATCCCTGAAAAAGACGGCCGAAGAGTTGGGTGTGAAGGTTGGTTTGTTGATCCACCCGGCTCGAATCGCCTGCACCGGGTCAAAGATCGGGCCAAGCCTGTATCATTTGATGGAGGTCCTTGGAAAGGACCGTGTTCTCAGCCGGTTTGATCGGTTGATTGCCCGGGATTAAATTCCGGGCCCTCCAACGGATGAATAAGGTGAGCGGAAAGTTCTCCCGCAGAGGCGCAGAGACGCAGAGGGGGGGAGTGGATGTTTTCTCTCCGCGTCTCTGCGGGATATATTCCTTCTCAGTTACCCCTGCAGGGGGGGCAGGAATTGGGAGCGCCTCCTTTTTGACACGCTGGAATGCTGCCCTCAACAAAAGGGTAATTCCTTGTGCGGAGGGCTGTGCCGCGCTATTTTGGGTCTGGCAGTTTCAATGAGACCGTCCTGCTTTTGCCGTTGTTAAGCCGAACCAAGCCTGCGTCCGTCTGACGGTTGAGGCATCCAAAAGGCCATTGGCACCAGAACGCCTGCCGAACACGCATGATCAACGATCTCCGATTCGCGGTTCGAATGCTCCTGAAACATCGTGGGTTTACGGCGGTTGCCGTGTTGACCCTGGCCCTGGGAATTGGAGCGAATGCCACGGTCTTCTGCTGGATTCAGAATGTTCTGCTTCGTCCGATTCCAGGAATCGAGAATCCCTCCCAGCTCGTTGTGATTGCTTCGACCCACGGAGCAACGACCATGGACACCGTCTCGCTCCCGGACCTTGAGGATTACGCCAAGTTAACGAATACGTTTTCGGGAATCATCGGTTCCCAAATCACTCCTGCGTGCCTGAGTCTGGACAATGAACTGCAATGGGTTTTCGGGCAGATTGTGACGGCGAATTTCTTCGATGTGCTGGGCGTGAGACCCATCCTCGGTCGGGCATTTGTTCGGGAAGACGGACTGAAGCCGGGAGGGAATCCGGTGATGCTCCTGAGCGAAGGATGTTGGCGGCGCAGTTTCGGTGCGGACCCCGGTATCGTTGGGAAGACCGTGGCCCTCAACCAGCATGGTTTTACCATCATCGGGGTGCTGCCAGCCGAGTTTCTCGGAACCGTGGGAGGACTCCGGTTTGATTTCTGGACTCCGTTGTCCATGCACCAGGAGGTTGCCAATTTCGGGTCACTGACCGAACGGGGGGATCGTTGGCTGCATACGCAGGCGAGGTTGCGGTCGGAGGTCAGTCGGGTTCAGGCGCAGGCGGCGATCAGGGTTGCCGGGGCGCAGTTGGAAGAGGCCTATCCGGAGACCAATCGCGAAATTCGCGCGATGGTGCTCCCCCTGTGGAAATCGCCCTATGGAGCCCAATCCTTTTTGTTTCCGGTGCTTCAAATTCTTTTGGTCGTGAGCCTGGGAGTGCTGCTGATCGTGTCGGCGAACATCGCGAATTTGTTGCTTGCGAAGTCCGTGGGGCGACGGAAGGAGATTGCCATTCGTTACGCGATGGGAGCCCGGCTTCCCCATTTGCTGCGGCAGCTTTTAACGGAAAGTGCGTTATTGGCCTTTTGTGGGGGTGTCATGGGCGTGTTGTTCACGGTGTGGGCGACCCGCCTGTTGGCGGTGTTCATTCCCAATACGCACCTTCCGATTGCAGTCCTGTTCGACATAGACCTTGGGACTTTGGGTTACACCCTTGTTGTTTCATTGATGACGGGTTTGGTGTTTGGAATGGTGCCGGCGATTCAGACGTGTCGTATGAACCTGAATACAACCTTGAGGGAAGGGGGGCGCACTTCGAACACGGGTTCTGGCCACCACCGGTTGCGTGGCGGTCTGGTCATCGCGGAGATCGCCCTGGCTCTGTTGCTCCTGGTCGGGGCTGGGCTGTGCATCAAGGGATTCGACAAGGCCCGGCAAACAAACATCGGGTTTGATCCCCGGAACCTTCTGGTTGCCGGGCTTCGCATCGGGATGAACGGATACACGGAGGAAACAGGCTTGCCGTTCTACCGAAAGGTTCGGGACCGCCTGCGGGAACTCCCGGGAGTGAGTCATGTGGCGCTTTCAAGCTGGTTTCCCCTGGGATTCGAGGGTGGCAGCAGCCTGGGTGTCGACGCGGAGGGATACTCGCGGCGACCCAATGAAGACATGGGTGTCCAGTACAGCATCGTTTCACCGGGTTACTTTGAAACGTTGCGAATTCCGCTGCTGGACGGCAGGGATTTTTCAGAGAGTGACGACGCCGAGTCCGCCGGAGTGGCGATCATCAACGAAACCATGGGAAACCGGTTTTGGCAGGGGCAGAATCCGATAGGGAGAAAATTCAAGATCTGGCGCGGGGAAATGACCGTGATTGGTGTTGCGAAGGACGGGAAATACAGATCTTTGAACGAGCCGCCAAAGGCGTTCTTCTATCTCCCGTACCAACAAGGGGTGTGGGATCTCAATCTGGGTGTCGTGGTCCGTGCGACCGGTCGTCCGGAAGCCATGGCCAATGCCGTGCGTGGGGAGATTCAAGCATTGGATCCCGGGGTCGCTGTTTGGGCGTCGCTCCCGATGATCGACTTCATTCAGGCGGCGTTTTTCCCGCAACGGGTCGCGTCGATGCTTTTGCTGGCTCTTGGAGCGATCGCATTGACTCTTGCGGGAATCGGGATCTACGGGTTGATGGCTTATCTGGTCAGTCAGCGAAGCCATGAACTGGGGATTCGACTTGCCCTGGGCGCTCGACCGCGGGACGTCCTCCGACTGGTTGTCGTGCAGGGAATGTCGCTGGCCGGAATGGGTGTGGCAGGTGGTCTTTTGGGCGCAGTGGCGCTGACTCATTTCCTGGCGGGTTTTCTGTTCGGAGTCAGTCCCTTTGATCCCGTCACGTTCTTGGCTGTGACCGTTGTATTGGTTGTGGTCGCGTTTTTCGCCAGCTATGTTCCGGCCCGGAGGGCAACCAGAATCGATCCGCTCGTCGCGCTGCGCTGCGAGTAAGAATGGAGTCCGACCCGGCTGAAAGGATGCCTGGGTGGGGCCATCCGGATTGGATGGTGTGGGTAAGCGTTCAACGAAAAGAAACAATGAAGAAGGAAAAAATCTTACTCTGCGCCAAGGCAATCATGGGGATGGCGATCTTCCTGGGAGCCGGTTGGGCCGGAGCCCAGGCAGGTCAAAATGCGCCGAACCCGGAACCGGCTGCGGTAAAGACCGGAGATTCGGTCCAGACCGCAGGCGGCCACTGGGAAGGCGAAATCACGTTGCCGGGAATGGCGTTGGAAATTCGCGTGGATCTTTCAGACCAGGGTGCCTGGACTGGTTCGATCGATATCCCTGTGCAGGGACTGCGCGGGTTCGAGTTGGGGAACATCCAGGTGCAATCCGACAAGGTGTCCTTCGTGATGCCGAGGATCCCCGGTGATCCGACCTTCGTGGGGAAGCTGTCGGATGATCGACAGTCGATTGCCGGTGAGTTTTCGCAGGGCAAGCAGACTCACCCGTTCCATCTCAACCGAACCGTGCCGAAACTCAGAAAGGGAGAAACCCCGGGCACCGGTGTTCCGGGGGACGGTTTTGCAGGTGTCTGGCAGGGTGGTTTGAACGTGAATGTTTTTGAGATGCGCCTGGTGTTCGATCTCAAGGGCGGAGGTTCCGAAATTTCGGGGACCATGGTCAGCCTGGACCAGAATGTCAGTCAGATCCCCATCAGCAAAGGTGTCGCTGAAGGGCGCGAGCTTCACCTGGAGCTAAAGACAATCGGGGGGATGTATGACGGCAGGTTGAATGATGATGGGTCGCAAATCGTGGGCGAGTGGAGGCAGGGCGGGAACACGTTTCCGTTGAAGATAGTGCGACTCGCGAACGCTCCGGACCTGAGCCGCCCGCAGGATCCGAAGAAACCTTATCCCTACAACGAGGAAGAAGTGGTGTTCCCAAACCTTGGCGCATCCATTCAGCTTGCCGGAACGTTGACGCATCCAAAAGGCGTGGGGCCGCATCCGGCGGTGGTGCTGGTCAGTGGCTCCGGGAAACAGGATCGGGACGAAGCGCTCATGGGGCATCGCCCGTTTCTCGTGCTGGCGGATCATTTGACCCGGAACGGCATCGCTGTTCTTCGTTTTGACGATCGCGGAGCTGGTAAATCGGAGGGCAGGTTCTCCGAGGCGACCACTGCGGATTTTACCACGGACGCACTCGCCGCGGTGGAGTATCTGAAAACGCGGGGTGAAATTGATCCCAGGCGGATTGGAATTGCGGGGCACAGCGAAGGGGGCCTCGTTGCACCTCAGGCCGCGGTTCAATCGGACGCCGTTGCCTTCATCGTTTTGCTCGCCGGGGTTGGGGTTCCCATGGATCAGCTCCTCGCCCGGCAGGCCGAAGATATCATTCGTGTCGTTGGTGGAGACGCCGAGGTCGCGGCGAAACAGGGGGAGATCCAGCGTCGGGTTTTCGATATGGTCCGGGCGGGCCAGGCGGATCTGGAAGACCAGGTGCGTGCCGTCCTTGAAGAATCGCTTTCAGAGTTCACCGCGGATCAGCTGAAAGCCATGGGGATCAATCAGGCGCAGTTGGACGCCCAGGTTCAGATGGTGACCAGCAAATGGTTCCGGGAACTCCTGGCAACCGATCCGCGTCCCACGCTCGAACGAGTGAAGGTGCCGGTCCTGGCCATCAACGGGAAGAAGGACGTTCAGGTGGCGTGGGCGGAGAACCTCGGGGCGATCGAAGCCGCGTTGAAAAAAGGAGGTAATTCGCGGGTGCAGGTGAAGGCCTACCCGAACCTGAACCACCTGTTCCAGACCTGCAAGACGGGTGCGGTGACTGAATACGGAACGATTGAAGAAACCATCAATGAAGAAGTGCTGCGGGATGTTTCCAACTGGATTCGCCGGGTGACGGGGCTTGAATCGGAAGAATTGGAGCGACGGTAATGCAGTCCGGTGGTTAGGATGAAACAAATCTATGAGAAAACTATTGAAGGACGCCGTAGTCGAACCTCTTGGGATTGGGAAACCGTCCCGGGCGAAATCATTGTGCTCGGGACCAGGATGGTTGATCTGGGTGGTTGGCGTCGCGTTGACTGCGGGTTTGTTCGTCTCGGCGGCCGAGCCTGAGGTGCGGCTGGGCACGGATACCGCCACATGGGTGATGAACGGAAGGGGTGGTTTAAGATCCATCCTCGCGGGAACAAACGGACGGGACTACCTGGCTCCGGGTCAGGCCTCGCCGCTCCTGAGCGTGCGTGTCAATGGAACTGTGGTTGCACCCGATCGGGCCGTTTGGGATGCGGACGGGAAGCGGGTGTCGTTGCATTTTCCGGTGTCCGGCCAGGGGGTTGAAGTCACCGTGGCGGCGCAGGCGAAAGCCACTCATGTAGTTTTTGAAGTGGTGGACGTGCGTCCCGCCGGGGTTGTGGAGTTGGTTTTGTGGGGGCCGTATCCCACGACAATCGGGAGTATTGTGGGGGAAATCGTGGGCGTGGTGCGTGATTCGGAGTTTGCGGTGGGGTTGCAGGCGCTCAACGCGAAGACCCTCGGCGGGTCTCCCGCCCGCGAGAGCGACATCGTGCAGGAGTTCGGGGCGGATGACCCGGGCCTTTATCCGAATCTTCCGCAGGAACTCACCAAGGGGCAGGGGTTCCGTGGGGACACGGCCAAAGCCACGGGATTTGGCAGTGTGCTCCAGGCGTATTCGCGGGACCGAAGCCGCGATCGTGTGATCGATAATTGGGGGCATGACCGGTATTGGGTCCCGGCTTTTCGGGACGGGGGCGTGATCGGCAGCCGCATCGCTCTGTTTGCCTGCCCCGCAGGTCGGGCGTTGGAGACGATTGGAGCGATTGAGGTCGCCGAGGCATTGCCGCATCCGATGTTGGACGGGCAATGGGCCAAGACGGCGCGTAGTGCCACCTCCTCCTATCTGATTGTGGATTTCAGCGAGACCAACATCGATCGGGCCATTGAGATGACCCGGCGCGCCGGATTGAAGTATCTGTATCACAGTTCGCCGTTCGCAACCTGGGGGCATTTCAAGTTGAAACCGGAGTTGTTTCCGAACGGATGGGACGGATTGCGGCAGTGTGTCGAAAAAGCCGGGCGTGCCGGGGTGGCTGTTGGTGTTCACACGCTTTCAAATTTCATCACACCGGGTGACGCCTATGTTTCACCGGTGCCCGATGAGCGGTTGGCGCGGATCGGTGCCAGCGAGTTGACGGGTGATATCGACGCGGTGACCCGCGAAATCCCGGTGAAGAGCCCTGAGTTCTTCAGCAAGGAATCGACCCTGAACACGGTGAAAGTGGGCGGGGAGCTGATTCGGTTCGGGCGTGTTTCCGAAGAAGCGCCCTGGCGGTTGCTGGATTGCCAACGCGGTGCCTGGGGGACACGCAGCTCGGCTCACCAACGGGATGAATCGGTGGCCAGGCTTTTGGATCATCCGTACAAGGTGTTTTTTGCGGATGCAGATCTTTCGCGTGAAATCGCGCTCAATCTCGCGGATTTGTTTAATCGAACCGGCACACGACAGATTTCATTTGATGGGTTGGAAGGTGCTTGGTCGACGGGCCTGGGCCAGTACGGGCGGGTGAACTTCACCAAAACCTGGTACGACGCGTTGTCACCGGAGCTCCGTGGAGGTGTGATCAACGACGCCAGTAATCCCAGCCATTTCAACTGGCATATGAATACCCGAATGAACTGGGGTGAACCCTGGTATGCCGGGTTCCGGGAAAGCCAGACCTTGTACCGATTCAAGAATCAGGTCCTCTTCGAGCGGAATTTTATGCCGCACATGCTGGGATGGTTCGCGCTGCGGCCGGATACGAGCTTCGAGGACGCCGAATGGCTTTTGGCGCGCGCAGCAGGGTTCGACGCCGGGTTCGCGCTGGCCACGAGCCTGGCCAGCACGGCGCAGCTCGAGGCGGATCCGGCTTCCGCGGACACGGCCCGGCAATTCGGTGGTGTTTCCGCCATTTTGGAAGCCATCCGGCAATGGGAAACGGCACGGATGGCTGGTGCCTTTCCTGCGGAGATCAAGGAGCGATTGCGTGACAACTCCCGCGAGTTTCATCTCCGGACGGCCGGGGAGGAAGGGTGGGATCTGTCCGAAGTCACGGTCGCTCGTTTTGCACGCGAAGCCGGAAGCACTGCGGTTTCCGGGTTTGAATTTCAGAATCCCAACCCCGCCCAGAGCCTGCAATGGATCCTTCGCTCCACGTCAAAGACGCCGGTGTCGGGGATCACTCTGGAGCTGAACGGACGAACGGTTGTTGAGCTGAGGGGCCAGCAGGTGCCGGCGTTGGGGAGTGTGAAGTACACAGGAGGTTCTGAGGCGGTGATTGCGGACGAACATTGGAAAGAGGTGGCCCGGGTGCCGGTGAACGCGGTGTCCGCGCAGGTGGGCACCGGCGGGCAAAAGGTGCGAATGGGGGGAGCGTTGCCGGAGGGTGCGTCGTTGAAATTGGAATGCCGCACCCTGGGGGGTGCCACACGGGTGCGGCGGTGGTTCTAGCGGGCAACATTCCACTGCTGGATGGGGTTTTTCCACCTCCCCCACATTCGGAGCAAAAAAGGGTCCGAACCGTCCCGGTGAGCGGTTCGGGGGGATTGGTTTCGGAGGGGCTGCGGCTCAGCGGGACGCTTCGCCCTACCGCCGTTGGGAAGGGGGGATGGTGGCTGGGGAAAGGTAGCGCGAACCGTCCCGGTGAGCGGTTCGGGGGGATTGGCTTCGGAGGGGCTGCGGCTCGGCGGGACGCATCGCCCCACTGCCATTCGTTTAAGAACTGAAATGGTAGGGCGAAGCGTCCTCGCTGAGCCGCTCAACCCACCTTCGCTCAACCGCTTGTCGGCTCACCGGGACGGATTCGCCCTACCGTTGGGAGGGGGGGATGGTGGCTGGGGAAAGGTAGCGCGAACCGTCCCGGTGAGCGGTGTCGGGGATTGGTTTCGGAGGGGCTGCGGCTCAGCGGGACGCTTCGCCCTACCGTTGGGA
>JAIPJX010000030.1 GCA_021733945.1 Verrucomicrobiota bacterium | reverse complement strand
CCCTTCGGTCACCAGCGAGTGAATGTGCGGGTGGGAATGGATCAGGTCGTCCCGCATTCGCGGGATCTGGATCGCCCCAATCATCCCCCGAACCGATTCGGGGTGGCCAGAGACGGACTGAAAAACGCTCCGAACCACCCCCCACGCAGCCCGGCACAGTTCGCCCAGAAGCCGACGCTCGAAGCGAAAATAGTTCCGCTTGGGAATGGTGAAGACAAACTGCCGGTGCGGTACGGGCACGCAAACTTCCTGGCTCACCCAAATCGCTGTCTGCAACGTCTCCTAGGACCATTGTTCCTCGTGGATGGACTGCACTTTGGCCAGGGCATCCCGCAGGTCGGTGAGGCTTTTGGCCATCTGTTCGGCGTCGCGCCGGGCTGCGAACTCCGCCTCCTCCAGAAGCACCACTCCCCGGATGAGGTTTTGAACCACTTCTTCCCGGCCGGTCTGCAGTTCGAGCCGACGCCTGCGCGCTTCCTCCAATCCGGCGCGTTCCCGTTCCAGTTCCTCCTGAGCCCGTTTCAGTTCCAAGAGGCGCTGCTAGGTCTGGCCGACCTTGGATTCAAGTTCTTCACGCGTCGGCGGTTTCTGGGGCGTGACCACCGGCCCCTCAGTCTGGGGGGTGGCGACTGCAGCGGGTGTGCTAGCGCTTTGGTAATCGCTGTCGACAAAGTCGGACTCATCAAAGGTGGACGCGATGCGAAAAATCTAGTCTCCGTACCGGGCAGTGTAAAGGCCGCAATCGGGAATCCGTCGGCCCGGGAGAATTCTTTTGAATAGATTAAAAAGCTGGACAGTCTTTCAGTATAAATCAAGATTAAGGTCTTATTCGCATTCTTATGAGAGCACATAGCATGGAGACACAGGCAACCATCACGCCGCCCAAGGCTTTGGACTTTTTGAAAGAGGGCAATCAACGCTTCGTTCAGAATCTGAAGGTCAACCGAAACCTGCTCCAACAGGCCAACGATACGCGCGAGGGGCAGTGGCCCTTTGCCGCGATTGTGAGCTGCATTGACATCCGCACTTCGGCGGAACTGATTTTTGACCAGGGGTTGGGTGATATTTTTTCCATCAGAATAGCGGGCAACATCATCAATACGGACATCATCGGCAGCCTCGAGTTTGCCTGCCGGGTGGCCGGGTCAAAATTGATTGTCGTGCTGGGCCATTCCAATTGCGGCGCGATCAAGGGTGCCTGCGACCACATCGAAATGGGCAATCTGACCGAGTTGTTGTCGAAGATTCAGCCGGCGGTTTACGAAGAGACGTTGACGACCGAGGTGGACAAGCGGAACTCGAAAAACGACGCTTTCGTCGAAAATGTGGCCGCGCTCAACATGAAGCGCTCCGTTAAAAGCATCATCAACCGCAGTTACATTCTTGAACAAATGATTGAAAAGGGCGAAATCGCCATCATCGGGGGAATGCACAATCTGGATACCGGCCTGGTTGAATTCTTCGATGACACCTGGATGCACAGCTTCAAAACCATCCAGGAGCAGCTCGGGAAAAACGACTGTTCAAAAGCACTCCAAAAATCGGGTCCAATGAGGTCTGATCGCGCCATCGGCAAATCTGAAACGGCTGAGAGAATCGTTCTAAAATGACAAACAACAATTCCTCGATCGCTGCCGCACTTTCCAAAGACTTCGCCGCCAGTGTGGTGGTTTTCCTGGTCGCGGTGCCCTTGTCGCTCGGTATTGCCCTGGCCTCCGGGGCACCGATCATCGCGGGCCTTATCGCGGCAGTGGCGGGCGGGATCGTCACCGGCCTGCTCGCGGGCGCGCCCCTTCAAGTTTCGGGGCCTGCAGCCGGCCTGACGGTGGTGGTGGCCGGCTTGGTGCATCAATTTGGCTGGCAGACCATGTGTCTCATCACGGCCTGTGCGGGAATCGTTCAGCTCACCCTGGGCTTTTTCAAGGTCGCCCGCGGCACGCTGATCATCGCTCCCGCTGTCGTTCACGGGATGCTCGCGGGGATCGGCATCTCCATCGCCCTGGCCCAGGTTCACGTCGCCTTGGGCGGTTCCCCGGCCAGTTCCCCCATCGCCAATGTGCTGGCCTTGCCCAAACAGTTGATGGTTCTCAATGGCGCGGCCACCTTCCTGGGGGTTCTGACCATTGCCATCTTGGTTCTGTGGAAGCAGTTGAAGGTGCCGGCCTTGAAGGCAATTCCGGGGCCGCTGGTGGCCATCCTAGGGGTCTCGTTGATCTCGGTCGTCTTCAAGATGGACGTGGCCCGGGTGGACTTGCCGGAAAAATTCGAGTTCACCCAGCTCAAACCGCCCGGGGATTGGGGCGCTTTCATCGTGGCGGTATTCACCGTTGCCATCATCGCCAGCATTGAATCCCTGCTCTGCGCCGTAGCCACGGACAAACTGCACTCCGGCCCCCGCTCCAACCTCGACAAGGAACTCTCCGCCCAGGGTGCCGGCAATCTGGTCTCCGGTTTGCTCGGCGGTTTGCCCATCACCGGCGTCATCGTGCGCTCCTCCGCCAATATCACTGCGGGCGGCGTCACCCGGTTTTCGGCTGTGTTCCATGGCGTCTGGATTCTTATCAGCGCCCTCCTGTTGGGCACCCAAATGGAACTTATCCCGCTCCCGGCGTTGGCGGGTTTGCTGATCCATGTGGGGGTCAATCTCGTCAATCTGCATCACATCCGGGACCTGCGGACGCACAACGAGGCGCCCATCTATTTTGTCACCGTGCTGGGCGTCACCTGCATCAACCTGCTCGCCGGGGTTGGCATCGGTCTGGCCCTGTCGGTCTTCTTTGCTGTCCGCCGCCTCTCGCTCACGGAAATCAAGATCGGGCAGCGCGGTGAGAAATGGCACGTCGTGATTGAAGGGACCATGACCTTTGCCTGCGTGCCCAAAGTGAACGCCGAACTCTCGAAAATTCCCCTCGGGGCTCCGGTGGACATCGACCTCGCCGTGGACTTCATTGACCACGCCGCCTTCGAAGCCCTGCATGGCTGGCGGCAGAATCACGAGAAGACCGGCGGGCACGTGGACATTGATGAGACGCACGAGGAATGGTACAAGCCCGCTGTGGAAGGCAAACCGCGCGCGGTCAAATCCCTGCGCAAGACGACCAAGACGAGCACGGTCTGACGCAGCCCACCCGCTTCCCTCAGACCCATGGCCAACCATCCTCCCAATTGGGTCGCACCTTCGGATACCACCCTCCCGGCGGAACTGCAGCGGCTCAAGGAAACCCTTCACCACGCGGCGCACCTGCTTCCCGCCCAGGGCCCGATCGGCGTTTTCATCCATCACAACACGCTGCACGCTTTTGAACATCTGACCTTCGATGAAGCGGTGCGCGCGGGATCGCGGGTGTTTGGTTGCGAGCCTTATTTGTCCGAAGACCGCTATCGGGAGGAATTGAGCCGGGGTCGCATCCGTTCGTCCGAATTGCACACCGTGCTGAAACGCGACCTGGCAGCGCAGGCGGACGAAACCGTGCACGGGTTGTCCACGCGCCTGGAATTGCGCCTGGCCATGCTGGAACATCCGCTGCGCAGCGGCGAGGGCCACGAGCTGGATTGGTTCATGGGGGAGACGGACGCCCTGCGCACGGCCCGCCGCGATGTTTCCGAGGTGCAGCGCCGCCGCCTCATCACCGAGACCCGGCACTGGGTCATGCGCCGGATCCGCGGTTCCCTGCCCGGCGCGGATCACCCGGCGTGGATTAAATCCCTGTTCACCCAGTTCCAGCCGCCCCGGATCGAGGAATGGGACGAGGCGCGCTGGGAAGCCTTCACGATGTCTGCGCTGTGGGCAATCTGCCGTGAGGGGGGGAAATGGGCAGGCGAACGGTTGCCGGCAACCATCCGGCGGATCCGTCATCGGGATTTTATCAGCGCCCTCGGTGGCACGGACAGCGATTTACTGGTCAACGACGTGTTGATTCGTTTCTGCGCCACTTTTCTCGACCAGGGCATCGCGCATTGTGCGCTGCCGGAACGCGATCGTGGCTTGTTCCATTCGTTCTGCACCCTGCACCGCACGGACGGAGGCGCGTCGGTCTGGTGGCTGACCGGGTTTCGCGCGGAGGTGGAACGGTTGCAAAAAGAAAACCGCAGTGCGCTGGCCTCGATCCAGGAGTCGCTGACAGACCTGGGGGTCAAGCCGGAGGAGACGGAGGAGTTCCTCTCCGCCACGCTGCTCGCCCTCCGCGGCTGGGGCGGCATGATCTGGCATGTGGAGGAGCGACCGGACCGGGTGCATCACCCCATTCCGCAAGGCAGCTTGATTGACTTTGTAGCGGTGCGGTTGCTGCTGGAACGATTCGCGCTGCGGGCGGCGGCGCGCACTTCGCTGCACTATGATGGCGAACTTGCCACGCTGCGTGCGGTCCTGGCGGAACGAATTCCCTCACCCCAACCAACCTGCGACAAACAACGCGCCTTTTTGATTTTTCAAATGGCCCAGGTGCTCGGCTGGACCCCGGACCGGCTTTACCATCTGAAGCCGGCGGACTGGGTGTCGCTCTTCGCCGAAGTGGAAGGATTCACCGAACTGGATCGCCGCCGGGTGTTTCATCTGGCCTACGAACATCGCTTTCGGGTGCAGACCCTCGATGCGCTGGCCGCGCGCGCCACCGCGGCGAGTGAGGCTCCGAAACGACCGACGTTCCAGGCGATGTTCTGCATCGATGAACGTGAGGAATCCATCCGCCGTCACGTCGAGGAAGTGGCGCCCGAGGCGGAAACGATTGGTGCAGCCGGTTTCTTCGGCGTGGTGATGTACTATCGCGGCGCGGCGGCGGCGGACTTTGTGCCGTTGTGCCCGGTGGTCGTGCGTCCGCAGCACTGGGTCTCGGAAACGGTGGACCGTCGCCTCTCGGACCAGGCTCGCCTCCGCCGAAGCACCCGCCGCCGCATCGGCATGGCGCTGCAAGGATTTCACGGCGGCAGCCGACGGATTGTCAGCGGCGCGTTTCTGTCCGCCACCCTGGGTCTGCTGGCCACGTTGCCGCTGGTGGCGCGCGTCATGTACCCCCGGCTTACCGCCCGGTTTCGCGGCTTTTTCGATAGTTTCATTGCGCCGCCGCCCCTCACCCGGCTGGTGCTCGAACGTGTCACCCCAAAAGCCGGACCGGAGGAAGACCACCACGGCTTCCTGCCGGAGGAAATGATTAATATCGCGGAGCGCATTTTACGGGATGTGGGACTCACCGCCCGGTTTGCCCGGCTCATTTTGATCTTCGGACATGGCTCCACCAGCATGAATAATCCGCATGAGTCCGCGCACGACTGCGGGGCCTGTGGCGGCGGCCAGGGCGGCCCAAACGCACGCGCCATCGCGGAAATGCTCAACGACCCGCGTGTCCGCACCTCCTTGACGCAACGCGGCATCGAAATCCCGACCGACACCGTTTTTGTTGGTGGCATGCACAACACCGCCAGCGATCATCTGACCTTCCAGGATGTGGACCGGGTGCCATCGACCCATCAGTCTGAGTTCGATGCGGCCTGCAGGGCGATGCAGGAGGCCATCATTCGCAATGCCCACGAGCGGGCGCGCCGGTTCAGCTCGGCCCCGCTCGGCCTGAGTCCAATGGCGGCCAAACGGCACATGGAAGGACGCTCGGAGGACCTGTCCCAGGTGCGGCCGGAGTGGGGGCACGCGACGAACGCGATCTGCATCGTCGCGCGACGGCAACGAACCCGCGGATTGTTTCTGGATCGCCGGGCGTTTCTGGTTTCCTACGATCCGCTGCAGGACGACGGGGAGAACGCCATACTCGCGCGCATCCTTGGGGCCGTGTTCCCGGTCTGCTCGGGCATCAACCTGGAATATTACTTTTCCTACGTGGACTCACCCGGCTGGGGTTCCGGCTCCAAGCTGCCGCACAACATCACCGGACTGATCGGTGTGATGGACGGGGCCATGAGCGATCTGCGCACCGGCCTGCCCTGGCAGATGGTCGAGATTCATGAGCCCGTGCGGCTGCTCTTCGTCATCGAGACCACGATCGCCGCGATGCAGAAAATCATGGGCAAGAATCCGTTCATTGAGACGATGGTGCGCAACGACTGGGTGCAGCTCGCGGTGTTGGATCCGGAAAGTGGCCGGATCAGCGTTTATCACGCCGGGGGTTTTGAACCGCACGTTTCTACGGACGGCCCGCTCCCCGTCGCCGCCTCCTCGCGCGAATGGTACACCGGCTGGCGCGATCACCTGGAGTTCGCCGAGATCCGGCCGCCCACCGGCGACAACTAATCGGACACCATGCCTGACCAAGACCGGCTCCTCACCACCCTCGGCCTGCTGATTGTTGCCGCGCCCTTCGCCCTGCTTGCGGTCTTCTTTGCCGCCTTCCTCGGCCAGCGCCGGATGGAGGAGCAAACCATCGGCCGGCTGATCCAAGGCGCGATTTATGTCAGCCTCGTGGCCGCGCTGGGTGCGGCCGCCATCATGCTGGCGCACCACTTACCGCACTTTACCATCGAGCTTGGGGACTGGGTCATTGCCCCGAATTACCACCTGAAGTTTCAGTTCGTCCTGGATCTGTTGTCCTTGTCCTACGTGACACTGGCCTTGGGGCTGTGCGCGATCATTGCCGCGTTTTCAACCCGCTACCTGCACCGCGAACCCGGCTACAACCGCTTCTTCCTCCTGTTCGCCGTCTTCCTGATGGGCATGGTCACGGCCGCCTTATCGGACACGGTGGAGACCTTGTTCGCCGGGTGGGAAATGGTCGGCCTCTCTTCGGTGCTGCTGATCGCATTTTTCCAGGAGCGCCCCGCCCCGCCCCGCAACGGCCTGCGGGTCTGGATCGTCTATCGCGTCTGCGATGCCGCGCTCATGCTGGCCGCGATCCTGATGCACGAGATCAACGGCGAGGGTGACTTCGATCGGTTGGTGGGCGAGCACGCCTGGCCGCAGCATGACCCCCTGCTCATTGGCCCGCACTTCGCCCTGCTGGGCGTTCTGTTCATCATCGCCGCAGCCGGCAAGTCGGCGTTGATTCCGTTCTCCGGTTGGTTGCCGCGGGCCATGGAAGGGCCCACGCCCTCCAGCGCGGTCTTCTATGGGGCGCTCTCGGTGCATCTCGGCGTGTTTTTGCTGCTGCGGATCAGCCCGGTACTCGATAGTGCGCCGTGGCTATCGGCGCTGGTGGTGGTGTTGGGCCTGACGACCGCCACCTTTGGCTACCTGGCCGGTCGCGTGCAAACGGACATCAAATCCGCCCTGGCCTTTGCCTCGCTGACCCAGGTGGGCATCATCATCGCCGAGATCGGCTTCGGACTGCGTTACTTCGCCTTGATTCATATGCTGGGGCACGCCTGCCTGCGCACGCTCCAGTTCATCCGTGCGCCCAGCCTCCTGCATGACCATCATCAACTGGAAAACGCCATCGGCGTGCGCCCCCGCGCGGAGCAGCCGCAGTGGGAACAGCGGCTGCCCGCCCGCGTGCAGCGATGGCTGTACCGTTTTTCCCTGGAGCGCGGTTATCTGGATTCGTTGCTCGAACGGTTTATCGCCCGCCCGTTCATGATCTTGTTCACCAGGTTCGACTGCTGGGAACGCCGCTGGGCGAACCTGCTGGAGGGCCGCAAGGCACCGGAAGTGACGGAAATCGTGGACGAACCGTTATGAATCTCACCGCCTTTACCTGGCTCGAAGCCACCTTGCTGCTGCCGCTGATTGGCGCCGCGACGGTGGCGTTTATCAAGCTGCCCGCGGCGGCCGCGCGCTGGTCGTTGGGCGTCATGCTCGCCATGTTCGCCGCAGCCGTGGCGACCTCGGTGGCGTTCTTCTCCGCGCCGGGATCCGCCCAACTGCGGATGGGCGCATTCAAGGCGGATGACCTGGCCGCACCCATGCTGCCCGTGCTCGCGATTCTCCATTTGCTAACGCTGCTGGGCACTTCGAAATTCTACCTCACGCCAATGTTTTGCGTGCGGATGCTGGTTTCCGCGAGCGCCACCATGGCTGCGGTTACCTGCCAGAGCGACGCGGGTTTGATCTCCCTGATGGTGCTGTTGGCCCTGCTGCCGGTGTGGGGTTTGAAAAGCCTCGACCGAAGTGTCCGGGGCTATTTGTTCTACGCAGTGCCGTTTATCATCCTGCTGCTCCTCGGCTGGACCTTCGCCCGTGACGGGTCACCCGTGTGGGCGATCGGGCTGTTGTTGCTGGCGATAAAACTCTGCGGCGGCATCGCACCCCTGCACGGCTGGCTGCCGACCCTGTTCCAGCGGGCCGGTTTTGGTACGGCCATCCTGTTTGTCCTGCCCCTGATCGAAATGGTTGCCGCTTTGAGGTTGCTGTTGCCGCATGCGCCGGAGTGGATGCTCCACGCCACCAGCGTCGCCTGCCTGTTCACGGCGGTTTATGCGGCGGGTATGGCGGTGGTACAAAACGAAGCGCGACGGTTCTACGCCTTTCTGGCACTGAGCCAGACTTCGATGGTGATGTTTGCCGTCATGTCTCACACGGTCACGAGCCTCACTGCCGCGTTGTGCCTGTGGATTTCGATCATTCTCTCGATGGCGGGCCTGGGTTTCTCGCTGCGCGCGTTGGAATCGCGTTTCGGTTCGCTCTCGCTGCGGGAGCACCACGGCCACTACGAGCAGGCACCGGGGCTGGCGATTGGATTCCTGATCGCCGGGCTGGCGAGCGTCGGCTTTCCGGGAACGATCGGATTCGTGCCGATGGAGTTGCTCATCAGCGGCAGTGCGCAGCAGGGTCTGGGCTACAGCGTCACCCTCGCCCTCGCCGCCATGTTCAATGGCATCGCCATCATGCGCGCCTATTTCGCCCTCTTCACCGGCAAACGTCCCACCACCTCGGTCTCCCTTCAGATCACCCCCCCAGAGCGCGTCGGCATTGTCATGATTGCGTTGCTGGTCTTTGTCGGCGGCTGGTTTTCACCTGCCGTCGTGACCTCCCGCCATCGGGTGGCCGACGAACTCCTGCAGCGGCGCCAGGTCGCTCCACCCCCGCTGGCCTTAGACGTGGTTCGGCGGTAACAACTGCCTTGCTTTTTGGCCGGACGAATCCTGCGTGCAGTGAACTTTCTTGGGCCGCACTGATCGATCAGGGAAGGGTTCTGCCGGGATCCACGATCGCAGTGCAGGCGGGTGGGTTTCCTGGCTGACGGGGAAAAACAATCCGGGGACCGCCCCTCCGTCCAGGAGTCAGGACTACCTGCAGACCAAGCGAGGTGATCAGGGCCTGCAATGGCTCCGGCAACAAACCATCCGAACCGGGTCTGGGCGATGGCCGAAAATCCACCGCGGCGGCAACGAGAAAATTCACCAGACTGCGAAAGACGTCATACTGCGCCTGATGATAGTCCTGCTCAGCCTTGAAAGCCGTTTGTTCCAGAATCTGAAGCTTAAAAAGATCCACTGCCCCCAGTTGAAAACGATGGGCTTCGATCTCCCTCAGCTCGATTGCCACCTGCTGGTTTTCCCTTGAGAGGTCAAGTTTCATCCCGGTCGCACTCATTGCGGAATGGGCATCCGCGATGTCGGCGAGCACCCTGTCGAGCAGAAAAGTGGACTGCCTGCCGAGTTGCTCCGCCCGCGATTCATTGGCCTGCAGTGCCCCTTTGGCCTCATTTCTCGGGAAAGGTTCGTGACCGTCGGGCAGTTCGAGCTGAATCGGATCGCGGCTGGAGTGCGGTCGAATGGACGAAGGCTGGCATCCGGAGGGAGGGGGAGGGTGAGTCTGCCTCTCAGCGGATCGATTGAGCCCCCCGGGCACCGATGATTGAAAACACATCGATAACAGGCTCAAACATCCATGACACGGGTGGAAAACGTGTAACTTTTGGGTGTAACTCGAACGGGGGAAATCTGTAAATGCTTGCATGTCAGGCTGGTGGAGCCGAGGGGATTCGAACCCCTGACCCCCACAATGCCATTGTGGTGCTCTACCAACTGAGCTACGACCCCAGCCTGTGCAAGGAACTTTGAAATCTAATGAGCTGCCCGGTATTGTCAAAGACAATCTCAGCGGAATTGTGTTTTTCGTGGGTCAGTCGTCCAGCCCGAGCTTTTCCCGGCCGGCCGCGGTGATCATCGATTGGTGCCACGGCGGGTCCCAGACGATTTCAACACTGGCGTCGGCCACGCCCGGCAGGTCCAGGATTTTCTGTTGCGCATCTCCTGCGATGGTCGCTCCCATGCCGCAACCCGGTGCGGTGAGGGTCATTTTTACCGATACATTGCTTAAACCCGAGGCGGCGGGTTCCAGGTGAAGATCGTAGATGAGACCGAGATCGACGATGTTGACCGGGATCTCGGGGTCGTAGCAGCTCTTCAACACCCCCCACACCGCTGATTCCTCAAGTGGTCCGGTGGGGGCTGCCACGGGAACCGTGCCGGGTTCCGATCCCGTGCTGGCTTCAAGTCCCAGCGCGTCCGCGTCCTTGCTGGAGATCCGGATCAGGCTGCCCATCGCCTGGACGGTGTAATTGCCCCCGAGCGTCTGAATGACATCGACCGGAGTGCCGGCTGTCAGGACGACGGGATTGCCGGCAGGGATCTGGATGGCATCACAATCCCGCGCGAGCTTTACTGAAATCACTTTTTCCATTTCTGAAGGCTAACCCAGCCGCGTGAATAATCAATCACGCAGACCATCAGCTGAAAACAGCCTTCGGTGCGCGGTCGCTTGTGCCTGCGGAGGTCTTGCCCGTCTGTGGTTGGCAGCCCGCGTGGGCTGTTCGGTAGCTGTGCTGGAGACGCGACGGAAGTTTTTCTCGATCTGCCAGCTTCGGCCTTTCCTGTTCGGAATCCAGACCGTTCGCCGCAACGGTAGCGTTGCTTTCGCTGGCGCGAGCCATCGCTGTGATGTGATGTTCCACCGCGTCGATCAGCGAGTCCGGCGTTGACGTGCCCGCGGTTAATCCCACCGTGTCGGCATTCTCAAACCACTCGCGCCGCAGTTGTTCGGCGGTTTGTACATGGTGGACCCGGCTGCAATTGGCTCGGCAGGTTGCAACCAGTTGATGAGTGTTGTTGCTGTTGGCCCCCCCCACCACGATCACGACATCCGATGCCCGGGCCATTTCGGCGGCTGCAGTTTGGCGTTGTTTGGTGGGTTGACAGACGGTGTCGATCAGGTGGACTTCGCTTTGCGGAAATCGGTTCTGCAGCGCCCTGGCCATGGCCCGGACGTGAGGGAGTGGTTGTGTGGTCTGGGCCACCACGCCGAACCGGGGGCGCTCCAGTACCTGCTCAATGTCCGCCGGGGTGAGCACGACGTCGCAGGTCTCCAGGTCCTCGGTGATGCCCCGCACCTCGACGTGATCCCGGCGACCGACGATGACCGGATGAAACCCTTCCCGGATCAGCTGGGTGACGGCGCGGTGAGCGAAGTGGACCAGCGGGCAGGTGGCTTCGATGACATGCAGGCCCCGTTCCCGGGCCCGGCGCAGCGCTGTGCGGGAAGCGCCGTGGGCGGTCACCATGGCCGCCTGCGTGGTCACGTTCTCGATGTCCTGTTCAATCTGGATTCCGCTGGATCGCAGGTCCGAAAGCACGGTGGCGTTGTGAACCAGTTCGCCGAGAATTGTCAGTGGTTTTGTCCGGGCGGTGTCCTGCGCCAGTGCGATCGCATCGCGGACTCCGAAGCACATTCCGAGATGTTGAGCTCGAATTATTTTCATACGTTCTGTTTCCTTGGGGATTCTGCCGGGTTACCGGGTGTTTTGTGCAACGATCTCCGCCAGCAGCCCGATGTAGTTCTCGAACGCAGTCCGGCCGGTGTCCGTGAACAGATAAGTGGTGAGCGGTTTCTTGTTGTTGAGACTCTTGGTGGCGGTGATGTATCCCGCCTCCTGGAGTGTTCGCAGATGCACCGACACATTGCCGTCCGTCATTTTAAGTGTGTCCCGGATTTCCGTGAACGAAAGATCGGGGGATGCAGCCAGCAGGGACAAGATGGCCATCCGCCCTTTTTCGTGGATGATCCGGTCGAGATTGAGGAATGGTTCCGGGTTCACGCCTCATTCTTCCGTTCTGTAAAATAGAGATAGACTCCATAGGCCAGGTGGAGTCCACCAAAGAACGCGCCCATGACCAGGTGCGCGGTTTGAGCCGAGGGCGCGGTGTCTCCGGTCGCCAGAGGCACGGCCACGGTGCAGCCGCAAACAATGAAACCCCATCCAAAGAGCTTTATGCCCCGGGGCATGAAAAAACCTGCGGCATGAATGGCGCACCCGTAGAGCACCATCCAGATGGCGGGGATCCAGACAAATTGTTCGGGGGCTCCGGCAGGTGCGGCGATAATGAGGATGGTGGCGACCAGGCCGACGAAGAGAGGGGGCAGCACCGCCTGGGTGACCCGCCTGGTGGGGGGAGACCAGAACGGTTCGGCGGCGCTGAGAGCTTGTCGGCGGACTTTGAGATAGGCAGCCGTGATGCCAAGCACACTCACCACGATCCAGTAAACACCGAATCCACGGACGGAATCGATGCCGAACCCGAGCCCGGCGGCGGAGGCGAGGACTCCAAGTGCGCCGAGTTGCAACATGATCGGAGCCAAGGCCCTGCGGTAGATTGCCGCCCGTTCCATGAGAGTCCGAATGACTGTGAGATGCTCGGAGGCCCAGTTCGATTCCATTGGGGTTACTTTGTGTCACAAAGTTAATTTGTCAAGTTTTGGCTGAACGAAATCGTTTTCTCGCGGGTCAATGACTCCAATGTGGTTGTTGAACGATTGTGAGCGGGTTGCCGTGGGAATGGTTTGACGAATTTTTCGATTTGCCTTAAGGATATTGGTTCGATGGTGTGCTCATGCTACATAAAAGGATTGAGGTGGTTGCCCGTGGGGGTGGTCGCTTTTTTCGTGCTCGCGCAGCCTCTCCAGAGTCTGGGTGGTGAGAAGATTCAGATTTCCGGCCGAACCTCCAAGGGCAGTCAATCCGATGAGAGCCTCAAGAGTGGGCTCTATTCGGATCCGCTCGATTTTATGAAGTCGCGGGGATCGGGCGGTGGGGGGTCGTTGGTGCCGAGTTTGCCTCCGCCCGTTACGTCCTCGCGAACCCGTCCAAAGCAGGAGGAGGACAACAGTTGGATGTTTGATGCGGACGGGAAGCTCGATCAGAGTGCTGCTTTGGAGAAAATCTTTGGTGTTCGGAACGACAAAGCTGGAAAGGGCGCGAACGGGGAGGGATCAGACTCGGATTTCGGAAAGAGCAAGGATTCCAATGGGTGGGGGAATGGCAAGAACTGGCTCGAGGACGGGTATCGAAAATCGGAAAACGAAGCTGCGAAGGCCGCAAAGCCCCGGACCGAAGCGAACACACCCTTTGAGGTCGATCAGGAGCGATCGTTTTTAAGGGAACGGCGGGATCGTCAATCCAATGAACTGAACATGGGAAGCTATCTTGCCCCGAAACAGAGCAACGACGTTTTTTCAGCCAGCACCCGCGGAGTTGTTCAGGATCCGTTTGCAATGGGAGATTTTACGAAATCGTTCGAATCCTCCCAGATGGGCCGGTTCGGCGGGACCAAGGATCAGGAACAGCGACTCTCGGAATTTAATGAGATGTTGGGGGTGCAGCCGAGCTTGTTTTCTGATCAATTGCGCAGTGTTCTCAACGCGCAGCCGGACACCACCCGACGCGAACTGAACCCGGTGCTGGGACAATCCATGGAACAGATGGGGATTTCCGGGAAAACTCCTTCCTCGCTGGATCCGTTTGGTTCTGGCGCGCGGAGTCCGGTTTCGGATTCGGGTTTCTTCAACTCATTCAATTCCCGGGCGGCACAGAAGGCGAGTCTTTCGCCTGCAATGATATCGGTGCCCTCCGCACCCGTCTTTCAGGAGCGTCCGACCGTGTTGGAGATGCCGCGCCGACGATTCTGATCTGCTCGTTGCAGATGAGGGATGTGAGGTGAGCCGCACCCGGTTTGCAGGGCTGCCTCACTCATGGGCCGAAAGTGGGCTGAAGCAGGCTTAATCCCATCTCAGGATCTGAACCGTTTCACCCGGGCGGAAACCACTCTTCGGCGGGGTATCGATCATTCCGTTGGCGGTTGCAAGCGAGCTCAGCGCATGCGATCCCTGCAGCCCCGCTGAAACAACGGTTCCGTCGTCCTGAAGGGTCACCCGAACAAAATGTCTCCGATCTCCCCGGTTGATGATCTCCGTTGTCAGTAAACCGGGTTGTGAGCGCAGTCCGAACTCCCGGGCCCCCTGCATCTTCAGAAGGGCTGGTCTTGCCAACAGGAGGAAGGTAACCATGGCGGACACGGGATTCCCGGGCAGCCCGAAGAGGTATTTGTTATGGCACCGTCCAAATACGAACGGTTTTCCGGGGCGGATTGCGACGCGCCAGAAGTCGAGGGTTCCGCCCAGATTTTCGAAAGCCTGCTTGACGTGGTCAAACTCTCCAACGGATACGCCCCCCGAGGTGATCACGAGATCGCTGGACTCCAGGGCGGTGCCCAGGGCCCTCTCGGTGGCTTCGAGGGAGTCGGGCACGATGGCATGAATGTTCGCCGTGGCTCCGGCTGCCGCGACGAGCGCGCTGAGGCCGATGCGATTGCTTTCGAAGATCTGTCCCGGTTGCAGATCCTGGCCGCCCTCGCGAAGTTCGCTTCCGGTTGCGATCAGGGCGACGGTGGGAGCGCGGTGCACGTGCGCGTTGGCGAATCCGGTCGCTGCCAGGAGGCTGAGCCTGCCGAAGGTCAGTCGGTCCCCGATTTGCGCGATGGCGCTGCCGCTTTTGACATCCTCGCCCTTCAACCGAACATTCTCCCAGGGTCGCGCGCGGTCGCGGACGTGGATGAGTTCCGGATGGGCGGGGTCGACTGTGGTGTCTTCCTGCATCACCACGGCGTCCGCTCCGGACGGCAGCGGGGAACCGGTGAACAGCCGGACGCAGGTGCCCGGGGTGACCTCGCCTTGGAAGACGGCACCTGCGGCGGTTTTGCCGATCAACCGCAGGGGCGTTGGAGTGGTCTCCGATGCCGAAGCGATGTCGGCGGCGATCACCGCGTAGCCGTCCATCGCGGAATTGTCAAAGGGCGGCAGGTTGATGGGAGAGGAAACGGAGGTTGCCAGGAAGCGCCCGGCGCTCTGCGCGAGTGGCAGGTCGGCCGGTGGGAGGGGGCGCACGGTGGAGAGAATGCGTTGTTGGGCTTCTTCGAGTGAGAGCATGGGTTTCATTCCGGGATTTCCTCCACGAGTGGAGTTGCTGATCGCCCGGATCTGCCAAAGCGGATTTCGGGCAACAGCGGGGCGATTGAAGTGAGCATGAGGCCGAAACTGCCTGCGCTTGCCACGAACGCTTTGGCGGTGGTGCCCGCCTCGAAACAGCGCACGGCAATCAGGAGCAGGAACATGGTCGCCGCTGTTTCCAGCACGCCGCTGCTCACCGCCCGCCATCGTTCGTAAAAGAACGTCTGCTTGGTGTCTGACAAACTGCCCACCGGCGCAGCTTAACCGGGATGGCGCAAACTACAAAAATTTAATCGTCTTTGTTTCCCGGCCGCCCTTGGGCTATGATCCCGACCTTATGAATCGCGTTGCTTTAATCACCGGCAGTTCCCGTGGAATCGGGCGTGGAATCGCGATCGCCCTGGCCGGAACCGGGATGGATCTCGTGATCAATTTCGCATCCAACGTTGAGGCGGCCCGGGAGACTGCCGATCGTTGCATCGCGGCGGGCGCAGCCGGCGGGAAAACGGTGCGAGCCGAAATCTGCCTGGGCGACATCTCGAGCGCCGACGATCGGGCCGCCTTGCTTGACTTTGTCCGGGCGACCTATGGAAGACTCGATCTGCTCGTGAACAACGCGGGCATCACCTCGATCGGCAGGGCCGATGTTCTCGATGCGACTGAGGAAAATTTCGACCGGTTGATGGCCGTGAACCTGAAGGGGCCCTATTTTTTGACCCAACAGGCATCCCGATGGATGATCGAGCAGGTGCAATCCGCGGGGGCGGACACCGAGGGCGCGCCCGCGAGCCCTGAGATCGTGTCTCGGCCCAAGATCATCACCATTTCGTCGGTGAGTGCGTACACCGTCTCGGTCAATCGGGGCGATTACTGCATGGCGAAGGCGGCTCTGGGCATGATGACCAAGGTCTATGCGACGCGCCTTGCCGAGTACGGCATCCATGTGTACGAGATTTGTCCCGGAGTGATCGCTTCGGACATGACGTCTTCGGTGAAGGAGAAATACGATCAACTGATTGCCGAGGGCCTCACTCCCATCGCGCGGTGGGGCACGCCCGAGGACGTCGGCCGGGCCGTGGTTGCGATTGCCGGGGATCTGCTGCCCTTCAGCACGGGGGAAGTGATCAATGTGGACGGGGGGTTTCACCTCAGGCGTTTGTGAGCCCGGGACAACGGGGTGTCCCGGAAGTGCGAATTGGGTTTGCGCGCGAGGGAGAGGCGGTACCGGGGACGTCGTTAAGCGGGTCCGTGGGGGGGGCATCGGGATTCTGCGCCTCCGGGCCTTGATCCGGATTGAACCGGGCCTGTTCCGTACGCTAGGCTGCGGAACCGGATTGGACCGGTGCTTTCCGAGATTGTTATGGCACTAAAAATTGACAACCAACTCAGGCCGCAGCGATTGCTGCCTCAGATCCATCGGCTTTTCGAAAAATCCGGCGAGAAGATCCTAGGCATTGAAAAGAGCTGGAACCCGCGCAAGGGAACGCCGGTATTTACTCTGAAAGGCCGGTACACCTCGCTTGGTTGGACCGAGTGGACCCAGGGATTTCAGTTCGGATCCGCGGTGCTGCAGTTTGAGGCCTCTGGAGAGAAAAAATTTCTGGACATCGCGCGGACCAAGACGGTGCAGCTCATGGCCACCCACGTTTCCCACACCGGTGTGCACGACCATGGGTTCAACAATGTGTCCACCTACGGGAATCTGCTCCGGATGATGGGTGAAGGCCGGGTTCCATTTAATCTCTGCGAGCTGCAGTTCCATGAGTTGGCTCTCAAGGTTTCGGGTGCGGTGCAGGCCTCGCGATGGACCCCGATCGCGGGTGGCGGTGGGTATGTTTATTCGTTCAACGGACCGCACTCCCTGTTCGTAGACACGATGCGTTCCCTGCGATCTCTGGCCCTGGCGCATCGGCTGGGCCACGTACTCATGGGGGAACGCGACCGGAGGATTTCGCTCTTATCCCGGCTGATCCAACACAGTGAAGCCACTGCGCAATACGCAGTTTTTTACGGGGAGGGCCGCGATGCCTACGACCTGCCCGGACGCACCGCGCACGAGAGCCTGTTTAACCTGAACGACGGTTCCTACCGCTGCCCCAACACGCAGCAGGGATATTCGCCGTTCAGCACCTGGACCCGGGGGCTTGCCTGGGCGATTCTCGGATTTGCCGAGCAGTTGGAGTTTTTGGATACGGTGGCGGATGAAGAGATCAACGAGTTGTGCGCGCGCGAATTCGGGAATGGGGTCAGACGGGAACCCTTCGGGAAGTCCCGGCGCGCCTCCAATCCGTTCGCGGGCGCTGTTTCGATTCGAGCCCTGATGCTCCGGGCCGCCCGTGCCACAGCCGACTTTTATATCGAGCACTCCTGCACCGATGGCATTCCGATGTGGGACACGGGTGCCCCGAATCTGAGCCGGCTCGGAGATTATCTCAAACGGTCTTCTGATCCATTCAACCCCTGGGAACCCGTGGACAGTTCGGCGGCAGTGATTGCGGCGCAAGGCCTGATTCGCCTGGGCCATTACCTTGCATCCAGACGCGACACACGAAGCGGCGACCGCTATCGTCAGGCGGGTCTGACGGTTGCCAGAACCGTGTTTGAGGAACCCTATTTCTCGTGTCAATCGAGGCATCAGGGTTTGATCCTGCATTCGATCTATCACCGGCCGAACGGCTGGGACGGCATTGCCCCGGGCCAGAAGGTGCCGAACGGAGAAAGTTCCATGTGGGGTGATTACCATGCCCGGGAACTTGCGTTGCTGATTCTGCGCGAAGCCAAGGGGGATCGTTACCTGACATTCTTCTCGGGAATCGGGAATCGCTGATGACGGGGATCACCGGGAAACAAAACAGTCCTGTGTCTGGATGATTTTATGACTCCGATAAAACGTATTCCCACGCTCCGTACGGCCGAAGAATTTCGGAACTACACCGCCTCGCTGGGCATCGAATTACCCTGCGAGGACACGGTGGTGGAAGGGGCTGAATCGCCGCTGGCCGCACCGGTGTCGAACGTTCTGGTGAACGGGAAGAGGATCGGGAACCGGTTCGCTGTGCATCCCATGGAGGGATGGGATGGGACGTCCACCGGCGGCGCGACCGAGGAGGTGAGGCGGCGTTGGAAACGGTTCGGGGAGAGTGGTGCCAAACTGATCTATGGCGGGGAAGCAATGGCGGTGCGACCCGACGGTCGGGCCAACCCCAACCAGTTGGTGATTGTGGAACAGAACCAGGCCGACCTTGCGAATCTCAGGGGCATCCTGGTGAAGGCTCATGAGGAGAAGTATGGATCATCCCACGATTTGGTGATCGGTTTTCAGCTTACTCATTCCGGTCGGTTCTGCAAACCCACGGATAAAACCCGGATGGAACCGCGCGTTGCCTACCGTCATCCGATTCTCGACCGTCGGTTCGGGGTGACGAAGGATGCGCAGGTTTTCAGCGACGACGAAATCGAGGAGTTGATCCGGGCGTATGTGGCCGCTGCCAGGATTGCCTGGGAGGCCGGTGCGGATTTTGTCGATATCAAGCACTGCCACGGATACCTGTTGCATGAGTTTCTGAGTGCCCGGAGGCGACCCGGCAAATACGGAGGTTCCTTTGAGAACCGAACCAGGATCCTGCGCGAGATCATCGAGGGAATTCGACGGGATGGAATCGGGATCGACATTGGAGTGCGCCTGAGTGCGTTTGATTTTGTGCCGTTCCGGCCGGATCCGGCGTTGTCGACTCCTGGCAAACCCGGGCCCGGGGTTCCGGAGGATTACACCGGATGCCTGCCGTACTGGTGTGGTTTCGGAGTGAACCCGGACAATCCGGTGGAACCCGACCTTTCGGAGCCGATGCAGTTTGTGGAGCTTTGTGCCCGATTGGGTGTGAAGATTCTCAATGTCAGTGCGGGCTCACCCTATTACAACCCGCATATCCAGCGGCCGGCAGCGTACCCGCCCTCCGACGGATACCTGCCTCCGGAAGAGCCGCTGGTGGGGGTGGCCCGGCAGATCCAGGCCGTCCGCCAGCTTAAATCCCGGGCTCCGGAGGGCCTGCTTTTGGTGGGCACGGCTTACAGCTACCTGCAGGAATACCTGCCGCACGTGGCGCAGGCTGTGGTCCGGAACGGCTGGGTCGACCTGGTGGGGCTGGGACGGGTGGTGCTTTCGTATCCGTGGATTCTGGCCGATGCGGTCGCCAAGGGGTCGGTGGAAAGAAAACTGATCTGTCGGACTTTTAGCGATTGCACGACCGCACCGCGCAACGGTTTAATCAGTGGTTGTTATCCGCTGGATGCGTATTACTCCGAAAGGCCGGAATTTCAACGCCTGAAAGACATTAAAAAAGGGAAATGAAACGATTCGGAACTGTAACCGTGATAGGGCGTGATCGCACGGGTGTGATTGCGAGGGTGACCAACTACCTGTTTGAACAGCGGGCAAACATCGAGGCGTTGGAGGAGCAGGTGACGCGGGGTCGATTCAGCATGACGCTGCAGGCTTCGTGGAAATCGAATCCGTTTGACGCGGAGCGAATCCGCAAGGGACTCGATGAGTTGGGGCGTTCGTTGGGAATGGAGATTCGTGTTCTGTTCACTGAACCCCATCGCAAACAGCGCGCGGCCATCCTGGTAACGCGCGAGCCCCACTGTTTGAAGGCTCTGGCCGAGGCGTTTCGAAAGGGTGCCTTGAACCTTGCCGAGCCGCGGCTTGTGGTGAGCAACCGACCGGACCTGAAGAGTCTGGCAGCGGAATGGGATCTGCCTTTTGTTCAGGTGCCATGGACCGATCGGAAACGGGCCGAGACGCGGGTGTTGAGAGTGCTCGAGCAGCATGAAATTGATTTTGTTGTGCTCGCTCGCTTCATGAAGATCCTTTCACCGGACTTCGTGTGGCGGTACAAGCAGAAAATCATCAACGTGCATCCGTCCCTGCTCCCGAGTTTTCCCGGGCCCCAGGCCTATCGCCAGGCGTATGAACACGGGGTCAAAATCGTCGGAGCCACCGCGCACTTTGTGAGCATGCATCTGGATGAAGGTCCGATCATCGCCCAGGAGAGTTTTCCCGTCCGTTCCGGCATGTCGCTGCCGGACATTGTGGTCCGAGGTCAGGGGCATGAGTCCAAAGTGTTGGTGCGCGCGGTGAGCCTGTTTCTCAGGAAACGGCTGGATGTCTATTGGGGAACGGTGAAGGAGGTTTGACCGGGTGCCGGATTCGGGCGGGCCGACGGTCCGGTTGCTCCGACTCCAATGGGGCAGTTGCGGAAACGCGCTGAATCGATTAAAGTCGCTACGCAGTGAAGGAAGCAACGATCGAAGATCGGGTGGATCGGCTGGAGGATTTGTTCGGCCGGTTTCTTACCGAAATGCAGGTGTTCACCAGACAGGCCGATGAACGCCACAAGGCGGCCGATCTTCGGATGACTCGAATCGAGGAGAACGCTCTCACGTTTAGGAACGAGATGCGTGCGTTCAAGGATGAGATGCTCGCGTTCAAGAACGAGATGAGGGATTTCCGCAGGGAGATGAACAAGAAATGGGGCGACCTATCCAACAAGCTGGGGACGATCATCGAGGACATTCTCGCTCCCAATCTTCCCCGATTGGCGCTTGAGTATTTCGGGTTTGGTTCTGTTGAGGAGTTTTCGATTCGGCACAGTCGGCGTTCGCCTGGAGATCGGTCCAAAGTGGGAGAGTTCGATGCGATCGTGATCGGGGAAACCGCAGTGATCCTGGGTGAAGCCAAATCGACGCCTTCTCTCGAATACGCGGACGAATTTGCATCAAAAGCGCGAACATTTTTCGACTATTTTCCTGAACACCAGAGCAAGAGGCTGATTCTGATTTTTGGGAGTTGGTCGATTCCAGAATCGATCGTCACGCGGCTGACCGGTCAGGGAATCTATGCCATGCAGATGGGAAACGATACGATGGATCTGGTGAATGCCGGCACCCTGGATTCTGGAGCTTTGTGACCCACAGGGCGAGCGCAGCAACCGGGTCAAGTGATGGGATGGAAGCAGGGCCGGCCGTTTTTCTGGCGGGTGCGTCTCTTATTTCGGTTCGGTTTGATACTGGTGGGCCAGAATGGGGAAACTGCATCCCTCGCACAGTGCGTTTGAGAGACTGCAAAAGTCTTTGACGATTTGCAGGATCGCTTGTTGATCGGCTGCGCCCGAGATGCAGCGGATTCGATCGCGCCCAAACAAACGTTCCCGGGCCAGGCGCAGGGTTGCGTTGTCCTGTGCCTTGGGCCATGCGAAATACCGAGTTTCCGCCAACCGTTGCAGCGCGGTGGAGTGGCCGACGGACGCGCGCGCCCAGAACCAGGGCAGAATGACGTTGGTCGCCAGATCGGTTGTGCGATCTGCTCCGATCAACGGTTTGATTTTGGGAAGCTGGCGCGAACGCAGCGTGTGGTGCCGCTGCCAGAATTCGTCGCGATTGGAACTGAGAATTTCGTGAAGCGACGCGTGGAGGGTGGTGTTGGGTAGGGGGAAGACGAACCAGGATTCGAGCTTTTCCACGAGGTTGCCGGTGGCGAGCCAATGGGCGGCGAGGGCCAGGCGGCTATGGGGATGGTTGGCGGGGCGAACGCCCGAAAGATGCCACAAAGAAACCGGGAGTGTCAGGTGGGCCAGTCGGGAGCGTCTCCGCCACCATAGATCCCAGATCGCCCGCAGGTAGCTGTTGCGCGGGGATTTGCCGCTTTCGAGCTGAGAAGGCAGCAGGCCGCTGATGCCGAGAAGCGTGGCCTGATACACCAGTGGAGAGTCGAGGCCTTCGTCGTCGCCGAACAGATGGGGGAGCATTTCGCCAATCCGGCGCATTGGCCAGGTGTTGTGTTGGTAACCGAGAGCCTCGAACACTCCTTCCCAGAGGGACTGTTCCCAGCCGGTTGCCCGTGCACGGGCTTCAAAGCGCGAGGCCTTGGCCTCGAGTCGCACTTGGGCGGCCTGATGCAGGAGTTCCTTCAGTTCATCTTCCGACAAATTCCGAAGCGGCTCGTTGCACCTGCCCAGCAGGTAAAGGAGGCCTTTTTTCCCTCCCGATGCATCGACAGCCCGGTAAAGGCTCTCCAGCGGCGTGTCCAGACAGCTCTCGAGCGCGAGCATCGGGATGTCGTGTTGTGACTGGGATTCTTCGGTCCACACGACATGCAGGATGACCGAGTCAAAGGCCTCGTTGAGATGATGGCCGTGTCCCCTCCAGTTGCCGGGTTGAATGTCGATCTCGATGTCTCCGGTGATCGGTGGATTGTCGCCGATCTGGATCACAGCCTGCTCGAAATCGGGGCCCGGGCCATGGTTCCAAAATCCGGGGTGCAGGATTCGCAAAGGGTGACCGGCGGTTGTAACCAGACTGTCGCGTTCGATTCTCTGGTGCCGCCAGATTCGCTGGAGCAGGTGTTCGTTGGGAAACGGTTTTTTTTGTCGATCTTGAAAAAGAGATTCCGCGCGGCTTTGATTACGCCAGCGCCCGTAAAGCGTGGATGGAAAAGACGACACCTTGTCGTTGCTTTTGCGCTTCGGGTTCTGCAAAGTCAAGACTTTCTTGGAGTGCTGGCTTGCGGCGGAGTCCGCAGGGCTGGATGATTGCGCTGTTGGTTTGTTGGTTGATATGAGAATTCACTTTGGAGATTTTAGGATTCAGATCGGGGGGATGGGTGCTGCGGATTGCGTCCCGAGGCGCTTGTGCGTGTTGCTCTGCCTGCTGTTCCTGACGGGCCATCTGACACTTGCTGCGGATGCGGTCGGAGACGTGCGCCGGGATGCGACGGTGAGGGCGGTTGAGTCGATCATGCCCTCGGTGGTGAACATCAGCACGGAAACCCTCGTGCAGGTGAACGATCCGCTGCAAAACATGTTCAGGGACTTCTTCGGAAAGCAATGGGGGCGGAATACAAAGCAGAGCCTTGGTTCGGGTGTCATCATCGACGAGGACGGCTACATTCTGACGAACCTCCATGTGGTGCGTCGAGCCACCCGGATCACGGTCACCCTTGCCGACGGTCGGGTGTTCGAAGCCCAGGCTCTGGTGGGTACCACCAAGACGGATGTGGCGCTTCTGAAACTGGTCGCAGGCGAGAAGGAGAAATTTCAAGCGGTTCGTTTTGCGGCGGCTGATGATTTGCTGTTGGGAGAAACCGTCCTGGCTTTGGGGAATCCGTTTGGGTTGGGTGGTTCGGTTGCCCGTGGAATCCTCAGTTCCAAGGCCCGGCGCCCACCGCTGGACGACTCTTCATCCCTGGCTGTTGAGGACTGGCTTCAGACCGACGCGGCCATCAACCCCGGCAACAGTGGAGGGCCGCTCGTGAATCTCCGTGGGGAATTGATTGGTCTCAACGTCGCTGTCGTGCTCGAAGCCCAGGGAATCGGATTCGCCATTCCGATCCGGCGTGTCCTGGAGGCGCTTGACGAGTTGTTCACCCCCGAACGGGTTCAGGGACTCTGGTTCGGTGCCCGGTTTGAGGTTCGCGATGGCGGTCTGATCGTCCTGGAGGTGCAACCAGAAAGCCCCGCTGAATTGGCCGACCTGGAACCGGGTGACCGCGTTACCGGGATCAACGACGTTACTCCGGGCAATATCCTTCAATTCAACCGCGAATTGATCGCCGCCGGCCAGCGGAGTGAGGTGCGGGTGAAGGTCCGGCGCAAGGGAGTCGATCGAACATTGACCGTACGGTTGATCCCCGAGAGTGCCTTTTTCAACGACAGTCTGATCCGTTCCAAACTCGGCGCGAGCCTTGGTCCGGTGACCCCGCAGTTCGCAGCCCGCCTTGGCAACCAGACGGTCTCAGGACTGGTTGTGACCGGTGTCGAGCCGGGTGGCGCGGCAGACACTGCCGGGCTCGCTGAGGGGCAGGTGGTGCGCGGTGTCGATGGTCAGGCGGTGACCAGTGTGCTCGAGGCGGCCCGTTTGCTGAACCTCAAGAAGAGCGGAGATCGTGTCCGGCTTAGCCTGATCGTTCCAAGAACCCGGGGGGTGTTCCTGCAGTTGTTGGCAATTGACCGGGATGTGGTGGTTCAATAAGGGCTCAGACGAATTTTGAGCAAACCGAGCGCGCTGCGCGTCTGATCGATACAACGATGTTAGGAATTTTTCAATTGCAGGGCACGCTGGGTTCCAGGGGCGTCCGTGCGCTTGTCGCGAGGGATTGCCTCCGCCATCAACCCGGGCATTGATGTCTGCCGACGTTATTCCCATGATCGAAGTCATCGGACTTCGCAAGGAGTATCCCGGATGCCCGGCTGTGGGGGATGTTTCTTTCACGGTTCCAGCGGGAGGGATCGTTGGTTTGTTGGGACCGAATGGTGCCGGCAAGAGCACGATTCTCAAGATTCTCTCCGGTTACATGCCCGGCACCCACGGCACGGTGCGGGTGGCGGGCTTCGATGTTTTTCATCAGTCGGCGGAAGTCCGGAAGCGAATCGGATACATGCCGGAGAACAATCCGCTGCATCTGGACATGCGGGTCAAAGACTACCTGACCTTCCGAGCCCGACTCAAAGGCATGGGGGCTCGCGAGATCCGGGATCGGGTGGCTGCCGTGCTGGATCAGTGCGACCTGATTGGCGTTGACCGCCGGGTGATCGGCCAGCTTTCCAAGGGCTATCGTCAGCGTGTTGGTCTTGCGGACGCGTTGGTGGCCAAGCCGGAGCTGATCCTTTTGGATGAGCCGACCATTGGGCTGGACCCGAACCAGATCCGCTCGGTTCGGGAATTGATCCTGAGTTTGGGGTGCAATTACACCGTGCTGCTTTCAACCCATATTCTCTCGGAAGTTGAAATCACGTGCAGCCATGTGATCATTCTCAATCAGGGAAAGGTCCTGGCGTCCGGCACGAAGCAGAACCTTCTGGATGGCCTGGGAGGAGGGAAGGAGATCCACGTGGAGCTGGCGGCACCGGAGTCCGCTCTTCGCGAAATCCTGGCGACGATCGAAGGGTTGGAGCATTTCGATTTGAAGCCCGTCGGCGAGGGATACCTTGGCTGCGTGTTGAAGGTGCGGCCCGGGTTCGATTTGCGTCCGGTCCTGTTTGAGATGGCTCGCGAACGGGGCTGGGTGTTGCGGGAGTTGACGCAGGTCCGGCAGACTTTGGAGGACGCGTTTGTGCGCGTGATCCGGGATCATTCACAGGATCAATCGTAACATGCAAGCTTACCTCGTTCTGGTGCGGCGCGAATTGGGCGCGTATTTCGTTTCGATCACGGGTTATCTGCTTGTGTCGATGGTCCTGTTCCTGGTGGGCCTGAGCTTTGTCGACATCCTCGGCAAACTGAATGTGGAACCGACCGACGCGCCCATCACCGAACAGTTTTTTGTCACCGTCTATTTCTGGATGATCCTGCTGCTGACGGCACCGGTCATGACCATGCGCACGTTTGCGTTCGAGCGGTCGGCGGGCACGTATGAGGCGTTGATGACCTCGCCGGTCAATGACTGGCAGGTGGTGCTTGCCAAATTCACAGGTTCGCAGTTGGTGTACCTGATCGCGTGGCTTCCGTTGGCGTTCTATCTGGTGGTGGTATCGCAGTTTTCAAACGATGCTTCGATCCTGAATATCCGGACATTGGCCAGCACCTTTGGTGGATTGCTCCTGATAGGGTCGGTTTTTATCTCGATGGGATGCCTGGCCTCGGCGCTGGCTCGGAGTCAGGTGATTGCCGCCGTGGTCACCTACGGCCTGGGGTTGGGGCTGTTCCTTCTGAGTCTGCGCTCGCTGATGGAAACACCGGCGGAGGGCTGGACGGGCGACCTGCTGCAATACGTCTCGATGACCGAGCACATGGAGGCCTTTGCCCGTGGTGCGATGGACACCCGGCCGATGGTTTTGTATGCAAGTTTGACGGTGTTTTTCCTGTTTCTCACGACCCGGATCGTGGAGTTCAGACGGTGGAAATGATCGAATGAACAAGGAACCGCAACTGAGTTTTTCAAACGCCCAACGCTGGCGGATTGGAGCCAATGTGCTCGTATCCATCCTCGCCGCCGTTGTTGTTCTCGTGGCGGTCAATATACTCTCCGCCCGGCACTACCGGACCTGGGACGTTGCCGGAGGATCCGATCCGAGCCTGGCACCGCTCACGCTGCGGGTTTTGGGGGCGGTTACAAACCGGGTGGAGGTGACCGTGTTGTTCGATCGGCGGAGTCCGACCTTCAGCTCGGTGAGTCGCCTGCTGGAACGGATGGTCCGGCGTTCGGCCTGGTTGCAGGTTGAGTATGTCGATTATATTCGGTTCCCGGCTCGCGCTGAGAAGGTGCGCGCGGATCTGAACCTGCTGCCTTCAGACACCGGCGACCGGGTGATTTTTCATTCGAAGGACCGGACCCGGGTGGTCTACGCGCGCGACCTGTCGGAGTACGATTATTCGCAAATGTTGACGCAGCGGACCATTCGTCGCATTGCCTTCAAAGGGGAACAGCTTTTTGCATCGGCGTTGTTTGGCTTGATCGATGCGGATCCTGTGACGGTTTACTGTCTTCAGGGTCATGGTGAACAGGACCCCGAGGACACGGATGATCAAATGGGGTTTTCGAATTTAAAAAACTCCCTTGAGGAGTTGAACCTCAAGGTCAAGACCCTCGTGCTCGACTCGAATACAATCCCGGCAGATTGCCGCCTGCTCGTGGTGGCGAACCCCACGTCGCCCTTGTCATCGGCCGAGGTGGCCATCATTCAGAACTACCTCAGCCGCGGTGGACGGATGTTGGCCCAGTTCACCTTCAGCAGTTTGTTCCGCCCGCCGACCGGACTGGAAGCAATGCTCGAAAACTGGGGCGTGCGTGTGGGGCGAAACTATCTGGTGGACCGCGCCCAGAACGATTCAGACGAACCGGGCGTGTCGATTCTCGGAGAGTTCAGTGATCATCCCATTGTAAAACCCCTTCGTCGATCGCGGCTGTACATGGTCGCTCCCCGGTCCATGGAATTGATTGCGGCTGGTTCCGCCGACACAAATCCGCCAAAGGTGACGCCACTTTTGTTCACAGGCGAGGGGGGTGTCGCGGTATCTCCGCGCAAGGAACACGAGCGGCAGGGCCGTCTCCCGGCGGCGGTGGCGATCGAGAGACCGGGTGGTGTGTTGGCAGGCGTCGGTTTGCCTGGAACCCGCATCGTGGTGGTGGGGGATTCATTGTTTCTGGGAAACAAGTTGATTGATCAGCTGGCGAATTCGGATTTCGCGCGCCTGTCGGTGAACTGGCTGCTCGACCGGGATCTTCTTTTGGGCGGCATCGGGCCGCAGGCGATTCGCGAGTTCACGCTGACCCTGACCCAGGCGCAGATGCGATCGGTGCGATGGCTCTTCCTGGGCGTGATTCCCGGCAGCGTCTTCCTGTTCGGCGGCTGGATTTGGTACCGACGTCGTTTTTAGAGAATTGCACCATGAACAATCGCAGTACAACTTTCCTGGTGGCTCTGGCGATCGGACTCCTGGGTTTGGTCTTCGTTGCTGATCGGGCACCGCTTGTGCGGACCGGCTCCTTGGTTCCAATGGGAAAACTGCTTCCCGGCTTGGACGCCTCGGGGGTTTCGGAGATCAGCGTGCGTGGCAGCAATTTCGTGGTTCGTGCGGTCCGATCGGAAGGCTTGTGGAAATTAACCTCGCCCGATTACCCGGCAAGTCAGAATGCCATTGGCCAGTTCCTCGGTGTTGTCTCGGAACTGGAGCGTCGGGCTTCGGTGCCATTGGGTTCGGATGATTCTGATGAGCATGGTCTGGGCGCCTTCGGATTGGCGCCTCCCACAGCGGCGGTGAGCCTGGAGATTCCGGGAGGTGCGATCCAACTGGATATTGGCGCTGAAACCTTGTTGGAGGGGGAACTTTACTCACGGCTCGGTGGAGAGCCCGGAGTTCAGGTGGTCAACGATGCGATCCTCGATTTTCTGCCGGTTGCCGCAACCAGCTGGCGGAGTACGGCCCTGCTTGATTCCGGCACCCTGGAGTTCGATCAGGTCACCATCACGAATCCGATCGGCGCTCTGGAGCTCGTCGTGGATCCGGAAACACAGCTCTGGAAGATGACACGGCCGATTGCCGCCCGTGCCGACCTGTTTGCTGTCAACGCCCTGATTCAGACGCTGCGCACGGCACGGGTGGAGGGTTTTGTTACGGATGATCCAGCCGTTGCGTTTGAACCCTTCGGGTTGGATGCTCCGTCCAGTTCGTTGGGTTTGTCCCGTGCGGGGGTGCCGGTCTTCGGAATTCAATTTGGGGGGAGTCCGACCAACCAACCGGGCCAGGTGTTCGCGCAGCTTCAGTCCAGATCCAACATCGTGGTTGTGTCGGCCGGGCTGCTCGACATGCTGCGTCGGCCTCACACGACGTACCGCGACCATTCCCTGGCCACGGTATCGCCGGCAGCAGTCGACCGGGTCGAGGTCCGGACCCGCGAACCGTTTGTGTTGGAACGGGAACCCGGAAAACCCTGGCGGATCGTCGAGCCGTTCGCGGCTGCAGCCGATCCGGAGGCGGTTCGCAGTTTGTTCGAGAGTGTGAACCGGTTGCGTATCGTTGAATTCACCAGGGATATCGTGGATGATTTTGCACCCTATGGGTTGGAGACGCCAGATCGCCGGTATTCGTTTTTTTCGAGGGAGGATTCCCAGGTGTCCACCAACACGCTCCTCGCCCGGATTGATTTCAGCGGCAACCAGATCGCCGGAGGTCGCGTGGACACGGTATTTGCCAGGTGCCAGGGAGAGTCATCCGTCTACACCGTTCCATACGGCGACACGCTGCAGTTGCCCCGGGCTGCATACGAGCTTCGAGACAAACAGGTATGGAGGTTTGACGCGGCGGCTGTGGCGCGGTGCATCGTTGAAGAGGCAAGTGCGACCAACGTCTGGGACCGCACCGAAGAGGGTGTCTGGACCGGAGACCTCGTTTTGAATGCCCGCATGGAAGAGGTGATGCACCGGGTGGGTGATCTCCGTGCGGTGTCCTGGAAAGCCAAGGGCAGGGGAAGTCTGGCTCCGTACGGGCTGGGTGCGGCATCGGCACGGATGATCATCGAGTTTAAGAATGGGGAGACTCCCCGGGTGCTGGAGTTCGGGAGAGAGTCCGGGCGGGGACCGTATGTGGCAGTGACCCTTGAGGAGGCGGAACCGGTGATTTTTGTATTTCCAAACGAGCTGGCGGCCTACCTGAAACGCGATTTCTTTCCGCCTGTAAAACCGGAATGAACCCTCGTGTCCCCATGAAGGTTTCCCGTGCCAGGCGCGCCGTGCGATGGTGTCGGGTGTTTGTTTTATTCGCGCTGATGTTCTTGTGCGGGGGCACACTTTACCTCAATCAAATCGGGATCCCGGAAGTGCTGCGGTCCCGTCTGGAACTGGCCCTTGCAAGGCAGGGGCTGAATGTCAGACTTGGCCGGGTGCGACTGAACGGTGTTCGCACCTGGGTGACGGAGGATTTGCAGTTTCGCTGGAATGGGAATCTGTCCCGATTCACGGTCCGTGAGGCCGAATTTCGTCTTGCGTTTGCGTCGCTCCTTCGGTTGCGCGCCGAACCGCTTTCGTTCGGTATTCTGGGTGGGGCGTTGAGCGTGGCTGTTCCCGGGGATGATGAGCGCGCGATTGAAGTGGGTGACATCCATGCCGGGGTGCGGTTCCTGCCGGGCAACCGGTGGGATCTGCAGGAGTTTGGGGCCGTGGTGCTCGGAATTCCAACATCCATTACCGGAACCATCGAAAACGCGAACGCTCTGAGTGGATGGAGTGGAACGGGGGGGGAGGCAGCCGCGGGATCGGACGTTTGGTCCAAGGCACGAGCCTGGGTGGAGTGGGTTCAGCATGCCGGGTTTTCGGAGGACTCCCGATTGGCGATTCAATTTGCAGCGGATGCACACGATTTTGGGAAAACAGAGGGGAGCCTTCAATTGTCCTCTCCGAGAGCCGCCGGCACGTGGGGGGCGATGAGCGATTTGACCGTTGGTGTTCGCCTGCAGCCCGGAGTCACGAATGTGGCCATGGCGCGCCTCACGGTCGATCTGGCGTGTCGGGATGCCGTCGCGAGCGGGACGCGGTGTGACGGAGTTGCCATGCGGGGCGACTTGACCTGGGACGTTGCTGCGAACGTTCTGAACCGCTGCGACTGGGTGATGGACGGGGAGGAGGTTTTTGGCGGAGGGATTCGATTGCTTGGGGTGAAACTCTCGGGGACCACCTCCCGTTCCAGCAATGAATTGTTCCGGGCGGTCACCCACCTGAATCTGGGTGTTCAATCGGTAAAAGGGAGCGATGGAATCCAGGCGGAAGGCTCGCAGGTGGCATTTGACGCGGAGGTGTTCCATTCGAGATCGAACCCTCCGGCTGTGAGCGGCGATTGGCGACTGAGAATCCTCGAGATGCGAGCGGGCATGGTGAGGTCCGGGGCGCTCGCCCTGAGGGGAAAGGTCCAATGGCCTGTGATCGATGAGTCAGCCGGGATCAGTGATCTTTCCGGGGATTCCTTTTTCCGTCATCTGGGATTCGACTGGACGGGGGCATTCGAAACAGTGGCAACGCCGGTCCTGTCGCTGGGCGCGATCGAATGTTCCGGTGCCTGGGGAACGGCCGGTCTGAACTGTGGCCTCACCTATCGGGAGGATTCCGGAGCGGCTCTCAGGGTCGAAGGGCGTTTGGATCCGGAAACCCGGCAGGTGGAGGTGGAGATCGAATCGGGTGTTGCGTTGAACCGTGCCCTGGTCTGGATGCCTCCTGAAACGCGCGATTGGCTGGATCGTTTCACCACGGAGACTCCTCCGAGTCTTGGCGTCACGGCCAGGTTCACGCTGCCTGCCGAGCCTGGGGACAGTGCCGGAGCTGAGTTGCTGCGTTCCCTCAGTCTGCGGGGGCGGTTTGCCATTGGCGCGGGTTCGTTTGGGGGTGTTGCATTTGCGGAGTGCAATTCCGAGGTTCTCTACGAGGAGGGCGTTTTGCGGCTTCCGAATCTGGCGATTTCCCAGGGCGTCAGCGGATCGCGGTTCGACGGAAGCATCAATCTCCAGACGGGCGATTTCTCGGTTTCCGTCGATGGCAGGTTCGATCCTGAATCGTTGACTCCGGCGCTTGGGGAAGCGGGAAAGGATGCGTTGGCGATTTTTCAGTTCAGTCGGCCGATCCTGCTTGTTGGAGAGGTGCACGGTCGCGGACCTGATCTGAAGGAGCTTCGGGCTGAAGTACGCGTTTCCGCGGAGAAGTTTCTGTTTCGCGATGCCAATTGCGATTCGGTTTCCGCGTTGGTGTCGTTTGACGGATCGGTGATCCGTGCGGTGGAGGTGGCTGCCGCACGGGGCGATGAACGGTTCTCAGCGGATCTCGTGGTGTTTGATCCGAAAGCGCGCACGATTGATGTCACGAACGGAATCAGCACGCTGGACAAGGAGGTGCTTGCCCATTGGATCGGGCCAAGCGTTCAAAAGCAACTGGAGCCCTACCAGTTCGCGGCACCGCCGAAGGTCATCGCCAATGGTCGGTTCCCTGCGGGCGATGAACGGGTGGCGGACGCCGAATTCAAGGTCAGCGGCCGGGCGTTCAACTACTGGCGTCTGAATTTCGAGGATGTCTCGGCGGAACTGAGGTGGAAGGCGAAATCGCTCTCGATCACCAACATGGTGGCCTCGTTTTACGGGGGGAACCTGGATTGGCGCGGCAGTTTCGACTTCTCGGTCCGGGATGGCGCCAATTTCGAGTTCCTGGGACGTTTTGCCGACGTGGATTTTCATCGGCTCATGACGGATCTGATGCTCACAAACAGCCCCCTGGAGGGTGTGTTAAATGGGAAACTCGCCATCACCTCGGCGAACTCGGATGATTGGGGGAGTTGGAATGGGTTCGGCGACGGCACCATCCGGGACGGCGCGCTTTGGGACATCCCGATTGTTGGAGTGTTCTCGCCCTTCCTGAACAAGGTCGTACCCGGACTGGGCAGCAGTCGGGCCAGTGCTGCGACGGCCACGTTCAGGATCACCGACAGCATCATCCGCACCAGCGATCTTGCCGTGCGTTCTCCCGCAGTCCGGCTGCGGTATACGGGGCAGGTTGACTTCGATGGAGTTGTGGAGGCCGAGATGAAAGCGGAAATTCTCCGCGATGTCTGGGCGGTGGGGCGGATGGTGACCATGGCGTTTTGGCCGCTCACCAAGGCTTTTGAATTTCGTGTGACTGGAACTCTGAACGATCCCCGCAGCATGCCCCATTTCGTTCCGCAAGTTCTGCTCCTGCCTTTTCAGCCAATTAAAACCATCAAGGAGGTGCTCTCTCCGGCTCCCCCGCCGACGGTGCTCACTCCATTGCCGGATCCCCGCTGACAGGCCTCAATCCACCTGAATCCGAAGCCCCGGTTCCGTCCCTGGTTCGTTTCAGACCCTCAGCCGCCGGTTTTCATCGCGATGTTCCCAAGCAGCGCGTTGACGCATGCATGCGCGAATGCGGGATCGTTGATCTCGGCGTCGATCTGCACCAGTGGAATTCCGCTGCGCAGTCCGGAACGAATGGCGTCGAACAGGGCCAGGTCCGCCGCCGGATCATGGAAACATTGCCCCGGGGCACTGATCACGCTGATGGCCCGCATTGGAAGGAGCACGGTGACCGGACCTGTGGAGAGATTGACTTTGTCCGCCAGAATCGCGCCAAGGCGTCGGCATTCGTCAGCTGTGGTGCGCATCAGGGTCACCTGTGGGTTGTGCTGATAAAAGCAGCGGTCCTTGTACCGGTTGGGAACGGTTTCGGGAGGGCCGAAGTTCGCCATGTCCAGACAGCCGGGAGTGACAATGGCCGGTACTCCGCTGCGTGCGGCCGCTTCCAAACGGTGGGAACCAGCCGTCAATACGCCGCCCACCAGTTCGTCAGCCCATTCCGTGGTGGTGATGTCGAGCACGCCGCTCACCATGCCGGTTTCCACCAGTGACTCCATCGTTCGGCCTCCGGTCCCGGTGGCATGGAACACCAGCACTTCGTAACCTGCCGCCTCAAGCTGCCCTCTGGCCGCCTGGACGCAGTCCGTCGTGTTCCCGAACATGCTCGCCACGATGATGGGTTTGTCGTCCGAGGACACGGGCTCGGTCTCCACCATCCCGCAGATCGCTCCCGCCGCACGGGTCAGGATTTCTCGCGAGATCCGGTTGAGACCCGCAACATCGACGATGCTTGGAAACATGACGATGTCCTTCACCCCGACATACTGGGACGTGTTTCCGCTGGCGAGCGTGGACACCATCAGTTTAGGGAAACCGATGGGCAACGCCCGCATGCCTGTTGTGGCAATCGCAGTTCCGCCCCCTCCGCCCAGGGAAATCACTCCGTCAATCCGCTTTTGCGCCACCAGATCCAACAGGGTGCGTGCCGCTCCCTGGGACATCGCAGCCACCGTTTCGCCGCGGTCTTTTCGCGACACCAGGGCGGGCAGATCCATCGCCGCCGAGCGGGCCACTTCCTCCCGGGAGATGTCCGGCCGCACGGTTGGAGGTTCGAGCGCGCCCACATCAATGAGCAGTGCTTCGTGCCCTCGCCGGCGGATCAGCTCCGCCACGAATTCGTGTTCCTCACCCTTCGTGTCGAGGGTGCCGATGACTGCGATGGTGGCCATGGATCAAGGGTGGTTCGAAGGGAATCGGGCTCGGTTCGCCGGAAGCATTGCTTTAACAAGAAGGAAACTGCTTTGGGATCTGTCCATTGCTTCCCGGAGTATGGACCTGCCAGACCGGCATTGCAACCCGGTGCCTGGACTTCAAAAAACAAAAACGCCGCCCCGATGAGGGCGGCGTTTTGAAAACGGTCGTTCGTGCGAAAATTATTCGACGACTTTGATCGCCGCAATGGTCAATTCGTGCTTGCCGTCGTGTTCGGAGACGGTTCCCTTGGCTTCCACTTTTTTCTTCGCGGAGCAGACGGTCTTGTGGAACTTCTTGTTCACGTCCTTGCCTTCGTGATCTTTCAGGAAATAGATGACTTCCTTGCCGTCGTGTTTGGTGACAATCACGTTCTGGCAGGAGTCAGCCTTCTTGAGCGAGCACTTGGCGCACTGGGCTTCGCCTTTGATCGTTTTTTCGGCGTCGTCGGCGAAACTTGCGGTGGTGGAGGCCAAAAAAAGTCCGGTCACGGACAGGGCGAGTAAGAATTTTTTCATAGTGTGTTTTTAAATTGTATCAATGGTTTGTACTGAGAACGGCTTAACCCATACGTCATTTCGTCGCCAAACGCAAGGAGAATGTAGCGTCGACTTTTCGGGGGACGCCTCTTAGAGTCCGTTTTTGAAGCGGTCCCTCCGGGGGGTGCAACCGCCCGGTGAGAATCGTGCGTGCCACCGACAGGAGCGGTTTTTCACATCTTGGATTTGCGGGAATGTACGGGATTCTATGAAAAAAGCAGACGCATCGATGCCCCAGATCCTGATCGCAGACGATCAGGCCGATGTCCGAGAGGCGCTCAAGCTCCTGTTCAAAGGGGAGGGCTACCGGACGGAGGTGGCCGCCAATCCCGCGCGTGTGCTTGAGTTGGTGGGGGAGCAGGATTTTTCTCTGCTTCTCATGGATCTGAACTATGCCAGGGACACCACGTCCGGTGAAGAGGGCCTGGATTTGTTGAACCGGGTGCAGGCTCTGGATGGCACCCTGCCGATCGTGGTGATGACGGCCTGGGGGAGCGTGGAGCTGGCGGTGGCTGCCATGCGGCGGGGCGCGAGGGATTTTGTCCAGAAACCGTGGGACAATCCAAGGCTGTTGTCGATTGTCCAGACGCAGATTGCGCTGAGTCAGGCGTTGCGCAAGGGGCAACGGTTGGAGGCAGAAAACCGGTTGCTCCGAGGACACTCCGGAGAGTTGCTCATCGCCGAGTCGAAGGCCATGAAACCGGTGTTGGATTTGGTGGAACGGGTGGGGCCATCGGATGCCAATGTGTTGATCACGGGCCAGAACGGCACCGGCAAGGGGGTGGTCGCCCGCGCGTTGCACAGTCTTTCGTCCCGGTCTGCGGCGTCCATGGTGACGGTCAACACGGGTGGGCTTTCCGAAGGGGTCTTTGAAAGTGAACTTTTTGGACATGTGAAGGGGGCGTTCACCGATGCCAAGAGCGATCGGGTGGGGCGGTTCGAGTTGGCGGACGGAGGTACGCTCTTCCTGGATGAAATCGCCAATGTGCCCATGAGCCAGCAGCCCAAACTGCTGAGGGTGCTGGAAACGGGCGAGTTCGAGCGGGTCGGTTCCTCAAGGACGCACCGCGTGGATGTGCGCATCATTTCGGCGACGAACGCTGATTTAAAAAGTGAGGTGGAGCAGTCCCGGTTCCGGGAGGATCTGCTTTTCCGGTTAAACACGATCGAGATCCATCTGCCCCCGCTCCGGGAACGCCCGGAAGACATTCCGGTATTGGCCCGTCATTTCCTCAGTCAACACTGCCAGAGATACCGCAGGAACGTGCGTGGCATTGCCGAATCCGCCATCCAGGCGCTGCTGTCGCACCCCTGGCCCGGCAATATTCGTGAGCTGAGTCATGTCATGGAGCGGGCCGTCCTGATGACGTCCACTCCGGACATCACATTGGCCGATCTTGGCTTGCATCAGGTGCGGAACGCGCAGGAACGGCGTTTGGAAGACATGAGCCTCGAGGAAGTGGAGCAGCTCCTGATCCGAAAAACCATGAGTCGATTTGAGGGCAATGCCAGCAAGGCAGCCGAATCCCTGGGGTTGAGCCGGAGCGCATTCTATCGGCGCCTTCAGCGATACGGGCTCTAGATTTTGAGTGGCTTGCCGCGATCTCCCGGATGTCTGCCATGGGGATGGACTCCAACTCATGGCACCGGAAGAACGACGGTGTTTTGGAGTGCGCGCGGCAGAGCGCAGCGTCGACGCCGCTCTGGTCCTGCCCGAAGGGCAAACCCACTCACTCCCATCAGGACACCAATCCGTTCAACGGCAAGCCATGAGGAACCTCGAAATCCTCAACAGGGACATCTCCGCTAAACCATTGGCAGTGGGGGGGGGGCTCCCGGACTCCTGTTCGTGCGCTGCAACTTCCTCGAACCAATTGCAATATCGAAACATAAGTCGCTTGACACAGAGGCGGAGTCCAACCTAATTTGCCATTCCGCAATGGGGTAGGATACCCAAGTGGCCAACGGGGGCAGACTGTAAATCTGCTGGCTTTGCCTTCACAGGTTCGAATCCTGTTCCTACCACCATTCGACCCACCACGCTCCTAAAAGCGGCGTTTTATGCCCGTTTCAGTCGATTTTTCGGGTTTTTCTGGAATCTGGTCGATTTGAAGGGTGTGCTGTCTGACTCTTGGCGTCTCTTGCCGACTGCTCTGAAACAATGCGCGGAAAGCGCACATAAAGCGTACAGCCCAAGCTTCTGAAAGGACCTAATCAGAGAAATGGACCTCCATGGCATTCCAACCATTGTGTTTTCCCGTCCAAACGCCCCTTGCTTCCGGTTTTCCGATCTTCCTCTGTTTCGAGGGTATGTTGCTGGTTTTGGGGTTTGTCATTCGCGGGGAGGATGGAATGATGTCCGGCCTGAACATGAAATGTTTCAAAGCCATCGCTGCCATGTCTGAAAACCGCGTCATCGGACGCGGCAACCAGATCCCGTGGCATTTGCCTGAGGATTTTCAGTGGTTCAAACGAACCACCATGGGCGGCATTCTTGTGATGGGACGAAAAACATTCGAATCGATCGGGCGCCCGCTGCCGGGCCGGTTGACCATCGTGGTCTCGAGGACGGTGCGGGATATTCCGGGCACCCAGGTCGCCGGGGACCTCGACCTGATTGATCCGATCTCGGATTCCAGGGAGTTCTTCATCTGCGGTGGCGCGCAAATCTACCAGCAGGCCTTGGCCCGATGCTCCGACCTCTACCTCACCCTGGTGAAACGAACCGTGGAAGGCGACACGGTTTTCCCGCCGTTTGAGAATGATTTCGAGTTGGTGAGGGAGGTGATGGATCGACCCGAGTTTCGGGTCAGTCACTATCGCAATAAACGTTTGGCCGCCGGTTGACCCGGCGCCGGTTCTTCGAGGGATCTGAATTCTGTGTCACAAATGCTGAAATCTTCCGGGGCGATGGGTGCGGCCACCCTGGCCAGTCGTCTGCTTGGAATGCTGCGCGAGATTTTGTACGCACGGTTTATGGGGGATGGTCCGGTGGCGGCCGCGTTCAAGCTGGCGTTCATGATTCCCAACCTCTTCAGGCGCTTGCTCGGGGAGGGTGCCCTGACGGCGGCGTTTATCCCCATCTTCAAGGAGAAGGAACGTACGGCGGGCGAAGAGGAGATGTGGCGTTCGGCCAATGCGGTGCTGTCCGCCCTGGTGATCGCGGCCAGCGGTGTGATCGCGATCGTCCTGATCGGGATCTCGGCGCTCCTTGCGTTTGACACTCCCGAGGTGATCGGAGGTGTCGTGGGCGCGGGAGACCAGATTTCGGCTCTCGTCAATCTGGCCCCGAAAGTGTCGGCTTCCCGATGGTTCTCTGCCGAGACGCGCCTGATGCTGGAGCTGCTGCGCGTCATGTTCCCATACATGCTGATGGTCTGCATGGCGGCGACCTTCATGGGCATGCTGAACGCGCGCGGCCATTTTTTTGTGCCGGCACTGGGGGCGACGGTGTTGAACGGGACGCTCATCGTGGCGGTCCTTTTGATTGCGCCGCGCTACGGGGAGACTCTGGAAGACCAGATCTTCGCCCTGGCGTTTGCGGTGCTCGTGGCTGGCCTGGCCCAGGCGCTTTACCAGCTGCCCATGCTGAGGCGGGAAGGATTCCGGTTTCGGTGGATCCCGCCGTTTCGAAATGAAACGGTCCGGTTGGTGGGTCGGAAAATGATTCCCGGAATGATGGGAGTCGCGGCGTTTCAGTTGAACGTGGTGCTCACTCAGGGAATTGCCTGGATGGTGAATCCGCAGATCGTCGCTTCGTTTGATTATGCGGTCCGGTTGATGGAGTTTCCGCAGGGAATCATCGGGATTTCGCTGGCGACGTTTCTCCTGCCGACCTTGTCCGGGCTCGCGGCGGAAAAGCGTTACCCGGAGTTTCGGGAAACCCTGCGAGAGGCTGCGGGTTACCTGGTGTTTGCCAACCTGATCGCTTCGGTGCTTCTGATCGTGCTGGCCGAACCGATCGTGCGTTTGTTGTTCGAGGGCGGGCAGTTCACTCCGTTTGCAACCCGGCGCGCCGCGTTTGCCCTTGCGTGCCTGGCCCCGGGTTTGATCGCCTTTTCTGCGGTGAACATCCTGGCGCGTGCGTTTTATGCCCTGGGCGACACCCGCACGCCGATGATCATCAGCAGCTTTTGTCTGGGCGTCAACGTGGTCCTGGTCCTCTGGCTGGTTGGTTTTCTTGCCCAGGGCGGGCTTGGCTTGGCGAATACGGTGAGTTCGGTGCTGAACGTTTCCCTCCTTTTGTTTGCGCTGCGCAAGAAACTCAAGTTCCTGGGCTTGTCGGGGATCGGGAAGGAGCTGTGGCCGATGCTCGCCGCCGGTGCCCTGGCTGGTGCGGGCGCGTGGGGCGCGAGCATGACCTGGGAATCCTGGGTTGGGCACAAGACTGTTTTGAGAAGAATCGGAGCGGTGTTTGGTCCGGCCCTTTTGGCTGGGGTCCTGTATGGAGCGTTTTCCCTCTGGCGCGGAGTGCCCCAGGCTCGGGTGTTCGTCGATATGCTTCAGGACCGGTTCAGGAAATCGGTTCCCCCTGATTCCCCGGGGGACGGAGATTGAGCGGATCCACAACTTTGGGATCGTTCCTGTCGCCGCATGGAGGCGTTACTTCGAGAGCACGTTTGAAATCAGGTCCGGGTAATAGCGCGCCAGGAACGCGAGCAGCGCGAACGTGGTGGCGTCGAAAAAACCGTGCGCCAGCACGGGTTCCCACACTGATCGGTGCCGGAGCATGATCGCGCCCAGGCCGAGCCCCAGAAGTGTGGTCAGTGCCACTCCCCCCCAGCCCTGCGGAAGGTGCCCGAGACCGAACAAACCCGCCGCGATCAACACCGCCACGATACCTCCGAGCCAGCCGCGGAATTGTTTTGGCATCAGGACCAGCAGCGCCGCGATCACGCCTGCCCGCCAGAGTTCTTCCCGCAGTCCGGCCATCACAAAACTGACCAGCGTCAGGTTGAGCAGCAGGTAGAGCGGATTCTCCAACAGCGCGCTGATGTCGACCACCGCTTCGGTCTGCGGTCGCAGCGACTGGAGCGCTTCGGCATCGACAACACCGGACAGCGTCAGGACGAGCACGCTGACCCCGAGGATGATCGCGACTCCCAGGCGCAGGCAGATCGAATAGACCAGTCCCCACAGCACGGGCATGACACCTCCGCGCCACCGGAGAAAGAGCTGGTCGGGATTCGCCCTGGAAGCAAGCCACGCGATCCCGAAGACGGCCCCGAAGATTCCCAGCTCAAATCCGATTCCGATCAGCAGGGCACCCGACGTGTTGGGCAGGAGCGTTTCCCTTGGGCCCTTGGAGACCAGCAGCGGGATCAGGCCCAGAGCGAGAGGGTAGAGAGCCAGCAGGACCAGGTGGATCGCCCAGCGGGCGCGATTCACGGATGCCGGCCCGGGAAGGGGCGGGGGAATGGTTTCGGTGGATGTGTTCACGATTGATTTGGCAGGGTACCCTGCTCGTCGCGTCGGGTCCGCGATCGCAGGCGCATCCTTCTGTTCGAGGGGCGCGCCCAGGCAGAGACCTTAAAGTCGTTCGGTCCCGGGCGCAACCCGCAGATGACGGCTCGGGCGGTGTTGATAAACCAGGGGGTGCATGACAGAATTCTTCGTCGATGACGAACGAAGTTGAGTGCGCGCCCCCCACCAAGGCGAAGCGTCTTGGACGGCGGTAGTCCTCTACCGCTTTTGGGTAGCGCGAACCGTCCCGGCGAGCCGGGTTGCAGG
>JAIPJX010000029.1 GCA_021733945.1 Verrucomicrobiota bacterium | reverse complement strand
ATTGGAATGGGAGAGGGGGAAAGGTGGCGCGAGCCGTCCCGGCGGCCGGTATCAGACGGCTGGCAGTTCGAGGGTCTGCCGTGCCACGGTTTTCATTTTTTCGAGGCCCGTCCTGGCGACCCACAACGCATCCTGTTCCCAGTATTCCTTTTTGAAGATTTCAAGGGAGAGCACCTTCGGTCCGCCGTTGGTGAGCAGGGCCTGAAGCACCCGGGGCACGTTGCCCACACCGTCGCCGGGAAAAACACGATCGCCGTCGTTGATTTTCTCGCGCGTGGGTTCAGCGGGGTAGTCGTTCAGGTGGATGACCTGGACGGCGTCGCGACCCAGGAGACTGAGTCCCTGAAAGTCCGAACCGCCCTTGTAGATGTGGTAGACGTCGGCCAGCACGCATGCCTTGGGATGGGCGGCTTCGATCGCCACGAAGGCGCATTCTCCCAGGCGGTTGAGGTTTTTTGAAAATCCCCAAAGCTCGAGCTGTGGCACCACTCCGATTCCGTCGGCCGCTTCGAGCAGCGCGCGATACCGGTCTGCTGCCTTGAACAGATCGAGGCCCGGCACGTTGGTGGCTCCGGAGGGGGGGGCAGCGAGGCGTTTGCCGCCCAGTTGTGCGACGATGTCCATCTCACGTTTTGCCTGTTCGAGGCCCTTGGCCCGTTGTGTGTCGTCGTCCACCACCCACGCGGGGAACCCGATGGCGCTCTCGACGGTGAGGCCCAGATCGGAAAGGCGGGTGCGCATCTCCTTGAGGGTGCCGCCTGCGGCAACGTATTCCTGGATTGTGCCGATCCATGGTTCGATGCCCTGGTAACCGGCCTTGGCCGCGATTTCGACTTCCTTGACGAAGCCGAGTTTTTGTCCGCGGATCGTTGCGGTGTTCAGGCAGAAGGAGAAGGTTTTGGAGAGGTCTGACCCGGGGGCATCGGCGGCGGTTGCGATGTGCGGTTTGGCGGTCAGAGCGGCTCCGACACCCAATCCTGTCAGGGTTATGGCCTGTCTGCGGGAGAGAGTTTTTGAATTCATGCGCCCGCTTGTATCAGAGAGGATCGGGTTTGCCGAGCGGGATTTTGGACACCGGCACGGTTCGGTCCCGCCGGTGGACACCGACCGGAACGAAGCGTCTTGGTCTGCGGTCGTCCTTCAGCGCTTTTTTGGCAGGGCGAAGCGCACAGCCATGCGTTTCAGGGGCGGAGACGTCCTCGTTGAGGATTCCGAGGTTCCTCACGGCTTGGAGTTGAACGGAATGGGATCCTGATGGGGAGTGAGCTTGCCTCTTCGGGCAGGACCAAAGCGGCGTCGACGCTGCGCTCTGGTGCGCGCACTCCAAAACACCGTCGTAATTCCGATGCCATGCCTCGGGATTCATCCCGACAGCAAACATTCGCTGCAAAGGGACTGCCCCTGTGAACGATCTCGGCGCAACATTGTTTCTCGGCGGAGGCAGCTGCCGCGCACGGTGGAGTTTGGAGGAGGGTGGTGCCTGTCGCGCTGCGACAGGCGGGACTCCCTTGATTTTCGCGAGGTAAACAACGAAAAAGGCCCGGAAACGGTGACGTTTCCAGGCCTTTGAAAGGGAGGGGCTCCCGATCCGGATGGGCTCCGGAGCTTCAGGCAATGGCTCAGGCAGCGACGCCGCGGACGACCCTGTTTTGGCCTGCGCGTTTGCGGGCGTTTTCGTCCAGGATCTTCTTGCGAAGCCGGAGGCTTGAAGGAGTGGCTTCGACGTATTCGTCCGGTCCGATGTATTCCAGCGCACGTTCCAGAGACATGCGCATCGGTGGTTCGAGCTGGATGCCCTTGCCGTCTCCGGAGGACCGCATGTTGGTGAGGTGCTTGGCCTTGCAGGGGTTGACCGGGATGTCGCTTTCGCGGGCGTTTTCCCCGACGATCATGCCCTTGTAAGCGCGTTCTCCGGGTCCAATCATGAGACGTCCGCGTTCCTGGATGGCGTTGAGGGCGTAGGCTGTGGCTTCGCCGTCTTCCATGCTGACCAGCGATCCGTTCTTGCGGGCGAGGATCTCGCCGCGGTCCGGACCGTATTCGTGGAACAAATGGCTCATGACACCGTGACCGCGGGTGAAGTTGACGAGATCCGTTTCGAAACCGATCAACCCGCGCATGGGGATCAGAGCTTCGATGCTGATCTGATCGCCATGATGTTCCATGTTGGTGATTTCGCCCTTGCGGTTGGCCAGATTCTCCATGACCGAACCCATGGACTCCTTGGGGATCTCAACGAACAAACGTTCGATGGGCTCCAGGAGTTCGCCTGTTTCGCTCTTCTGATAAATGACCTCGGGACGGGAGACGAGCACTTCGTGGCCTTCGCGGCGCATCTGTTCGACCAGGATGGCGATCTGCATTTCGCCACGGCCGGCGACATTGAAGATATTGGGTGCGCTGGTTTCCTCCACCTTGAGAGCGACATTGGTGCGGGTTTCCTTGATCAGACGTTCGCGGATATGGCGGGCGGTGACCAGTTTGCCTTCCGTTCCAGCCAGGGGGCCGTCATTCACGGCGAACTGCATCTGGATGGTGGGCGGATCGATCGGCACGTAGGGCAGGGGGGCGCGATCTTCGGTGTCCGTGAGGGTTTCTCCGATGAATACATCCTCGAAACCGGTGATGCCGACAATATCGCCTGCGTGGGCCTCTTCGATCTGGATCCGTTTGAGCCCTTCGAAATGGAAGATGGCGGAGACTTTTCCCTTTTCCTTGCTGCCATCGCCGTGGATGCAGACGGCGGGATCGCCGACCATGATTTTGCCGCTGTAAATTTTGCCAAAGGCGATTCGGCCGAGGTATTCAGAGTAATCGAGGTTGGACACGATCATTTTGAATTCAGCTCCGGCATGGGCGCGCGGCGGCGGAATATGCTCCATGATTGCCTCGAACAACGGTTCCATGGTTCCGCTGGCATGTTCCATTTCGATTTTGGCGAACCCTTCCTTGGCGCTTGCGTAAACGACCGGGAAATCGAGTTGTTCGTCCGTGGCGTGAAGCGACACGAACAGGTCGAACACCAGATCCAGGACCTTGTGGGGGTTGGCGTTGTCGCGGTCGATCTTGTTGATGACGACAATGGGTTTGGCCCCGGCTTCCAGGGCTTTCTTGAGTACAAAGCGGGTCTGGGCCTGCGGGCCCTCTGCTGCGTCGACCACCAGCAGTACGCCGTCGATCATGTTCATGATCCGCTCGACTTCGCCTCCGAAATCGGCGTGTCCAGGGGTGTCGACGATGTTGATGTGGAAATTCTTGTATTTGAATGCCGCGTTTTTGGCTTTGATTGTAATGCCCCGTTCGCGCTCCAGATCCATCGAATCCATGATCCGATCCTCCGAAGAGATGGCTTGGTTGGCGCGGAAGGTGCCTGATTGCTTCAGCAAGCAATCCACCAGTGTTGTTTTGCCATGATCGACGTGTGCGATGATGGCGATATTTCGAATGTGCTCCATAGGTCAAAATGAACCGTGCTCGATCTGTCGAGCCGCGTAATGTGGCTCGAAATTCAAAAACGTCAAGCTCTTGTGGGTGCCGGAGGGCGGTGAACACACTTGCGTTGGCCCGAATTCTGCCTGAGTATGGGAGTCTCCCGAGTAGGGCGGTTGGGTGCCTGGACGGGGGGCTGAGAGATGATTCGATCGTTTGCATTCACAACGCAGGGCCGCTTGCACAGCAAGGACATAGCGACGTTTCTGATGCCGACCCTGGTGGCTGATACGAATCTGTTTTTGTGGGTTGATCTGGAGGCGCCTTCGGAGGAGGAACGGCGGTTTGTGTTGAACGAAGTGTTTCATTTTCATCCTCTTTCCATTGAGGACTGTATTGTGGAAAGCCCCTCCCCGAAGGTGGAGGAGTATTCCCCGAAGGAGGATGACCGGTTTGCGCCCTATCTCTTTCTGGTGATCCATGCCGTGGATTACAGCCGCAAGGATGGGGTGTTCGCCACGAGTGAACTTAATTTTTTTCTTGGGAAAAATTTTCTGGTGACCTACCACGACCTGCCGTTGCGAAGCATTACCGTTACCGAAGACCGGTGCGTGAACGGGACCGGGCACATTGCCCGTGCGCCGGATCGGGTGGCGCACAACCTTCTGGATTCGATTGTGGAGAACTACAAGCCGGCGTTGAACGAGCTTTCGCTGGAAATTGCCGAACTGGAGGAGATGGCACTCCAGAACCCCACCAAGGATACGCTGAACAAGATTCTCCAGGTCAAAAAGGAGGTGCGGCACCTCAGGCAGATCATCGGGCCGCAGCGCGAGGTGCTGGAACGATTCGCACTGGGAGAGTTTAAGCTCATCCGGGCGCATCTGGTGCCGTACTACCGCAACGTGTATGACGGTTTGTTCCACATCTCCGAACTGGCGCAGAATTACACCGACTCGCTGACGGGAATCCTCCAGGTCTACCTGAACATGTCCTCGAATCAGACCGGCGAGGTGGTCAAGCTGCTGACCATGATCACCGTGATCACGACGCCGCTGATGATGATCGGGACGTGGTATGGAATGAATTTTGCCGGGATTCCCGAGCTCAGGTTGGAACACGGCTATTCGGTTGCGGCACTGGTGACCGCCCTCTCGACATCGGCAACCTACTGGTATTTCAAAAAACGCGGCTGGCTCAATACCTGAGCCGTGGCCGTTTCCGAGCTTCATGTCATCCGGCAAATCGAACTTTCTGGACAAGGTGCTTGGCCGCATTGGGCGGCTGGACTCCGATGGACTTCAAACGGTGGTGCAGCGTCTGGCCCGGGAGCGCAGTTTCCTGGAAACGCTGTTCAATACCATCGAAGACGGCGTGCTGGTGGTGGACGAGGACGGGCGGATTCTTTATTTCAACCATGCGGTGACGGAGATTCTGGGGCTGGAGGGCAAGGCGGTGGAGGGGCAGTCGGTGTCGAAGCATCTGCCCCAGATTGATTGGAAACAACTGTCGGCTTTTGATCGCAAGGGCGGACAGAAAGTGGTTCGGCACGAATTCGAGATCTCGTATCCGAGCAAGCGGTTTCTGCGGCTGTACACCGCGCCGCTCGACGGAGAGGCCAGCGGGAGCTCGGGCATGGTGCTGATTTTTCACGATGCCACGGAGGCGCGGGCCAGGACCTTCGAAGCAATCGAGAGCCAGCGGATCCAGGCGCTGACCTTGCTCGCAGCGAGTGTGGCGCATGAAATTGGCAACCCGCTCCATGCGCTCAGCCTCCATCTCCAGCTCATGGAACGTCAGATCAAGAAATTGAAGCTGCTGCCCAGGGAGCTGGAAGCGGCCAGAAACGAGCCCAAGGCGCGGTTTCAGGAGCGGTTGACCCAGGTGAAGCAGGAAACCGGGGAGATTGCCGGGCGGTTGGACGAATTCCTGGCGGTGGCCAAGGGGGAGATCGGCCGATTGGACTACATCATCACCCAGTTTTTGCAGGCCATCCGACCGGTGCCTCCGCGGTTGCGTCGGGTCTCATTGAACGATGCGGTGATGGAGACGGTCGAACTGCTGCGACCGGAGTTCGACAACCGGGGCCAGACCATTGAAAAGAAGCTGGCGGGTCGGTTGCCTGAGGCTCAGTTCGACCTGGCCCAGATCAAGCAGGCGCTGGTGAATCTGGCCAGAAACGCCATGCAGGCCATGGGCAAGGGTGGGGTGTTGACCATCGAAACGGGTGCCACCGAGGAAGAGGTGTGGGTGGGGTTGTCGGACACCGGACGAGGCATTCCCCCGGAACAAATGAATCGGATTTTTGAACCGTTCTTTACGACCAAGAAAAAGGGCTCCGGATTGGGACTCATGATCGTGCAGCGAATCATGCGCGCTCACAACGGGCGAATCGAGCTGGACAGTCGCGAGGGACGCGGCACGATGTTCCGAATGTGGCTTCCCTTGCCCGAACGCGAAACCCGGTTGTTGAAAGCTGGCCGAGATGATTAAACCGACGCTCCTGATTGTGGACGATGAAAAGCCGACCCGCGATGGTCTCCGGGCCGCGCTGGAGGATCGTTACGACGTCTACGTGGCGGACGACGTGCCGTCGGCCGTGGACCTGCTGGAGCGGGAGCAGTTTGACGTGTTGCTGACCGATTTCCGGCTTCCAACCGAGGACGGCATGAAGCTGATCGTGCGCGCCAAGTCGCTTGCCAAACCCCCGGTGTCGATCCTGATGACCGCCTACGGGTCTGAGGATGTGGCGGTGGAGGCGATGAAGCAGGGGGCCGATGATTATATTGCCAAGGGTCGGATGCAGATCGATGAGCTGGAAATGCGCATCGGGCGCGCGATTCGGAGGCAGAAGCTGGAAACGGAAAACGAGGCGTTGAATCAGCGTCTCGACAAGCGGTTTGGACTGGAAAACATCATCGGTGAATCCGTTGAGATCCATCGTGTGCTGGAGCTGGTGCGGCAGGTGGCACCCACGCACGTCACGGTCTTGATCCAGGGCGAGAGTGGCACCGGCAAGGAGCTGATTGCCAAGGCGCTTCACCAGCTCAGCCCGCGCGCCCGGCAACCGATGGTGACGGTGCACTGCGCCGCTCTGGCACCGACGCTGCTCGAGAGCGAGCTGTTCGGGCACGAAAAAGGAGCGTTCACGGGGGCTCATGAACGGCGGATCGGGCGGTTTGAACAGGCCCAGGGGGGGACTTTGTTCCTGGATGAAATTGGCGAAATCGATGCCACGGTGCAGGTGAAACTCCTGCGCTTTCTGAGTGAACGCACCTTTGAGAGGGTTGGCTCCGGCAAAACGATGGTGGCCGATGTCCGCGTCGTGGCGGCCACCAACAAGAACCTCGCCGAGCTGGTCAAGGAAGGCACGTTTCGTGAGGATCTCTATTTTCGGTTGCGGGTGGTGCCTGTGTGGATGCCGCCCTTGAGGGATCGATCGGCCGATGTCCCGCTTTTGGCCCGGGCGTTTCTCAAACAGTTCGCCCGCGAACACGGCAGGCCGGTGCGGGAGTTTTCACCGGAAGCGTTGCGCGCCCTGATGGATTACCGCTGGCCGGGCAATGTCCGGGAGTTGCGCAGCGATGTGGAACGAGCGGTGGTGCTTGCCCAGAGCGAGCGAATCGAGCTGAGCGATCTTTCACCCAATATCCGGGAAGGACTGGGAGAATTTGGGGGGCCATCGGTGAAACTGGACTTGCCTGAGACGGCGTTGACCGTCAAAGATGCCGAAAAACAGCTGGTGGTCAGGGCGCTTGAAGAGGCCAACGGGAATCGGACCCTGGCTGCCAAGAAAATCGGAATCAGTCGAAGGACGTTGCATCGCAAACTGCACGCCTATCATTTGGAAGGAAATTAATTAAATGCCAGGGATTCAGGATTGGATTCATAAACTAGAGGTTGGTGAGGGGGTCCGTTACGTCAAGGTCACCGCCATGGTCCTGGCCTACATGGTGCTGGCAGCCATCTTTGATCTCCGGGGATACAAGGCTTTCAGTACGCAGGAGGCGATGGATGCCGCGCAGTTGGCCCGCAACATTGCCGACGGGAAGGGCTATACCACGGACTTCATCCGCCCCATCAGCATTCATCTGCTGCAGAAGCGGCGTGGCGAGGGGGCGACCGTGCTCAGGGAACCCCACCCGGATCTGGCGAATCCGCCCGTTTACCCGGTCGTGCTGGCCGGCCTGATGAAGGCGCTGCCGTTTCACCACGGCATCCCCCGGAGTTCGACCTTCTGGTGGCATCAGCCGGAAATCGTCATCGCGATATTTAATCAGCTCCTGTTTTTTGCCGGCGTCTTTCTGACCTTTAAAATTGCCCAGCGCCTGTTCGATGCTTCGGTGGCCTGGGTCTCGGCGGTCGTGATGGCTGGAACCAACCTCTTCTGGAGATTCAGTGTCTCGGGTCTCTCGACCATGCTGCTCCTGGTGATCCTCCTGGGATTGATCTGGTGTCTGGTGGCCCTGGAAGGCGCTCAACGTGAGTTGGAGGAAGGGGAGACACTCGCGGAGTCTCTGGAGGAAGAGGATGACCGGGTGGCTCCGGTGGGTGTCCGAAAACCTGCCTGGTTTCTCGGGGTGGCTGTTCTGGCTGGAGTATTGCTCGGTCTCGGCGGTTTGACCCGATATTCGTTTCTTTGGCTGACCCTGCCTGTTCTTGGGTTTCTGTTGTTGTTCATGGGGGCACGACGGATCCAAAGTTCCGCTCTGGTGCTCACCGTCGCGCTTCTGATCGTCACTCCGTGGCTGGTGCGGAACCATCAGCTCAGCGGGAATTTGTTCGGTACCGCCGGTTACGCGACGGTTCAGGCCACCAATCCGTTCCGTGGAAACCGGCTGGAACGATTCCTGACCAATGAATTTGAACAGGAGCTGGGTCGGGTTGATTCGGACGTAATTTTCCGGAAACTCATGCTGAACACCGCGCAGATCGTTGAGAAGGACCTCCCGTCCTTTGCCGGCAACTGGACCAGCGCGTTCTTTCTGGCAGGCTTGCTGATCCCGTTTCAGGGGCGCGGGTTGAACCGGATTCGCTACTTTCTGCTTGTCAGTTTGGGAGTGTTCGTCCTGGTCCAGGCGATGGGGAAAACGTATTTGAGCGACGAAGCCCCCATTGTGAACTCCGAGAACATGCTGGTGCTGCTGGCACCCATGGTTTTTGTCTTCGGGGTGGCGATGTATTTTACCTTGTTGGACCAGATTGACTTGCCGATTCCCCAGTTGCGCACCGCGATCACCTCTTTCTTCTGCCTGCTCGTGTGCCTGCCGCTCGTGTTCGCCATGCTGCCTCCACGAAGGCACCCGTTCGCCTACCCGCCCTACTGGCCGCCGGGCATCCAGGATGTTTCTCATTGGATGGGGGAAAGTGAATTGATGATGAGTGACATGCCTTGGGCGGTCGCCTGGTACGGCGATCGGCAGTGTGTCTGGACGACCCTCAGTGCGCCCGAGGGGGACAAGGTCACGGGCAAGAGCGATTTCTTCGCAATAAACGATTTTCAGAGACCGATCAATGGGCTATACTTGACGACAATCACGACGGATGCCCGGTTTTACTCTGAAATGTTAAGGGACAAGGACTATGACTGGGGGCGGTTTATGGTGGAATCGATGCTCCGAACGAACGTTCCGGCCGGATTCCCGTTGAAGCAGGCACCCGATAATATGCTACGTTACGGCTTGCTTTTTCTATCAGATCGGGTGCGATGGGAAGAGTCCACCCGGTAAGCATTTAGGAAGGATTGAATTAAAAAGAAATCTCATTGACAACAAATTGCTCAAGACGTAAAAAGAGTCGATTTTCGGTGGATATGGTTCTTGGGCAAACCTAGATAAGTAGGATACTCGCGATATGAAAAAAATGATCACTTCGGTCGGTTTGGTTGCGTTCGGCGCTGCGAATCTGCAGGCAGAACAATACGCCCCGGCACCTAATCTCAGCTCACTCCAGACCACGAAGCCCTGGAGTGTTGCTGCCACTTTGCGTGGCTTTTACGATGACAACTATACCACCCAGCCCTCTGGTCCTGGCAAGGTTGACAGCTTCGGGTTCGAGGTAAGCCCTTCGGCGAAGGTGAATTGGACGCTCCCGCAGACCTACATTGGTCTGAGCTACGCCTACGGAATGCGCTTTTTCGAGGATCGCGCCAACAACCGCACGGACCAAAGCCATCAGGCCGATTTTAATCTCAATCACACGTTTACACCGAATTACAAGCTGGATCTGAGTGATTCTTTTGTTTACTCGCGGGAGCCTGAAATTACTGCGGGTGGCACTTCGGTGATTCGCCGGACCAACACGGGTTACTACCGCAACCGCGCCGGGGGGCATTTGACCGCCGGGTTGAGCGAGAAACTGAGCACCGCGGTTGGATACGGCAATACGTTCTATCGGTTTGATGACGATGCCTCGTTCCGCAACTCGCTTTCGGCGTTGTTGGACCGGACGGAGCATTTGCCGACGATTGATCTGCGGTGGCAGGTGCAGCCCGCCACGGTCGCCATTCTGGGTTACCAGTACGGCATTGTGAACTACGATGACAGCAACCGTCTTTACTCCGGTGCGTCCGTTTTCCAGAGCAGCATTCGTGACAGCCGTTCGCACTACATCATGGCGGGTGTCGATCACACCTTTGACCCTCAGTTCAGCGCCTCCCTCCGCGCGGGTGCGCAGTTCATCGAATGGGACGAGTTGAACACGCAGTTGGGGGCAAACGGATTGCCTTCCCAGGATGATTCGCAGGTCAGTCCCTACATTGATGCGAGCGTGACCAAGGCGTTCAGCGCGGATACCTCGGCACAGTTGGGTGTGCGTCATGCCCGTCAGTCGACGGACGTAGCGTTTTTCAACGCCAGCAACCCGACCCTCGATCAGGAAGCCACCACAATCTATGGTCAGGTTACCCATCAGATCCTTCCGCGGTTGAGCGGCAGCCTGCTGGCCCAGTATCAGATGGCGGATTTCCAGGCTGGTGGAGCGGATGGGCGGAGCGACAATTTCTTCCTCGCCGGATTAAATTTGTCCTACGAAATCAACCAGTTCCTGGCTGCTGAAGCAGGCTACAACTTCGATGATTTGGATTCCGATATTCCGGGTCGTAGTTTCAGCCGAAACAGGGTTTACCTCGGGATTCGTGCGAGTTACTAGTTAAATACCTTGAGACTTAGTCGGGAGGCTGGAAGTAAAGCTCTAGCCTCCTTTTTTTTCCCATGGAAGCGCCAAAACCTCAAACAACGTCGGATTCGAAACTTCATTTCCTCGATTACTGGCGGATCATCCGCATTCGAAAGACGGTGATCCTGGCGGTATTTCTTCTCGTGGTGCTGACAACCACGGCGGTGACGTTTCTCCTCCCGCAATCGTACTCCAGTACGGTCCGTATCGAAGTTAAAAAGGATTCCACCGACATTGCACCACTGCTCATGGGCGTGCAGCAGGAAGCCGGATTCGATCCTTACTTCATCCAGACCGAGTTCGAGAAGATCAAGTCCAAGGAAGTGCTTTACGAGGTGATCGATGACCCGGGTCTGGACTTGAAGGCGAAGTTTGGGGAACGCATGGGGGCAGATGCCTATCTGACCACTGCGGAGGTGTATCCGTTTTTGGTGCAGGCTATTGATGTGCGTCAGACCCGCAACACGAGTTTGATCGAGATCCGCGTGTTTGATGAAGATCCTGTGCTTGCGGCTCGGATCGCGAACAGTGTCGCTGCCTACTACAAGACCAATCGTTTGAACCGTTCCGGAGGTGCTTCGGATTCCAGCATCCTGATTCTCGAACAGCAGCTCGAAAAGCAGAGCAATCAGGTTGATCTGGTTCAGGCGGAAGTCGATAATTTGCGAAAGAAGCTCAAGATCGCGGACATTGATGCCGGAGGCCTTGTCTCCACCCTTGAACCGCAGGTCATTCGGATGATCGAGCAGGATCGCATCAGTGCAAAAGCCCTCCAGGTCCGCTACGAAACCATGCTCAAACAGCTGGGTTCCCTCAGCCCGAAGGAGCTTCGCAGCGCACTTCCGACGACGCAGCCGGACGCGCAGCTTCTTGATTTGTTAAGCAAGCTTTCGGCTACACAGAACGAACTGGCCCTTCGCGAGGGTGAACTGGGTCCCGACAATCCGGCCTTGACGAAACTCCAGAATCTCGCCTCGAATCTCAATGAGCAGATCGACATTCGGGTGAAAGGAATCCTGAAATCTTTGGAAGTCCAGGCCGCCGTCCAGGCCGCCAATATCGCGGCGCTCGAGAACGAGGTTGAAGAAGCCAAGGTCAGGGAAGCCGATCTCACCGAAAGTTATCGTCCCTATTTCCTCGCGAAGCGTAACATGGAGACCCAGCAGAGGGTTTACGAAACGATCAATCTGCGAATCGTTCAGGAAAGGATCGACGGCTCTCTTCCAAAGGCTTCCATCGTTCAGGTGATCGACCCGGCTGAACCCGGGGTGCGTCCGGTGCGGCCCAACGTTCCCCTGAACATCGTTCTTGGTGTTGTGGTTGGTTTGATGATGGGTTTTGGTCTCGCGTTCTTCATCGAGTATCTCGATACCAGCGTGAAGACGATCGACGATGTGGAGCGGGCGCTGCAGGCCCCGGTCATGGGGGTCATTCCCCAGAACGTCGGAGCGCTCATCGATGAAGGACCCGACAGTCCGCACGCCGAAGCGTATCGCGTGCTTCGAACCAACATTCTGTTTTCACGAAAGGATCCTGCCTGGAACTCACTGACGGTGGTCAGCGGCGGGGCGGGCGAGGGCAAGTCGACCACGATCTTCAACTTGGCAACGATCTTTGCCCAACAGGGGCAGCGGGTGCTGATTGTGGATTCCGATCTGCGGCGTCCCAGCCTGCACAAGATTCTCGGTGTGTCCAACTCGATGGGATTGACGAATTTCCTTCTCAAGCAGAATACGCTTGAAGAAGTGGTGCAAACCACCAAGGTTCCCATGCTCCACTTTCTTCCCAGCGGCAAGCTCCCGAGCAGTTCGCTGGGCATCCTGAGTTCGACTCAGATGAAGGATTTCGTGAAGGACATCAAATCCCGCTACGATTTTGTGTTTTTCGATTCCCCGCCCATCATGGGTGTGAGTGACGCGTCGGTGCTCGCGAGTGCGGTGGACATGGCGCTTCTGGTGATCCAGTACCGCAAGTATCCGCAGGCAATGACCATTCGTGCCAAACAGATGGTGGAGAAGGTCGGGGGGCATCTGATGGGTGTGGTGCTGAACAACATCAACATTTCCCAGGATTCCTACTACTACTACTACAGCGGGTATTACTACGATTACTACTCGAAGCACGATGATGATCCGGCGCCGAAGAGCAACGGCGAAGCCGCAGCACCGCGGGGTGAACGGAGCGAACGGGGCGGAGTGGAAATCAAGAAGAAATATTGAACCGAATCTCGGTTGTTTGATTGTGATGAAAAGTGTGATGGTTTGGCGGAATAAAATGTCGGGGATTCTATTGGGATTCCTGCTCTTGTTGGCAATGGGTCTGTCCGGTTGCATCACGGGACCTGGAGGCAATCAGGCCGGCGGAGCGGATCAAGGCATGCTTCCCCCGACGTCTGACGGGTCATCCGATTTGCTGCACCCGGGTGATGCTCTGGTGATTAACTTCTCCGGAGTCACGGATCCTCCGGCCGGGCAGCAGGACCGGATTCGTGAGGACGGCAAAATCACGCTCCCGTACATCGGAGACGTGCAGGCGGCGGGTAAGACCCGGAGCGAACTCCAAAGGGAAATCACGGCGGGTTATGTGCCCCAATACTTCACCCGTTTGAACGTGACGGTCAATGCGGACATCCGATACATCTACGTTTCGGGTGAGGTCAAGATCGAAAGCCGTCACGTGTACATGGGGGGAATGACGGTCCTCCGGGCCATCGCCACGGCGGGTGGGTTCACCGATTTTGCAAACATCAAGCGGGTTCAGTTGCTGCGTGCCGGTGCCAGAACTCCCGTCGAAATCAACTGTGACAAGGCACGCCAGCACTCGGAACTCGATCTTGCGGTGTATCCCGACGACAAGATATTCGTCCCCCGCCGGGTGTTCTAATGGTTCGGTTTCGGATTGTGTCCGGCCCGGGGGCCGGAGAAGCACGACCGTTGACCGGGTTCCCGGCCATCGTGGGACGGTCTGCATCGGCATCGATTCGATTCGAAGACCAGGGTGTGTGGGATCGTCACTTTGAGGTGGCGATCAACGCGGATTCAGGATTTACCCTTCGAGCTTTCCCAAACGCCTCAACCTATGTCAACGGAACCGCCGTGGAACAGGCGGTTCTGAAATTGGGAGACCTGGTGGAATTTGGACGGTTCAAGATTGAGTTTCTTCTCGAGGAAACCCGCATGCGTCCGTCCACCCTCCGTGAGGCCGTGACCTGGGGCATGCTGGTGGCTGTCTTCCTGGCGCAGACGGCGTGCATCGCCTGGATGGTGTCCCGCTAGCAGCCCGTTAAAAAACACCAGATCTTGTAGGAGACGAGGTCACGAGACTCTGATTCCTTGGGGTTCTTTAGCTGTTTTAGAGCCTCCTGACGTCGGCTCCTACTTTTTTAACGGACCCCTAGGCCCCTTGGAGCATGCCGGGCGCATCCAGGCTCTCTAGAGTGCCTCCATCGACGTCTGAATCTGTTTCCGCTTTTCTTTCCAGTCCACCAGCCGTTGCTGGTGCTCCGCAAGCACCGCGGGCGGGACCTTGTTGCAGAAGTTGGGGTTGCCCAGCTTTTGCTCCACTTTTCCGATCTCTTCATCGGTTTTGAGCAGAAGTTTTTCGAGGCGTGTCTTTTCAGCCGCCACATCAATCAAACCTTCGAGCGGGAGATAGAGTTCGCCGAATTCCGAATGCACCACGGGGGTGCCTTTGTCGGAAACAAAATCCGGGAGCACCTCGAGCGGTTCCGCGTTGAGCAGGATGCGCAGCACTTCGGTTTCGTGCTGAGGGAGGGATTCCCTGGGCTTGAGAACAAAACGCACCTTTTTGTTGGACGCAATGTTGGCGGTTTGTCGCAGGCTGCGGCCCTGGGTGACCAGTTCGTATTTCGCGATCGCGTAAGCCTCCATGGCCGGGTCGAGCCGGTAGTGGGCCCGGAAATCCGCGTCAAATGATTTGGGCCACGGCGCAAGCGAAATCGAGCGTCCACCCTGATCCTCCGGAAGGTCGTCGTTGTACCCGAGATCGTGCCAGAGTTCCTCCGTGATGAATGGAAGAAACGGATGAAAGAGGCGCAGGGTATGGGAAAGCAGAAAATCGATGACCGCCAGTGTGTTGGCTTTCTGCGCTTCGTTCTCGGATAGAAACACCGCCTTGCTCGCTTCGACGTACCAGTCGCAGTATTCGCTCCAGAAAAAGCGGTACAGGGTCTGAGTGGCATCGCTGAACCGGTAGTTCTCAAACGCGGACCGGATCTCACGGATCGCCGTGTCCAATCGATTCAGAATCCAGACATCGTCGCTGGTGAGCAGCGCCGGATCGATCTCGTTTTCAAGTTGACCCCCCTGCATCTGACGGAACCGGCACGCGTTCCAGAGCTTGTTGCAGAAGTTGCGACCCAGTTCGACCTGCTGTTCGTCGTAGAGCACGTCCTGCCCAATGGGCGCCGAACGCATCACTCCGAACCTCAACGCATCCGCCCCATACCGGGCAATCAGATCCAGCGGATCCGGCGAGTTGCCCAGGCTCTTGGACATCTTCCGTCCCTGTTTGTCCCGGATGATTCCGGTGAAATAGACGTTCCGAAAGGGCAGTTCGCCCATGAACTCGTATCCGGCCATGATCATCCGGGCGACCCAGAAGAAAATGATGTCCGGGCCCGTGACCAGGTCGGTGGTGGGATAAAACCGCTGCAGCGTTTCGGTTTTCTCGGGCCAGCCCATCGTGGCGAACGGCCAAAGCCAGGAGCTGAACCATGTGTCCAACACGTCGGGGTCCTGTTCCCAGGCCTCCGCGTTTTCCGGGGCATCGACCTCGCAGTGGATCTGTCCGGTCTCCTTGTGTCGCCAGACCGGGATGCGGTGACCCCACCAGAGCTGGCGGGAGATGCACCAGTCCTGGAGATTTTCCATCCAGTGATCGTAGACCTTCGCCCAGCGTTCAGGGAAGAACTTCAGCTCCCCGCTGGAAACGACCGTTCTCGCCTTTTCCTGGCATGGATATTTCAGGAACCACTGTTCGGAGAGGCGCGGTTCGATCGGGACATCGGCCCGTTCGCTGAAACCGACATTGTTTTTGTGCGGCTCGTCCTTGACGTGGGCTCCGAGTGATTTGAGAAGATCCGCCGCGGTTTTGCGCGCCTCGAACCGGTCCAGACCGGCAAGATCCGCACCCGCGAGTTCGTTCATCCTTCCGTCGGGCGTGAGCACATCGATCACGGGCAGTTTGTGCCGGAGGCCGATGTCGAAATCGGCGCGGTCGTTGGCCGGTGTGACCTTGAGCACACCCGTCCCGAATTCGTAATCGACATGGTCGTCCCCAATGATCGGGATGAGTTTCTGTTCGCGCGGGAGCTCTGAAGGGAGCGGTCGCAACACGTGCTTGCCAATCAGGTGGCGGTATCGTTCGTCCCTGGGGTTCACCGCCACAGCCGTGTCTCCGGGAATGGTCTCGGGCCGCGTGGTCGCAATGGTCAGATATGTTCCGGGTTCCTCGGCGATCTCTACCTTGAAATAGTAAAGCAGCCCGTTTTGTTCCTTCATGACCACTTCTTCGTCTGAAAGAGCGGTCAGCGAGACGGGGCACCAGTTCACCATTCGTTTGCCCCGGTAGATCAGGCCTTTTTTATGGAGTTCCACGAACACCCGTGTGACACAGCGGGAGTACGCTTCGTCCATCGTGAACCGCTCGCGGGACCAATCGCACGTGCAACCCAGGCGTTTGAGCTGTTCGATGATGATGCCACCGTGTTTGTCCTTCCATTCCCAGACTTTTTCAAGGAACCGGTCCCGTCCCAGATCATTCCTGTGACGGATCACGCGCTCCTTCTTCAGTGATTTCTCGACCACGGTCTGGGTGGCGATTCCGGCGTGATCGGTGCCGGGCAGCCAGAGGACCTCGCATCCCTCCATGCGCGCTTTGCGGGCCAGGATGTCCTGGATCGTGTTGTTGAGCACGTGGCCCATCGTCAGGACGCCCGTGACATTGGGCGGCGGAATGACGATGGAGTAGGCCGGTTTCGAGGACTTGGGGTTCGCGGCGAAAGCACCCTGGTCGAGCCAGGTTTGATACCACTGTTTCTCCACGGACTGTGGCTCGTAGGCTTTGGGAATCTCTGACATGCGTTGAGTGGTTAAAAGGATCCTGGGTCCGCAGACCCGCTATTTCTTCATCAACCGGTATTCCATGCTGTCCACCAGCGCCTGGAGGCTCGCTTCGATGATGTTGTCGCTGGCACCCACTGTTCCCCACTCCTCTTTTCCGTCCGTGGATTGAATGAGTACCCGGGTCTTGGCTGCCGTGCCCGTTGAGGTGTCGAGAATCCGCACCTTGTAGTCGGTGAGCTTCACGTTCTTGAGTTTCGGGTAAAACCCGACCAGGGCAAGGCGCATCGCGCCGTCCAGCGCGTTCACCGGGCCGTCCCCTTCGGCGACCGTGTGGGCCGTCTGACCGTCCACCTGCACCTTGATGGTTGCCTGGCAGACCGAGACGGGGCCGTCCCGTCGCATGGAGACATGATACCCTTCCACGGTGAACGGGGGTTCCTGGCGTTTCAGAATCTTCCGGATCAGCAGGGCGAGGGAGCCTTCGGCGGCCTCGAATTCGTAACCCTCATGTTCCAGTTCCTTGATCCGGGCGAGGATCCCCTTGAGTTCCGGGGTCTCGTTGCCGATCTTGAATCCCAGCTCATGCGCCTTCATGACGATGTTGCTGCGCCCCGCCAGATCGCTGATCAGGATGCGTCGGCTGTTGCCGACCACCTCCGGGCTGGCGTGTTCGAAGCTGTGGGCCACCTTTTGAACCGCGTTGACATGCATGCCTCCCTTGTGCGCGAAGGCGGTGATGCCGACCCACGGCTGGCGGGGATCGTGCCGGATGTTGGCGATTTCATCGACGTATTGCGAAAGCTCCTTGAGTTTGCGGATCGATGCAACCGGCAGGCATTTGAGATTGAGCTTGAGCGCCAGGTTGGGGATGACGGTGGTGAGATTGCAGTTCCCGGTCCGTTCGCCGTAGCCGTTGATGGTTCCCTGAACCTGGGTGGCACCCGCCGCAATGCCGGCCAGCGCGTTTGCGACTCCCAGCCCGATGTCGTTGTGCGTATGGATGCCGAGGGCGGTTTTTAAGTGTTCGCCGGCCGATTGCGTGATCCGGCTGACCTCCTCCGGAAGAGATCCTCCATTCGTGTCGCACAGCACAACGGTGTCCGCACCCCCCTGTTCGGCAGCCTGCCAGGTGGCGATGGCGTATTCGGGATCGTTCTTGTATCCGTCGAAAGCGTGCTCGGCGTCGTAAATGACAAATTTCCCCTTGGACTTCAGGAACCGGATCGTGTCCCGGATCATGGCCAGGTTCTCGTCTGGCGAGGTGTGCAGGACTTCCTTGACGTGGAGGAGCCAGGTCTTGCCGAAGATCGTCACGACCGGGGTTTCCGCTTCCAGCAGCAGCCGCACCTGCGGGTCGTCGGCCACCGCGACGTTCTTGCGCCGGGTCGAACCAAATGCCGCCACGCGGGCATGCTTCCATTTGCGGGTCCTGGCCTGGGCGAAAAACTCGATGTCCTTGGGGTTGGATCCCGGCCAGCCACCCTCAATGTAGTGCATGCCGAAAGCGTCAATCCGCTCCGCCAGGCGGAGCTTGTCCGCCACCGAAAAGTTGACACCCTCACCCTGGCTGCCGTCGCGCAGGGTCGTATCATAGATCTCGACTCGATTTTTCATAATAGAACCGCAAGAGCGGAACGGACGTTCTAAGCGAACCAGGCGCCGTTGCAAAGCTCAAACGTGCTCGGAACGAGCCGGGATGTGTGGTTTCTTCGTTGCGTTTGCGGTGCGAGCGCCTATGCTGAGCCCATGAAGACGCTTGATGCCTGGGTGCTTCGGTTGATTGGGTGCTCCTGCCTTTTATTCATCACTTTGTCGGGTGTCGGGTGCGCCACGGCGAACGTTGATTGGGACAATCGTGTGGGTGACTACACCATGGATCAGGCGATCCTGGACTTTGGCCCGCCCGATAAGGAAGCCAAGCTGACCGATGGAACCACCGTGGTTGAATGGCTCACCGTGAGGGGGTATTCGCGCGGCAGTTTCAGTCCTGTCGGTGGCGTTCGTTACTACGGGAGTCCGTGGGTGGTGCATTATGCCGACACTCCGACTCCGGACCGTTATTTGCGGCTCGTGTTTTCGAAAGAAGGCGTGCTTCGATCGTGGCACAAGGTGCTCAAATAATCGGTCAAACTCAGTGCTTTTCAATGGGGTCAATTCGTGATTCATTCTGAACCATGAACGTCGACGTCGGAATATGGGGCAGGTTGAACCGTGTCATCGGAGTTCTGCTTTGCCTTGCATGTGTCTCCGGTGTTGGCGTCTGGTATCTTCCCCTCATCAAGAGCAATCAGGAATGGCGCAAAGGCATCCTGCGATTGGAAGCCGAAGTCCAGCGTGAAGAGCGTCTGGCGCATCGGATCGACGCACAGGTCATGGCGTTGCGCACCGATCCCAGAGCGGTCGAACGGGTGGCTCGCGAAAAGCTCGGGTTTGTAAAACCCGGGGAAACCATGATTCGCTTCGAACCGCCCCGAACCCTCAGGGGCACTCGGCGCTGAGCCACCGGTTTCTGCGTCTTGGTTCGGAGGGCACGATCCCCGCCCATTCGCGGTTCTTCAGGCTTTTTTCGATCAAACACCGAAGGACTTTGGCAAAACAGACCTTAACGCAGGCCGTCTCCCGCAGTGGGGCTTTGGTGGGGCTGATGATCCTGCTGGAAGCGCTCGACCTCTTGTTTCAACTCGGGCTGGATCGGTTCGGAATCGCGCCCCGAACGCTGCACGGACTGGTGGGGGTGGGGCTGAGTCCGCTCCTGCACGCCGGGGCGCCCCATTTGCTGGCCAACGCCGCCCCGCTCTTCTTCCTGCTGAGCGCGCTCTTCCTGAACCCCCGGTACAGGCCGATGCAGACGCTGTGCGCGATCTGGATTGCGAGTGGCCTGGGTACCTGGCTGATCGGCCGTGGCGGCGCGGTTCATATCGGGGCGAGCTCGCTGATTTACGGCCTCGCGGTCTATCTGATTTGTGCCGGGTGGTGGGTGCGGAGCTGGACCACCGCATTCATCTCGCTCGCGGTAGTTGTCTTGTATGGCGGGATCTTTTACGGTGTGTTACCCCAAGCAGGGCGGGTCTCATGGGAAGGGCACCTGGCGGGTGCCGTGGCGGGATGGTGGGTGGCCCGGAGGAATCTGGCCTGATCGCGCTTTAATTCAGCGTTGACGGTGGATCGAACGCCGTTAACATGCCCGCTCTATTGACTTGACTTGGGGTTCTTGGAACGAAAACGAAAAAGGAAATTTGTATGGCAATCAAAGTAGCAATTAACGGATTTGGACGCATTGGTCGACTGGTGTTTCGGGCAATGGTGGAACAGGGATTGGTGGGTAAAGAGATCGAGGTGGTCGCAGTGGGTGATATCGTCCCCGCGGACAACCTCGCATACCTGCTGAAATACGACTCAATTCAGGGACGATTCAAGGGCGAGGTCGGCTCGAAAAAATCTTCCGCTGACAAAGCCGACGACGACATTCTGGTGGTCAACGGTGCCGATATTCGGGTCGTGAGCGCCAAGGACCCGAGCGGTTTGCCTTGGAAAGAACTGGGAGTGGATATCGTGGTCGAATCGACCGGTCTGTTCACAGTGGCGGAAAAGGCCAAGGGCCATATCACCGCCGGCGCAAAGAAGGTGATCATCTCGGCTCCCGCCAAGGACGAGGACATCACCGTGGTCATGGGGGTCAACCATGAGAAATACGACCCGAGCTCGCATCACATCATTTCGAACGCGTCCTGCACCACCAACTGCCTGGCACCGGTCGTTCATGTGCTGCTCAAGGAAGGTTTCGGAGTCGATGAAGGACTCATGACCACCATTCATTCTTACACGGCCACACAGAAGACGGTCGATGGTCCGAGCCGGAAGGATTGGAAGGGAGGCCGCAGTGCCGCCATCAACATCATTCCCTCAACCACCGGTGCCGCGCGCGCCGTGGGTCTGGTCTGCCCCGAGGTCAAGGGCAAGCTGACCGGCATGGCTTTCCGGGTCCCGACACCCACCGTCTCCTGCGTCGATCTCACGGTCCGCACCGTGAAGGAAACCAGCTACAGGGAGATTTCGGCCGCGTTGAAGAACGCCAGCGAGACCTACCTCAAGGGAATCCTTGAATACACGAACGACGAAGTGGTCAGCAGTGATTTTATTCATTCTGCCGCCTCCTCGATCTACGACGCCGGCTCGGGCATCGAACTGAACAACCGGTTCTTCAAGCTGATCAGCTGGTACGACAACGAGTGGGGTTACAGCAATCGCGTCGGCGATCTGCTCAAGTACATCATCGGCAAGGGCATCTAAGTCCCGCACCTTTCAGAAACGGCGGCTCGCATCCGGGCCGCCGTTTTTTTATCCTCGGACCATGCGAATCATTGGAGGAACAGCGGGAGGCACTCTCCTCAAGGTCCCTAAGGGACTCGAGGTGCGGCCCACCCCGGACCTGGTGCGTCAGGCTGTGTTCAACAGCCTTGGCGAGCGTGTCATCGGTGCCCGGGTCCTGGAGCTGTTTGGCGGTACCGCCGCCCTCAGCCTCGAATGCCTCAGCCGGGGTTCCATCCACGCGGTCTGCGTCGAGAAGGCCGAACGCCCGGCCCGGATGATCCGTACGAACCTCGCGCTCACACGGATTGATCCACACACCTTCGAGCTCCGGATCCAGGACGCGTTCACGGCGATTCAACAGTTGTCCGCAGCACAACGCCGGTTCGACCTCATCCTTGCCGATCCACCTTACGGGGACAAGAACGTGGGAACCCGATCCACCTCCTTCGCCCAGCGGCTGCTGGATGATCCCCATCTCCCGACCCTCCTGAACCCTGGCGGCCGGTTCGTGCTTGGGCACACCAAACGCGATACGCTCAGTCCGCTCGTTTATTGGGAGGAGTTCAAGTTCATGCGGCACGGAGACACGGTCATGCGTTTCCTCGGAGCGGTGGATCCGGATGCAATGCCGGAAGGTGAGTGAGGGCCGTCGAATGGGTCAGAGCGCCGGGTCACTCCGGTTCGCGATGCGCGAGGCCACCGGGCTGACGCGGTTCAGGGCGGCGACGGTGAACGATACGGGATACAGTTTTTCGAAATACCAGAGTTTGGCGAAATAGAATCCGATCGGTGAAGGTTGTTCCCAGGTTCCCTGTTCCACACGGTCCATCAACCATTCCGCACCGCGTTTCAGTGCCGTTTCCATGGATCGGGTCTCTTCGCTCAGGTTCCCTGCAGGGATTCCTTTCAGGACTGCCGCCAGGGATTCCACGGCCAGTGCGGTTTCCTCGACCGACGCTTCGCTTGGTTCGGAACCGCCCCAGCTTCCATCCGTGTGCTGGGAGGCGACAAACCAATTCGCGGCACGCTGCGTGGCTTTACGAAGTTCGGATTCTTCGGACGCGACCCACAACCGGGACGTATTCGAGTTTCCTCTTGCGTCGTCCGTGATCCCAAACACGGCAAGTGCGCACAAGACTCGCGCGGTTCCATAAACCGGGTTTTCATCTTCGGCGGTATGCTGATTCCCGAACCAGAGTGGGATCCAGGAGCCGTCGCCTCGCTGGGTGCGGCACAGGTAGGCCGTCGCTTTGCGAATCCCACGATCGATCCGACGGATCAGGTGCGGCGGACATTCCGGACGCCAGGCCATCCACGCCCGGAGTGCGTGTGCGGTCAGATCCGGAGAACTTCGGTCGAACGGAAGCGCTCCCCATCCGCGGCAGAAGGTTGGGATTCCTCCATCGCGATTCTGGATGTTCAGGAGCCAGGTGACACCCCGGAGGGCGGCCTCGTGGTTGGATGCTTTGCTTCCAGCCAGATGGCGGAGCGCCAGGAGTGCGCCTGCGGTGTCATCGGCGTCCGGCACTCCTCCCGGCAGGTCGGTCCACGCCCAGGCTCCGGGAGGGGCGTGGGTGTAAGGGTGTTCCTCGAGGTATTGTTGTTCCAGGATCCAGGTTCGGATCACGTCCAGTTCTTCGGGAGACAATCCCGGCCCCCCGGTCCCGGTTGATGCCGGATGGTTTGTTTCATCCGAGTTTTCCAAAAGGGCGTTGACCGAAAGGGTCGTGGTCCAGGTCGCAAGATTGGTGTCGATGGGCCAGCTTCCGTCCGGTCGCACCGAGCGTCGCAGGAAAGCGACTCCCTCCCGGACGACCGGGTGCCCGGTCAATCCCATTGGCGCGAGGCTCATCACGACGAAACTGGTCAGCGGGGTGGCTTCCAGGAAACCGCCGCCGGTCGGCTGAATCTGCGCGAGAACCCTGAGCGTGCGGCCTGCGACCAGAGTGCGAACCGCCCGGATGATGGGATTGCCCGATGGCAGATGATGGTGCCGGGTCTGCCCAATGGCGATCAGGGCGGGAAGCGCATAGCTGACAACCGGCAAACGCAGGGCGGCGTAGAACGGGTGGGGAAATGCGGCAAGTTCAAAGGGCAGTGCAAGCACCCAGCGCCAGGCTTCTTTCCCGATTCCCAGACGCCCCGACAGCGCGCACATCGTCAGAATTGGTACGGAGAACGTTCGGTCCTTGCCGTATCTTTGAACGATTGCGGGGGCAAGATGCCCTGGGGTGATCCCACCCGCATGGCGGATCAACCACGTTGCAGCGTGTTGCACGGTTTCCGGATACTGTGCGTCCCCCCCGTTCACGGCACCGAATGCCGCCCAACAGAGCGCCGTCGTGCTGATGTTGCTTTTGCTGATCGGCGTGTCGCCCCAGCCGCCGTCCTGATTTTGATGGGCGGCCAGCCAGCGCAATCCGCCCTGTGTGAAGGCTTCCGGTTCGGGATCGCCTGGAGCTCCGTGGCGTGCCACCAATGCCAGAGCACAGACCGCGGTGGCTGTCGAGAGTGCGCTGCTCGAGAGTTCGCCTTCCCAGTGGCCACGGGAATTGCGCAGGTTCAGCAGGTGCGTGTTTGCCAGAGATCGGGCCCGGGCAAACCGATTGATCCAGCCAGATGCATGTTCCGTATCCATAGCCCCAGTCACTGCGCACGGGAGGACCGCCGACTCCCTCTGCGGCATGCGACCCTCGCGTTCAGAGAACGTCCGTCCCGCGTTTTCGCGCGGGCATGATGGAGCAGGCTTCCTTGCAGCCGAACAGGCGACTCAACAAATGGCGGTTCCGGCTGATCCATTGATAGACTTTTTCGGCGATGAAGATCACCCCGGGAATCCAGAGAAACAGTGCCATCGGAACCAGCAGCGGTATGCGCATTCCGACGAAGCGGAGACACCGGGCACCCCGGTGGATCTTCTTTTCCGGCGTCACACAATGAATGGCCTCGAGCAAATCCTCGCGCGTGACCTGTGGAGCTACCAGGGAGGCGTTTGGATGGGAGAGCGGAAGCAGGGTGATTGTGTTGAGCCAATCCAGCCAGGTCAGCACCCTCATCTGAAAGGTGCACAACGGGCACTGATCATCATACAAAACAATGTGAGCCGCTTTTGACATGGGCCCACTCTACTCCAGTTGTTCCGGGCTGGCTAACTCCAAAGCATGAAAAAACCGGTTCCCGTGCCACCGCGGTTCGGGACGGTTTGCCAACCGCTCCGGTCTTTGGCAGGTTCGCGACAGCGTCATGGAGTGCGGCAGTCCTCTGCCGCTTTTGGGGTTGCCAACGCGCTGGGAAGCCGCAGAGGACAGTCGCAGTCGAAGATCTGGCGATTGTGTGACCCCCCCTGAATGAAGCTTGTTGGGTGGACTGGGTGGAGTCGGTCGCGCTGCGACCGACAGTGCCTCGCAGCGCGAGGCACCCCGTGCGGCCGATGGGACTTCAGACTCCCAGTTGCCAGTCCTTGATCGCCTGGAACGGGTGAATCAGCATGATCACGTTGATCAGCAGACTGTCTTTGATGGACGCAATCATCGAGACTTCAATCACCAGGAAGAGAACCAGGGTTCGTTTGGCACCCAGCAGATAGGCGAGTGCGAAACCCGCGCTGCAGCAGGCGACATCGGACATTGAGTTCAGGATGGTATCCCCTGTGTAACCAAACGCGGCGGTTTCATTCCGGTATCGTTCGATGATAAACGCCGAGTTCTCCAGAACCTCCCATCCGGCTTCCAGAGTGGCTGAAACGAAGAATCTCCAGGACCACGTCAGACGGGGACACAGCGGGAGCAACAGGAAGAAGAAGAAAAGCCCGTGCTGCAGGTGCGAGAAACTGTAGGGATCCAGAACGTGCTGGGAATTCTCCGCGCTGAAGGTGTCGCTCACCCATGGAAGAATCTTTCCTGAGGCCGCGATCCACAGGCGGCCCTGCATCCGGAGCTGGACGGCGGTCAGGAGCAGCATCAACGCCAGGCTCACCCATGGAAACCAGGCATGGTTTCTGAGTTCCGATACCGTCTTTCCGTTCGTCACGTTGGAATCGGGCATTGGATTCGTTGCGGAGAAACAGTCACACCCGGATCTCTTCGCGGCCTTCAGGCGGGTCGTTGGGTGATCCAATTCGCCGCCCCGGCCAGATCATCGACGATCAGCGCGCGTTTCAGGGCGGGTTCGCCTGTTTTCGCCAATTCGGCACCGTAGCCGGTGCGCACCAGAATTGATTTCTTAACGCCGGCATTCCAGCCGCACTCCAGATCCACCATCTTATCGCCGATCATGTAGCTCTTCGAGAGATCCACTCCAAACTCTTCCCTCGCTTCAAACAGCAGCTTGGGCGATGGCTTGCGGCCATGGATCAGCTGGCCCGGTGCCTCCGGTGCCACGTACACCTGCGTGAAGTGGACTTCCTGCTCGGCCAGTTTTTGCAGCAGGTGGGCGTGCACGCGGTTGACGTCATCCATGTGGAAATACCCGCGTCCCACGCCCGATTGGTTGGTGACAATGAACAGGAGAAAACCGGCTGATTGCAGTTGCTTGAGAGCCTGGGCGGCCCTCGGAAAGATGACCACCTCTTCGGGGCGGTGAAGATATACCTTCTCCTCGATGATCGTTCCGTCCCGGTCCAGGAACACGCCTCGTTTCATAGGTGTTTTGAAAAGCTGGATTTGAGTTCGTTCGGGCTGACCGTTGCCGTTCCGAATTTTCCGACAACAACACCCGCTGCATGGTTTGAAAAGATCGTCGCTTCCAAGGGAGACGCCCCCGCTGCGACGGCCAGGGTGAACGACGCGATCACGGTGTCGCCGGCACCGGAGACATCGAAAACCTCCTGCGCGACGGTCGGGATGTGCACCGGGGGGCGGCTCCGATGGCAGAGCAGCATGCCCTGGTCGCCGAGCGTGATCAACAGGAGCGCCGGGGCGTAGCGCTCAAGCAACCGATGACTCATCTCGAGCAGCGTCTTGTTCTCGAGCGGTGGCGCGTCGGAATGGCAATCGGTCATGCCCGCCAGCTCGAACGCTTCTTTCCGGTTGGGTGTGATCAGGGAGAGCCCGGTCAGATCGATGTTGTGAACCGGCTTCGGATCCAGACTCAGCCAAACGCCGGCCTCGCGACACAACCCCTTCACCCGGTTCATCAGCCCGTCCGTCACCACCCCTTTCCCGTAGTCGCCAATGATCACGGCGGAGCAGCCCTGAAGCCGGGTCTCGATCTGACGGATGAGCGCCTTTGTCGTGCGTGAGTCGAACGCGGATCCGTTCTCACGGTCCAGTCGGACCACCTGCTGCTGGTGGGCGATGATTCGGGTCTTGATGCTTGTGGTGAGATTCCGGCTCGTGACAAATCCGTCGCAGTCCACTCCATCGTTTCGCAGCAACCGACGCAGGTTGACTGCCGCAGGGTCCCGTCCGATTGCGCCGATGATCGAGGTCTGCACCTGGAGCGACGTGAGGTTGCGCGCCACATTGGCCGCACCACCGGGCATGAAAGTTTCGCGCTGAAAATCGACCACCGGGACCGGTGCTTCCGGGGAAATGCGTCCGACCTTGCCCCAGATGAAATGGTCGAGCATCGCATCCCCGATCACCAGAATCCGTGTCTTTGCGGCGGCCGTCAGGATTTGCGCGAGGCGTTTCGGCGAGAGCGTTTGCATGGGTCAATCCAGGAAGCCCGTGAGCGGACTCGTGGCGCTGGCGGCCAGTTGTGGAGCCGATTGGCCAATCTCAAAAGCCGTTCTTCCGGCTTCGACCGCTCCCGCAAATGCGGTCGCCATTCGGCTGGGATCACGCGCGATGGCGATCGCAGTGTTCACAAGGACGGCGTCGGCCCCAAGTTCCATCGCTTCGGCCGCATGGCTGGGAACTCCGATTCCGGCGTCGACGATCACGGGGACAATGGCCTGTTCGATGATGATTTGAATCTGGGCCCGGGTTTCGAGCCCCCGGTTCGAGCCAATGGGCGAACCCAGGGGCATGACCGTGGCGCTGCCGGCTTCCTGCAGGCGTTTGGCAAGCACTGGATCGGCGTTGATGTAGGGGAGAACCGTGAACCCTTCTTTCACCAGAATCTCGGTTGCTTTGAGGGTCTCGATCGGATCGGGCAGCAGATACCTTGGATCCGGATGGATCTCGAGCTTCACCCATTTGGGCAGTCCGGCCGCCACCGCCAGGCGGGCGAGCCGCACCGCTTCCTCGGCGTTCATCGCGCCGCTGGTGTTGGGAAGAATGAGGTATCGGTCCGGGTCGACAAATTCGAGGATGTTGGCGAATGGATCACGCTTCCCGGTCAGATCCGCCCGCCGGAGAGCGACCGTGACCATTCCCGTGCCGCTGGCGGCCAGGGCGTCGCGCATGATCTCAGGCGACGCGAATTTGCCGGTGCCCAGGATGAGGCGCGAGCTGAAGCTGCGGTTTGCGATGACTAACATTCCACTTGAGGATGGCATTGCTGGCAAAGATAGGGCTGGGCCTCGAATTTACAACTGTTTCCGGCTTTGGGCGCTCAGGTGTGTCTCCACATGGGGCAGACCCGCCTCGCCGGCGCGTTGCACGACCTTGAGCAGGCCCGACAGGTGCGAGGCCCGCGAGAACGCCTCCGATAGCAGTGCGACGACGAACCGGTGGGTAACGTGATCGGATTCCTTGATGCTCAGCTCGACGAGCTCGGTCAAACCGTCCCGGTTTTTTATTTCCGCATCCAAGGCGAGCTGTACCGCCTCCTCGGCCGATTTAAATTCGTTCTGAGGCATCGGGAGCGATGCGATTTCGAGTCGTGCGCCCGCTTCGGTCAGGTGTTGCACCGAGCGCATGCCGGATTCCCTGCGAGCCTCTGAAAGGGTGCGGAAAAGGCCGGCGAGTTCAGGCATTGCTTCGAGCGCAAAATGCGCGCTGGTTGCCACATACTGGAGGGAATCACCCAGGTCGTTGCCAATCTGTTGATTGATCGCACCGGTGGTTGTGTCGCTGATTAACATAAAAATCTCGTTTCGCGCCGATTATTGCCCGCAATCGGCCCCGGAATCAAGCCGTCGGGCACTGGGAAGGGCATCTGCCCGCAAGCGAACGCCGCTGTGCCCATGACAACCTTTTGTTGCACCTGCAACAAAAGGTTGTCATGGGGGCGGATCGGTCCAGCGCATGGGTTGGATCGGAAATTGGTGGGCGGCACCGCTTGACGTGTGTTTTGAATTTCGACTAACGTCGGACCATGTCCACCACTGAAGAGGCTTCCCTTCCCGTATCCGCGCCCACCGACTGGCTGGGTACATTGCGCCATCTGGGGCCCGGGTTGATCATCAGTGCGGTCATCGTGGGATCCGGGGAACTGATCGCCACCCCGAAACTGGGCGCGAGCGTTGGGTTCAAGCTGCTTTGGTTCATCATCCTTGGCTGTCTCGTCAAGGTGTTTGTCCAGATCGAACTGGGGCGGTTCGCTGTGTCGCGCGGAATGACCACCCTGGAGGCCATGAACATCATTCCGGGTCCAAGGTTCATTGTGTCGTGGTTGGTGTGGCTCTGGTTGCTGATGTATGTGGCACTCGTGTTTCAGGTCGCCGGAATGGTGGGTGGTCTCGCGAGCATCATCAATCTTGCGGGTATTCCGGTTGCCAACTGGATTCTGGCGCTCGGGGTTGGAGTGTCGTGCTCCATCCTGCTCGTGGTGGGGCGATACCGTTTGGTGGAGGTGTTCTCGACGGTGATGGTGGCCCTGTTCACCGTCTGCACGATGGTTGCCGTGGGCATCCTGCAGGGCACGCCGTTTGCGATCACACCCGCACAGATCATCGAGGGGCTCAAGTTTCAGATGCCGGACTCGTTCACCGTGGCTTTCGGCACGTTCGGCATCATCGGCGTGGGCGCTTCGGAGCTCATCTATTATCCTTACTGGTGCCTGGAGAAGGGCTACGGGAGGAGCATCGGGCCCCGTGAATCTTCGCCCGCGTGGTTCGAGCGTGCGCGGGGTTGGATCCGGATCATGCGGGTGGATGCCCTGGTGAGTTTTGTGATCTATACGAGCGCCACCCTCGCGTTTTATTTCCTAGGCGCTGCGATTCTGAAAGCCAAGGGATTGACCGTGGAGGACAATCGGATGATCGAGACCTTGTCCCACATGTATCGGGAAACCTTCGGGCAGTCGAGCTATTGGCTTTTCCTGTTTGGAGCCGCCTGCGTGCTCTATTCAACCGTGTTTGGGGCCACCGCTTCCAATGCCAGGTTGTTCGCGGATGCTCTCTCCATTTTTAAGCTGGTCGAATACAAGACGCCCGAGGACAGGGTGAAGATGGTGAAGCTGGGGTGTGTGTTGCTTCCCTGCGCCTTTGTGGGGGTGTACCTGAGTTGGGGCGCTCCGGTGTCCCTCGTCTTTGTCGGGGCCATCGCGCAGGGTTTGATGCTGCCGTTTCTTGCTTTTGCAGCCTTGTATTTCCATTATCGGCATACCGACAAAGAGCTGTTGCCGGGCCGGAGCTGGGTCACGGGCCTTTGGATTGCGGGATTATGCATGGGTGCCGTGGGATTGTACCAGGTCTTTGCGCAGTTCTCCAAACTGATGCCGTGAGACCGGTTCTGGCAGTCTTGGTTGTTCTGGCGGGTGTGCTCGGAAGTGTTTCCCGGCCCGCGGAGCCAACCCGGCCGCATCGCGAACCGATCCCGTTGTTCAACGGGCGGGATCTGGCGGGCTTTCACACCTGGCTCGTTGATTCCGGCCGCGAGGATCCTCGAAAGGTGTTTACCGTCACCAACCACATGATCCGGATTTCCGGCGAGGGTCTGGGGTATCTGGCCACGGACAGGGAATATGCAGATTATCATCTGAGCGCAGAATTTCGGTGGGGCGGTCGAAACTGGAGCTGGGGGGATCGCATCGGCAAGGCTCGGGATTCGGGGATCTTCCTCCATGCCACCGGACAGGACGGAAACAGTGTGGACGGGAAGGGTGCCTTTATGGCCGCGATCGAGTGCAATGTCTTCCAGGGGGCAACCGGTGATTTCCTGTTGATCCGTGGGAAGGATTCAGAGGGAGTCCCCATCGCGCCGCGTGTCAGGGCAACGGTGTCGGAACTGCGCGATCCGGACGGATGGTTCACCTGGGCACCCGATGGACGATCACAGACGATTGAGACGTGGGGGCGATTGAACTGGTTTGCCAAAGACAGGAACTGGAGTGATCAGCTCGACTTTCGCGGATCCCGGGATCTGGAAACGCCCGGGAATGGATGGACCCGGGTGGAGTGCATTTGCAAAGGCTCACGGATCACCATCCGGATCAACGGAACGGTCGCCAACGAAGTGTTCGATGTTTGGCCGTCCCGCGGCAGGATCCTTCTTCAATGTGAAGGATCCGAAATCTTCTGGAGAAACCTCCGGATCCTGCCTTTGGAATTCGCAGAATAGCGCCGTCGCTTTTGGATGTGACAGCGCCTTTGATCGGAATGTCACCGCTTGGGTGAGTTTGTCCAGATCGGCGAGGACCAGGCCATCGCCATGCGATCCCTCACGTTTCTGCGCTGTTCCAGCCTGACATAATAAATCGCGCCGGATTCAAAGGCGGCATCCTGCAGCGTCACGTCGAATTCCGCAGAGTCCGGTCGCCATTTCTCCACCACGACGAAGTGTTTGGCGGGCTTTTGGAATTTCAACAGTTCCACCTTCGCAATCGTGTCGGTACCGATCGCTGCAATCCGGATCTCCGGTATGCTGTCGACAACGACGTTGGAACCCATGGGAACTCCGTTGACTGTAAAATCCAGAATGATCCTGGCTCCCGTGGTTGCGTAGGTCTGACGGTCGTGAAGCGCCTGAAAGACGTTGTCCCGACTCAGGGCGGGCGCGCGGACGGCGACCAGGCCCAGGTTGGGTTGCCCGGGATGAGCCCGATGATCATCGGAGGACGCGATCGTGGAGAGGATTAATCCGAGTGCCCATGCATCCTGCGCATGGGAGAGGCCGTCGAGACTCGTCGACGGGGAAGTGAAGGTGCTGTGCTCGAACGAAAGGGGATGAGCAGGATCGAAGGCTTCGCTGAGGCCGTGTCCGGAGTAGATTTCGAAGTTTCTTCGGAAATGAGGATTGTGAATCGAGAAATCGATCTCCGCCGGGAATTTGCCCGTATGATGCGGAATCGTCAGGGCGTCCCCCTGCTTGAGCAGATCCCAGAGTTCCGGAAGCGTGACCTGTGAAGGGTTTGCCAGAGGCCCGGGTTCGTTGCGGAAATAAACATTGTGGTGCCCGTAAGGTTTTTCGAACGAGCATTCGTAAGCATGGAGTGTGACGAACCGGGGTGGATCGTTGAACTGTTCGGTTTGATCGTTGTATTCCTTCCAGGACGTTCCGGACAGACCCCGTGTGAGTGTCGGTGAGGGCGGCGCAACGGAATGATCCGTCAATGCGTAAAAGTCGAGCCCGGTGACATTGCGGGCGTAGTCAAACGAATGATCTCCCACCCCGTCCCAACTGCGTCGTGCGTGGGAATGCAGATCACCCCAATAAATGGACGCTGCCGGTGGTTCCGGTGTGACCCGCATCGGATTGCTGTCGGCGGTGAGGCCGAGCTCGCGGGTCACAGCCCGCAAACGAATGATCCCGGGTGCCAGGGGAGTCAAAGGGAACCGTGCGTGCCCGCTCCCCAAAGCGAGGTCCACGGTTGCAGGGACGTCGGCCCGGCCGGATACAACAGAAAGGGTGATTCGTTCCGAACGGGTTGATGGGTTTTGTTCCTTGTCCAGGATCGAAAGGAGCATCTGGACCGGAACCCCGACGGTTCCCTGGGAAGGGCCATGGAAGAGCAGTTCGACGGCCTCGCCCGGGAGCGCTTGAATCGTGGGAGACGGTTGGTGCAGTTCGAACGTGCCTGTTCCTCGGGTGTCGACCGCAATCAGGACCGGTTCCGGGTCCGTGGACACGGCTCCAACGCGATAACCCGTGCTGCCGGCGGAACGATCTCCGTAGGTGACGGACAGTGTGTCTCCGGGTTTTAGTTCGCCCCGGGTGACCTGGACTCGCACGACGAAAACATAACGTTCGCTCCGGCCGTCAAGGGATGTTTTGGCGTGTTTGATCAGGGGATCGTTGCGTTCGGATTCGACGATGGTTTTCAGGACGACTCCTTCCGCGGACGCGGCACCGGTGACGTAGTGTTCGTCCCGCGGGTCGCTGGTCTGCAGGCGGTTGGCGGAATTTCGCGGACCTGCGTGCCAGGAGTCCGGCAGTTGCACGCGGATTCCACCGCCGGTGTGAATACCGTCCGGTCCCACTTGATAAACGACAGTCCAGGTCCCGAATTCCCCGGAAATTCCATGGTCCGGAATTACCTGCGCAACGGCTGGTGAATTGATGCGAACGTCCGCCTTCGCGCGAGTTGCGCCGGGTTTTGGGGTGGTGCCCATCAGGCGAAGGGTCCCCCACTGGCGTTTCTGAGTGCGAAGGTGGGGCTCGCCGGAGAACCATTGTTCATGGTGGAAGCCCCCGAAATTGCCATGCATCTTTTGATCGAGATCACCCACCGCAATATTGAGCCCCACGTCTGCCGGATCATCCGTCGGTGTATAGAACTTTCCCGGAGAAATCTCGAGGCAGGGATTGAAGCGCACGGCCCACTCGATGACATATCCTCCGCCCTCTGGATTTGCCTTGGCGACTGCCTTTTGTGCGCCGTCCCGGATCCATGCGGCGTACGTGTTCCATGCGGCCGGGTCGCTTCGGGGTTCACCTTCCAGCAAGCCGCCGATGCCGATCCCGCCGAGACGGGACTTGGTCAGGTTGCAGACCATCTGCCAGGAGGAGCCGTTGCCCTCGGCTCCCTCGTCTCCATTCCATCGGCCGGTGGCGTTGATCAAAAGCTCCATTTCATCGCCGAACCACGGGAATCCCTCCCGTGTCAGCGCATGGGCTTTGCGATTCTCATCGGGCAACCATCGGTCCGTGTCGATTCCGTAAAGCAGGTCGTCGGTGACGAAAAACGCGAAATAAAGCCACTCCGCGTCATGTTTCACAAAGCCGTGCAGCGAAAGGTCGGCATCGTGGGTTACGGGAGTAAACTCCGGGATCCAATCCCGGACTCCGGTGAACGAGGTTGCATCATCCCATTCGCCTGCCGCGAGGACGCCGTCCAGCATGGGGGTGGTCCCCAGGTAACTCGACAATATGCGGCTGCCGGATTGCGCCAGGGCGGGTGCGAGTGTGAGGGTTGCCAGGGTGAACAGGGTGGCAAGGGCGGTGCGGTGCCTTGCATTGGTGAGTGAACGGTTCAGGAACATGGGGTGCTGGGCTTCAAGATTTCGTTCAGAGCGACGGATCGGTTTTCCTGCGTGCTGAGGTAGGCTGCATCCACGAGGGCCATGGTATGCAGGTTGTCCCTCCCGCTGATCAACGGTTCTTTGCCGGATTCCAGTGCAACCAGAAGTTGAGCCATGGGTCCTGCGAATGCATCGGGAAACCAGCTGGAACTCCATTCGGGGTGATGGAACCCGGTATCCCCTTTGGCCGCGTAGCGGAGTTTGGAGGGGGTTGTGTGTGGCTCCTGGCACCAGCCGATGTCGCCGATGGCAAGCCCGTTCAGGCCCTCGATCCGCCATCGGATGAAAATGTCCCCGGGGCATCCCTCCGCTGCGGGACCTGTCCACGTATCGTCGATGCCGACACAGCGCAAACCGTTCGTGTATTCGAGGATGTAGGTGCAGATGCCGTCCCGGTGCGGGAACGTTGTGCGCGGATCCGGTCGTACGCTGCAGAAAATGCGTTCCGGATCTCCGAACCAGTATCGAAAGCAGTCGATGTGATGGATCGACATGATTCGAAGAGTGACCCAGCCGAGTTCCTGCTGCCACGGCATCCAGTGTGGGATTCCGCGCATGTCGATGGTGGCGAACACGGGGTCTCCGATCACGCCGTTCTCCAGAAGCGTCTTGCCTGCCCGAACGGACTGGTCGTAGCGCATGTTCTGGTTGACGGCAAGCGTGATGCCCGCGCGTTCGCAGGCCTGCACCGCGGTCCGTGCCTGGGAGTAGTCCATGCCCAGCGGTTTCTGAGCCAGGATGCCCTTGACCGAACCCCGTTCGCAGGCGGCTTCGATGAGGTCAAGTTGAGCGTGGGGGGGGACGGCGATGTCGAGCACCTCGATCGATGGATCGTTCAGCAACGCTTCATACGAATCGTGAACGGTGGGAATGCGATGGCGTCTGGCGGCGTGTTCCGCGTTGACGCGGGTGCGGGAGGCGATGGCGACTGGATTGAAGCCGGCGTTCCGATAAGCAACCAGATGGCAATCGTTGACGATGAAGCCGCTGCCAAGAATCCCGATGCGAACATCCCTGCGTGCGGGCAACTGCGGTTCAATACGAAGATCCATGCTGCGAACCGTGGAAAACTTCCCCCGGAAAATCAACCAGCAAAACAATCTACAAAGGGACAGGCACAAAGTATTTGACTCCCGTCCGATCCAGATCGAGGTTGCAGGCGTCCCGTTGGAAAGGAGCTCCACGCATATGAGACGACCCAGGTTTAAGCTTTCATCTTTTGAATCCCCCGCCGTATACCACTGCATTTCCCGGATCGTAGGAGGCGAGTTCCTGCTTGCCCCGGCCGCAGTCAGGGAGACCCTGAGGCGGATGATGCGCCGCCAGGCCGCCTTCTGCGGCGTTCAGATCATTACTTACAGTTTGATGTCCAATCACTTTCACATCCTCACCCGGGTGCCGATTCAGCCGGATCTCAGCGACCTGGAACTTCTCAAGCGGGTCGAAGCCTTCTACGGCAAACAGGCCCCCGAGAGACTCCGGATCGCGGAAACGATCGCGATGGGTGGCGCGGTCCGTGATCAGGAGCGGCTTCGGCTGCTCAAACGAATGAACGATGTGTCCGTGTTCATGAAAGAACTCAAACAGCGATTCAGTGTCTGGTACAACAAGAACCACAACCGCTTCGGAACGCTCTGGTCCGAGCGATTCCGAAGTCTGCTGGTGGAGGATCGAACGGAGGTGATCCGGACCGTGGCAGCCTACATCGACCTGAACCCGGTCCGCGCCGGATTGGTGGACGATCCGATTGATTATCGGTTCTGCGGATACGGCGAGGCAGCGGCAGGGGTTACGCTCGCGATTAATGGCATCGAATGTTTTGAAGGTGCAGGGGATGGGGGGTGGCGGAGTGTGGTGGGGAAGTATCGCGAGACGCTGTTCTCCAAATCCGGGGCAGGCAACGCAGTGGGCCCGCAGGAGTTGGAGAAAATCCGTGAGATCTGGAGAGCGAGAGGGAGGTTGAGCCCGCTCCAGGCGCTGCTACTTCGGATCCGGTATTTCAACGACGGCGCGGTTCTTGGATCGAAGCAGTTTGTGGAGACGCTCTTCCAGAAGCATCGGGATCGGTTTGGACCGAAGCGCGAGACGGGAGCCCGGACCCTGCGGTCCCTTCCGTTCAAGGATCTCCGGATACTGAGAGCCCTGCGGGTGCGAGTGGTGGGAGAGAATCAGCCGAGAACGGCGCGTCGGATGACCCCGTGAACATCGGTTGACTGGATCTGCGGCTTGGACAACAACGCCCTGTCACTGGAAATCAGCAACGGGTATTCGTTCGTGTCGGAAGGTCGCTTGCCGTGCGATCCCTTTACCAGGGAGGCGTCGAGCGGGATCACGTCCATGAGCATCCGGAACCCGAGTTTTTTTTGAAGCAAACGCCAGATGATCCTGAGTTTCACCAGACGGATGGCGGGATCCAGGAACAATTCAACCGGGTCGTAACCGGGTTTGCGATGGATATCGACGCAACGCGCAAAATCCGGAGCCAACGCGTCGTCTTCCCAGTAATAGTAGGTGAACCAGGCGCGGTCGGTAGCTATTGCGATGAGATCTCCAGATCTCGCGTGGTCGAGTCCCAGGGCCGATTTTTCCTGGTGACCAAGGACCCTCTCCACGCCGGGTGTCTGTTCGAGCACGGTGCGAACCTGGTTGCTGAGGGAGGGGTCGTTGAGGTAAATGTGCGCCACCTGATGGTCGGCGACGGCGAAGGCGCGGCAGGCCCCGCAGTCCAGCAGTTCCAGTCCGAGCTCTTCCTTGACCGTGATCCAGCCCTGGGCGCGGAACACGCGGTTCAGATGCACGGGCTGATCGACGGGCGAGATCCCGTATTCGGAGAGCAACAGAACCTGGACGGAATTTTTTTCGTAGAAGTCGATCAGGTCCCCGACAATGGTGTCGATCCGCTGGAGGTCCTTCGGGATTTCCGGATGGTCCGGGCCCAGGCGCTGGAGATTGTAGTCCAGGTGCGGGAGGTAGACGAGCGAGAGGGAGGGATGATGTCGTTCTTCGGTCCAGATGGCCGAGTCGGCGATCCAGCGCGAAACGCCTTCCGGTTTTCCCTGAGGGGAATGGACGCCCGCGGCCGGTCCCCAGAAGCAGGGGAACGGGAACTCCCCAAGGTCCTGCTTGATTTCGGAGCGAATGGCGGAGGGCGAGGTGTAGATGTCGAAGACCTTCCTTCCGTCCGCCGGGTACATCGGCCGCGGGGTCATGGAAATATCCGCGGAGGAATACATGTTGTACCACCAAAAAAGCTTTGCGCAGGTGAAGTCAGGAAGTGTGTTTCTGAGTTCCTCCCAAATCTTGGGAGCCGTTACGATGTGATTGGATTGTTTCCAAAACTGGACTTCGGCGAGTTCGCGATGGTACCAGCCGTTGGCGACGATACCATGGCGGTCTGGCGGTGCTCCGGTCAGGTAGTTGGACTGCGCGGTGCAGGTGACCGCGGGCAGCGCGGGGACGATGGAGGAGGTGGAGCCGCCGTCGGCGAACCGCTTGATCCGGGGTGTGTGCGCGCCAAGGAGCGACCGGCTGAGTCCAACGACATCGATGACGGCGGTGCGTTTCACGTGGCGGGGATGAATCGTTGAAAAACGAGGGCGGCCCCGAAGAGCAGGGCAAGGAGCATCCCAACCGCCGGTGGTGCGATGGCGAAGGCGAGCCAGTCGACAAGGACGATGCCGGCCAGAAGCCCCGAGACTGCGCGTCCGATGTGGGGTTGGGGCATCCAGAGAGCGTGGCGCAGAGAGAGGAGCACCCATGCCGTCAGCACCAGAGACAGGATGATTGCCGCGCGTGCGAACGGGCCCGGATTGGCCATGAGCGCCAGGAGCACTGGAGCAGCCATGAGGTAGCAGGGCCAATAGGGGAGCGGGCCCCGGGTGGATTCCTTGCGGGCCATGTAACTCAGTCCCACGATGTAGCTGGCGAGTGCGAAGGCGCTCCAGATCGCCAGCCCGGTCACGCCGTCCGGACTGGCCGACGCGGCGACGAGGTAGAGCCAGAAGCGGCAGGCAGCCATAATCACGGGTGAGAAGGTGATCATTTTGTGGATCGCGTCGTAGAGGAGGATCGAGGCGACCAGCAGGATGGTCAGGAGCAACGTGACGACACTCAGCGAACCGAGTAGGAGAAGGCCCAGGGCGATCCATGAAAAACCCCAGATCCAGACGGCCCGGAGTTCGATGGCTCGGGTCGGAATGGGGCGTTCGCGCCGATGCTGGCGGTCAAAATCTGCGTCGAACGCGTCGTTGAGAAACATGCCGCCCGTGTAGAGCGCGGTTGCACCGACACAGACGAACAGGAGTTTCAAGTCGAGGCCACCCCCGCCGAGCAGCCATCCCACGAGGCAATTGGACCAGACGGTCGGCAGATTGGAGGCGCGCCCCAGAATCAGGAGGGTGCGGAATGTTTTGAGACGGCTGGAGCGTGAGGGGCTCATCTGGGTTAGGCGGTTCCGCCGGCGGGCACTGCGGGGTTCAGTTCCCGGTGGCAAGGCCGCGTTTGGCGAGTTGGGCCAGGCACCAACGGTATTCGGCCACGAGTTGATCGACGACACTTCGATTCTTAAATTCGGCTGGCATGACCTCCCAGGTATAGGTCTCAATCTCGAGATGCGAACAAAGGGTGGGGTTCTGTTTCAGGTGATCCATGACTCCGAGAATATGATCGGCTGTGTTTCCGAAGAGACCGGTCGGTGGGCTTGGCAGCGGGATGTGAAAATGAATGCGCCATTCGTCCTCCGAGGCTTTGGTTCGGGCGAGCGCCTCGTCGAGATCGCGGTAACGGGTGAGGCTGGAGTCGGGTCCCCGGGAAACAACCTGGTGGAGGTAGACATCGTCGACGAACGAGGTGAGGGCCTGACGCACTTCCGAGTTGGCCTGAACCTTGAGGGCGGAGCTGAAGTGCAGTTTGCTGATCTTCACCTCGTGGGCGGCGAGCCGGGCGAGAGCCTCGGCGGGTTCTTCAAATTCGACGGCCAGATGGCAGGTGTCGTAGTTCATCCCCAGGAACCGGTTGATTGAAGAATCCTGCGGCCGATCCGCGCGCATTTGATCGAAGAAATCCACCGTTTCCTGGCTGGTTTCCAGAAAACAGAGAGGTTCGGGTTCGAGCCCCAGATGAAGCGGTTTGCCCGTGGATTCGCTCAATGCGGCGATGTGATCGATGCAGCGCCAGAGATTGTCCCGCATTGCCTTCACCTGACCGTGCGACTGGATGAACTCCTTGAAGGAGCAGGGTGAGGTGCTGACGCTGCCCTCGACGCCCGGTGGCACGAGCTGTGCGAGGAGGTCGAACAGACGCTTGGTGTATTCAAGGCGTTCGCAGGTGGTCCAGTCGGGGACGTAGACCTGTTCCTTGACGCGTCCTCCGTGGAACCGGCCGTAGGGAAATCCGTTCACGGTGAACACGTAGCAGTTGTGCTGCTCAAGCCATTTCTGGAAGCGGGAAAGGGTGGCGGGTTCGGAAAGTTCCCTGGACGCCAGATCGCCGAGGCGCAGGCCGATGGCGTAGGGTTCGGTTGGGCAAACCTGATCGCGGACCTTCAGGGTGTACTGTTCCAGGCCCGCGAAGGTCTCGTCCCAATTCTCCCCCCGGTGGATGTTGGTCGAGTAAGCGAGGTGAAGATGATGATTCAGTTTCATGGTTCCGCATGCCGGGCGCAGCTCTGGACGATTCGCAGGGTTGACCGCGACCTGAATTGCTGCGAGGCGGGGGCGCCGGATTGCCGCTGCCCGGGGCATTTCTCAGCCGACCAAAGGCAGCTCATAGGGTGGTCGGCAGTTTGAATTTCGGACACTGCCCCAGAAATCGGGCGGGGTTCTGAAAGATCAGTTTGTCGATGGCCTCAAGACTGTGGCCGCGGCGGCGCATTTCCAGAGCGGTGCGGGGAACCGCCAGAGGAACACTGACCCCCCAGTCGCAGGCGCTGTTCATCCAGAGGCGTTCGTTGCCGTAGTTTTCGACCAGATCGATTGCCCGGGGGGCGGTGCATTTGGATTCGGGGTAGAGGGTCATGCCCGCCCAGAAGCCCGCGTCCAGAGCGATTCGCACGGTGTGTTCCTCCACATGGTCAATAATGACCCGCTCGGGGCGGATTCGGGTTTCGTTCCGGATGGCATCGACGATCAGGCGTGTACCCTTGAGTTTGTCCTCGAGGTGGGGGGTGTGGACGAGGATGAGTTGGTCGTGACGGGCGGCCAGATCGATATGCTGTTCCAGAATCTTGAGTTCGTTGCGCGTGTTCTTGTTCAGGCCGATTTCGCCGATTCCCAAGACGGTTGGCCGGTTTATGAAATCGGGAATGATGGCGAGGACCTCCTCGGCGAGCGTTACATTCTCGGATTCCTTGGGGTTGATGCAGAGCCAGGTGTAATGGGGCAGGCCGAACTTGGCGGCCCGTTTGGGTTCGTGCTCGGTGAGCTGGCAGAAATAGTCGTAGAATCCCTGCGCCGAGCTCCGGTCAAAACCGGCCCAGAAGGCTGGTTCGCACACCGCCGCGCAGCCGGCGGTGACCATGTCCAGATAGTCGTCAGTCACACGACTGACCATGTGCCCGTGGGGTTCGATGAATCGCATGCGGGCTAGGGGGTCAAGGGCCAGGCACCACAGGCGGCTTTGGTGTCCGCGCTTTCGGCGGGTTCGGTGGTTGGATCGCTGAAGGCCAGCAGGACGCTCTCGGCGCGGTCGGGTTTGTCGCGATCGAGCTCGACCAGCGCTTTGCGGAAGGCGCGCAGCCGGAAATCCGTTTCGCCTTCACCCCGGTCGACTCGGTCGAGAAATGCTGCCAGATCGATCAGTTTCGATCGGGCATCCATAAAATAGAGATCCAAAATCTGTTTCCGTTTCATCATTCTAAATGATCTGGCGTCTGTCTGGTTCGGGCGGCAGGAACCCGTCCCTCACAGCGCCCGCGTCGGAACCCCGGCGGTTCGGTTGATACTGCCCGGATGAAATACCGATCTTACACCGGGAAGGGATGAAAACACAATCAGGATTAACCGGTTGCCTGGAACAGGGGTGCATGACAGAATTCTTCGTCGATGACGAACGAAGTTGAGTGCGCGCCCCCCACCAAGGCGAAGGGTCTTGGACGGCGGTAGTCCTCTGCCGCTTTTGGGTAGCGCGAACCGTCCCGGCGAGCCGGGTTGCAGGGAAGGGGGATTTAACCACGGATTTCACGGAGGACCACGGATTAAGATGCAGGGGAAGCTCACCGGGACGG
>JAIPJX010000028.1 GCA_021733945.1 Verrucomicrobiota bacterium | reverse complement strand
CGGCACACCGAGGGGGCACCAAGGCATCAAACTCTGCTTTTCATCGTTTATCCAGCCTTCTTTCTTGTTCTAATCCATCCCCAAGACCTATTCTGGAAAGGTTGCGAAAGAAAATTCCTATCAATAAACGCACCTCCACATGCCGACAATAGCCCTGCACATGTCCAACAATATGCTCAAACAAACGATCGTCTTTGCCGTGTTGCTCGCAGCCACAGTGCAGTCGCAGGCGGCAGATCCGATCATCGGCACCTGGAAACTCAAGGTGGCCGCATCGACTTTTTCAACCGCGATGCAGGCGGTTCCGCCCAAGGAACTCACCGAGGTTACCCGCGAAATCGAGGGTGGCCGGATTGAACTGGCCCAACACGGCATTCAGAAAGACGGCGCGTCCGTGACGTTTCGCGCCACTTTCCCCAAGCAAGGGGGTGCCGTGACGATTATGGAAGGAGAAGAACTCGAAGGAGGGATGATCTTCATCGAGACTCTGTTGAGTCCCGGCCAATGGGTGGTGACCTCACTGCGGAATGGAAAGCAGGTGATCGTGCGGCACAAGGTCATCAGCGCCGATGGCAAAACGAGGCGGGATAGCGTGCATGGCACGGATGAACACGGCCGACCATTCGACCAAGTCGAAGTTTACGAACGAATCCAACCATGAGGACTAAACAATTATCGGTGGCGGCACTGTCGGTCCTTCTCGTGACGACTGGATGCCAGAGTCCTGACGGGAAGCGCTTGTCTCGTCCAACATCCAGGCAATATGGCATTGCGACCGGCACACTTGAAGAGGTGGGCATGGATGAAGCGGTACTGACCGATCTCGTTGACGACATCCGGAAGGGGGTCTATCCCAATCGCCATTCCCTGCTCATCTACAAGAACCACAAACTTGTTCTGGAACAGTATTTTGATGGGGTGGACGAGATCTGGAACCCCGCGAAGGATCCTGATATCGGAGTGGGTGTCGTGCATCATGGCGAAAACGTGTTGCATGACGTCCGCAGCGTGAGCAAGAGCGTGGTGTCTGCGTGTGTCGGGATCGCCATTTCGCAGGGACTGATCCAGAGCATCGACCAACCGGTCTTTGACTTCTTCGATGAGTACAAACAGTTTAACAACGAAGGCCGTGAAAAGCTGACCATCAGACATCTGTTGACCATGACTTCCGGTCTGGATTGGAACGAGACGGTTTCCTACCTCGATCCTGCCAACAGCGAGACGCAGATGGATTTCAGCAAGGACCCCTGGGGTTTTGTGCTCAGCCTGAAGATGGTCGCCGAACCAGGAGCGTCGTGGAATTACAACGGAGGTTGCTCGGAGATCCTGGCCGCCATTGTTCAGAAGGCATCAGGAAAAAACATCCATGAGTTCGCGCGCGAATACCTGTTTGAACCGCTCGGGATCGAGTAGAGCGAATGGAACAAGTTTCTCCATATCGATGCCCCCATGGGAGCATCCGGTTTGCGGCTAACTGCCAGGGACATGCTAAAGTTCGGGATTCTTTACCACGATGAAGGACGCTGGGGAGACCAGCAGATCCTGCCAAGAGAATGGGTTCATGACTCGCTCGCTCCCGCGATCAATCGGCGGGGTGGCGGCGCTTACGGTTACCTTTTTTGGCTGTTCGACTTTTCCGTGAACGGGATCGGGATGAGATCGCCTGCTGCCGTTGGCAATGGGGACCAATGCATCTTTCTTGATCAGAGGAACGACCTGATCATTGTGTCGACGGCAGGACATTATGACAAAGACGTTGGGAAGAACTCGGCGCTGATAAGAGACCGGATCTATCAGTCGTTCCGATTTGAACCAACCAGACCTTAAACCTTGGGACACCAGCTTTTGGAGTGCGATTTTGTCATTGCTTTTAGGAGATAAACAGAAAGGACCGGCGACATCCTTCTGAAAATGTACAAATTCATGGAGATGGCGCACAATGGATCATGCTGAATTCAACGCCATTTTTACCCGGTATTTCCTCAAAACTACAGGGACGTCAACGGTGCTCGTAACGCTTTGCCCCGGCCACCCGTTCCCCCACCTCCTGCGCCAGCGACAGCGTCGTCTCGTCGGTGGGGCCCACCACGAGCAGTCCAGCCGCGAAGGACAGAATAGGGCTCGCCGCTCCGCGCGAGCCGCGAAGTCCAGAGCCTCCTTACATCGGCTCCTACGGTTCAGAGGTTCAAAGCGCGAATGCATTCGATCGAAAGAGAGTTCTGGCTCGTCACGTCGGCTCAGGGGGAATAGGATGCGTTCATGCCCGGCGACGTGACCCAGTTGCTCAGTGCCATTGATTCCGGCGATTCCAAAGCGGCGGAGGAACTGCTGCCGTTGGTTTACCAGGAACTCCGCCGCCTCGCGGCGCATAAGATGGCCAATGAGAAGCCCGGTCAGACGCTTCAGGCCACCGCGCTGGTTCACGAGGCGTGGATTCGTGTCAGCGGCGGCAACGGCAGCCGGTTCGTCGGGCGCAAGCACTTCTTTAAGGCGGCAGCCATGGCCATGCAGCATTTTCTGATTGATAATGCGCGGAGAAAACAGACCGCCCGGCAAGGCGGCGGCATGGTCGCCGAACCGTTGCACGAATCGCGGATCGCCGTGGTCGCGCCATCGGAACAGTTGCTGGCGGTTCATGAGGCCATGTCTGAACTCGAGCGGGAAGCCCCGCTGGCCGCGGAAATCGTCCGCTTACGTTACTTTGTCGGGATGTCCGTCCCGGAAATTGCCGTGGCTCTCGAACTGGCCCCGCGTACCGTGGACCGTCACTGGGCCTACGCCCGCGCCTGGCTCAAACGTGCGATTCGGGGACAATCCGAAGTGGATTGAAAAAATCCTTCATTTAAGTGGCGTGGTTCACCCAAAAATCTCGCTTACGTAGCTGACGGCAGATTGAACTGCCGATCGAAAGCAACGAACCATGACGGAACAGGAAATCTTTTTCGAAGCCATTGAAATCCAATCGGCGGATGCCCGCGACGCCTACCTCCGCGGCGCCTGCGGCCATGATGTCGCACTTCGCCGCAAACTGGATCAATTGCTGGCCGAGCACTATTCGTCGGACAGCCTGCTCGCGGGCCCGGCAGTGGAAGACATCACCGCTTTGGAGGAAAAACCTCTGTCCGAGGGCCCAGGGACAGTGATCGGCCGCTACAAGCTGCTCCAGCAGATTGGCGAGGGTGGCATGGGCGTGGTCTATATGGCGGAACAAACCGAGCCGGTCACCCGCAAGGTCGCCCTTAAGATCATCAAGCTGGGCATGGATACCAAGCAAGTGGTCGCCCGGTTCGAAGCCGAACGCCAGGCCCTGGCCATGATGGATCATCCCAACATCGCCAAGGTGCTGGATGCGGGCGCGACTGACACGGGAAGACCTTATTTTGTCATGGAACTGGTTCGTGGCGTGCCCATCACCGAATACTGCGACAAGAACAAGCTCTCCACGCAGGAACGGCTCGAACTTTTCATCCCCGTTTGTCAGGCCATCCAGCATGCGCATCAGAAGGGCATCATCCATCGCGACATCAAGCCCTCCAACGTGATGGTCACCTTGCACGATGGCCATGCCGTGCCCAAAGTCATCGACTTCGGCATTGCCAAGGCGACCAACCAGAAGCTCACCGAGAAAACGCTCTTTACAAACTACGCGCAAATGATCGGGACCCCGGCTTACATGAGTCCGGAGCAGGCGGAGATGAGTGGATTGGACGTGGATACCCGGACGGACGTCTATTCGCTCGGTGTTCTCCTCTACGAATTGCTGACCGGCAGCACCCCGTTTCCTTCCAAGGAACTATTGAGCATGGGATACGGGGAAATGCAGAAGGTGATCGCGGAGAAGGAGCCGCCGAAGCCGAGCACGCGGTTGAGCACGATGCAGCACGAGGAGCTCACCGTCACCGCCGACAAGCGAAGCGCGGAGGGAGTGGCCCTGCGCAAGCAGTTCCAGGGTGACTTGGACTGGATCGTGATGAAGGCGCTGGAGAAGGACCGTACGCATCGCTACGAAACGGTGAATGGACTCGTCGCGGACATCCGCCGCCACTTGGACAACGAACCGGTCTCCGCCGCCGCACCCACTTTCAGCTACCAGTTGCACAAGTTCTACCGCAGGAACCGCAGGTATATGCGCGTGGCCGCGGCGATCGCCGGATTGCTGGTGCTGGCCACCGCCTTTGCCACCTTTCAGGCCATTCGGGCCACCAAGGCTGAGCAGGAAGCGCTGTCGGCAAAAAGCAATGAATCGGAACAACGCGCGATCGCCGTCAACAAAGCCCAGGAAGCGGAAGAGGCGAGGCAGGATGCCGAGCGGGAACAAGAAGCGGCCGTAAAGTCAGCCGAGGCGGCCAACACCGCCAACGCGGAAGCTCAAGCAGCGCGCCGACAAGCGGACGACCAGGCAGAGGCCTTGAAGCAAAACCTCTACTTCCAAAACATCGCCCTGGCGTATGAAGAAATGTCGGCGAACCAACCTGCTCACGCACTCAAGCTGCTGGATGATTGTCCTGAGGATCTGCGGGGTTGGGAATGGGATCATGTCCGGCATCGTTCCATCGCCGCTGGACAACCAGCCACCACGTTTCCCGATCCCATTTACTGGATGACCGTGAGCACGAACGGTCAGGACGTGGCCTTCATATCGAACCAACTGTTGCAGGTTGCGAAGCTGACCACCGCGGGCACACTGAAGGAGATTCAAGTGCTGGGAGCGGTGCCGCCTCCCTTGTTCGAGGGACAGCCATGGTGCGCCTTCAGTGCCGACGCCCGGTTCCTGGCCGCTGTGTCAACGAATGGAATGGCGACGCTATGGAACATGGAAGATCGCACGCTCAAGGACACTTTTGGGGGCAACACCAATGGGATTGATGCCATTGCTTTTCATCCGACCGGCGAGGAGATCGCGGTGGCAAAGAAAGATGATGAAACAATCAGCATCTTCAAAGTCTCAAGCCTGGACCCGAGACTGCAGATCCCGCTCAAGCGTTTGTGCAGCGCACTCGTGTACAGTCCTGATGGCCAATGGCTTGCCGCTGGAACCGGCGAAAGAGAAATCTGCATCTGGGAGTCGTCTTCCGGGAGCGTGGTTAAGAAGCTGAGTTATCCCAGTCCGGTTCAGGGCTTGGCGTTCAGTCCGGACGGACACTGGCTGGCTGGCGGCGGCGGCACTACCCTCAAGCTCTGGGAGGTCTCGAATTGGAACCTCGCGGCGACGCTTGAGGGACACGCCGCCTGGATCAACACGCTGGCTTTTACGCCAGACGGAACCCGCCTGATCTCGGCCGGAGAGGACCGGGAGATCAAGATCTGGGATCCGGTCAAGCAACGGGAAATCCTCTCGCTGGCCGGGCACACCAACAGCGTTTCGGCCATCGCCGTAACTCTTGGTGGCCGACTGATCTCCGGGAGTCTGGACGGCACCGTACAGGTTTGTGAGACCTCGCCGCTGCCCGAGCGGCGGGAACTCTTCACTTTGACCGGGCATACGAATCGCGTGAATACGCTGGCGTTTGATCCCAACAGACTGGGGCGTCTTGTGTCGGTGGATCAGGGCCTACGGGGTTTGGTGTGGGACACTGTTGAACGCCGTCAGGTTGAAAGCTTCCCGGCCCACTTCGACGTCACCTTCAGTCCGGATGGGCGCCAGATGATCTCGCCAACGCCTGGAATCTCGGACAAGGAGGGTATGTGGGTGGAAGTCCGCGACCCAGACTCACCGAAGAGGATCCTTACCTCGACGGAAAAAGCGTTCGTCATCTTTTGTGCCGACATCTCCGTGGACGGGGACTGGGTGGCGGGGGGCACCTTCGACCGGGAGATCGTGATCTGGAACCGAAAGACTGGAATCAAGCAAAACGTCTTGGGTGGGCATCGGTCCTTTCTCACCACCCTGCGTTTCAGTCCGACAGGCGGTTACCTCGTCTCCGTCGGTGTACACGGCGAGACGCTGCGCTGGGACGCCACCCGTCTCGCCGAGCCGCAACAGGGCGTGCAACTTCTCCCACCGACGGCCGTACGCGAGTTCTCGCACATCGGCTTCAGCCCGGATGGGCAAAGGCTGGCGACGGGCGATGGGTTCGACGGGATTTTCATCCTCAACGTCAAGGCTGGCGAAAAGCTCCGGCACATCCCCCGGGCGCATGGCGGGATCGTTCTGGGGGTAAAGTTCAGCCCGGACGGACGACGTCTGGCCTCCTGCGGCATGGACAACGTCGTGCGCCTTTGGAATGCGGAGACCGGAGAAGCCCTGCGGACGTTCATCGGACACACGGCGTCCGTGTACGACGTCGCGTTCAGCCCGGACGGCCGCATGCTCGCCTCCTGCGGTCTGGATCAAACCGTCAAACTGTGGGAAGCGATTGATTCCGTTGCGGTGATGCCCTTCGTCAACGCCAGCGGCGATCCCAACCGCGAATACCTCAGCGACGGAATTACCGAGAGCCTCATCGATAGCCTGTCCCAATCCCCGAATCTGGAGGTGAAGTCACGGGACTCAGCCTTTCGCTACAAGGGTAGGGATACCGACTCGCAAACCATCGGGCGCGAGCTGGGAGTGCGGGCCATCTTCAAGGGCCGCATCACCGAGCAGGGCGATACGCTGGCCATCAGCGCCGAGTTGACCGACACCCGGAGTGACACCCGTCTGTGGGGCGAGCAATACACCAGCAAGGCCGCGGACATTCCCTCGTTGCCGGGCGAGCTCGCCCGGGAAATGACGATGGCGTTGCGCTTGCATCTGACGGGCGAAGAAGAGACGCGGGTGGTGAAACGCTACACAGCGAATCCGGAAGCGTATCAGGATTATTTGCAGGGCCGCTACTGGATGAACAGATCCACTGAGGAGGGATTCAGAAAGGGCGTCGACTATTTTCAGCGGGCTATCGCCAAAGACCCTCATTACGCGTTGGCCTATAGCGGGCTGGCTCTTTGCCAGAAGAATTTTGCACTCATCGGCATGGTTGATCCACGCGAACCCCTTTCTAGCGCCCGGGAAGCGGCGCTGAAGGCGCTCGAATTGGACGATACAATTCCCGAAGCCCATGCCGTAATCGGCTGGATCAAAGCAGCCTATGACTGGGACTGGTCAGGAGGGGAAAAGGAGTTACAGCGAGCCATCGTGCTTGATCCGAACGATGCGAACACCCGCATACAATATGCACTGGTTCTAAAGGGGATGGGGAAGCTCGCAAACGCCATCACAGAGAACCAGCGTGCATTGGAACTGGATCCTCTATCAATGCTCGCGAACCTGGATTTGAGTCACACCTTCCACCTCACCCGGCGGTATGAGGAGTCGATAAGGCGAGCGCAAAAGGCACTCGAATCGGACCCGGATTTTATTCCCGGACACGCCATGCTCTGCCTGGCCTATCTTCAGCAATCGCTGTTCGAGCAAGGCATCGCTGAGATCGGAAAGGCGGTGGCCGCATTTCCAAATGACACGGGTGCCAGGTTAATGTTCGGATATGCCTGCGCCATGGCGGGCAGAGAGTCGGAAGCGCGGAGTGTGCTCGACCAAGTTGTTGATCTTTCGAAACGGAGCTTTGTCTCTCCCACAAACATCGCCTTGATCTTTCAGGCACTCGGGGAGAAAGACCGGGCGTTCGAGTGGCTGGAAAAGGCGTACGCGGACCGTTCAATACTCACGGTCGGTCCATTTTCTTTTGCGGAAGCGCCAGCCTACGACCCGCTGCGCTCGGACCCGCGCTTCGCCGACCTGCTCCGCCGCATGAACCTCGAACCCTAAAAACGTCATTGAAACCGTGTAATGCACTCCCGAATCACGGTTGCGGTCGATAGGAAAACCCGGTAGCCTGTCTTCCAATGAAAACCGTGGCCCTGACCGCTCATTTTGACGGCGAGAAAGTTCAGTTGGACGAACCCTGCCAGCTTGAACGGAACGCCCGCCTGATGGTGGTGGTTTTACCCGACGACGAACGCGAGGATTGGTCGCGTTTCTCCGGCACGCAACTGGCGAGGGCGTACGGCGAAAACGAGCCGGAATATACGGCTGCGGACCTGCGCCAATGACCGAGGGGGACATCGCGCTGGCCCCGTTGCCGCAGGCGGACGGCCAAATCAAGAATCGCCCCGTCCTTTTGCTCCGCCGCCTGCCGCCTTTTGGCGATTTCCTCGCGTGTGGCATCAGCACTCAACTCCAGCTCTGCGTTGCGGGCTTTGACGAGTTGATCACGGCGTCCGACGAGGAATTTCCCGCGAGCGGACTGAAAGCGGACTCGCTCGTTCGATTAAGCTTTCTGGCGGTACTGCCGGAGAGGCACCTTCTCGGAAGAATTGGAAAGCTTTCCGTCACGCGGCGTCAGCGCCTGGTCGCGAGTCTGTGCCGGCATCTCAGTTCCACGGCGGACTGAGCCTTCCATTGGCATCGCCATGATCGGGAACACAACAACAAAACCCACCCCAACCATGAAAACCGCCACCATCTCGGCACTCATTGGATGGCTCGCCTGTGCCTCGCTCCTGGCGGCTGAATTGACGCCATCCAGCACCGCTCTGTTTCAGTCGATCCGCAATGGCGACGCTGCGACTCTGCAGAATCTGCTGAAGACCGGAGCGGACCTCAAATCGCTCAACGAGGTCGGCGATACGCCGTTGATGGCCGCCGGGCTTTACGCCGACGCCGGTATGCTGAAGCTGCTGCTCAAAGCGGGCGCCGACGTCAATGCCACGAACCAGGCCGGCGTCACCGCGCTCCTGCGCGCCGCGACCTTTGGGGAATAGGCCCGGCTGCTGATCGCGGCGGGAGCCGATGTCAAAGCGCGTTCCCAACTCGGCAACACCGCGTTGATCCTGGCCGCACGGATGCCAGGTAATAGTGGGACGGTGGAACTTCTGCTGGTCCGGGGCGCGGAGGTCAACGCGACCAGAAGGTCAACTACACGCCGCTGCACTGGGCAGCCTGCTCGGAGAAATCGGATGCTTCGCTGGTGTCGTTGCTGCTCGCGCGTGGCGCGGATGCAAACGCTGAGGGGGGGCAACCAGTCGATAACTTTCAGGGCGTGGCGCAGACCCCGTTAATGCTCGCGCGCAAGCGCGGAGAGACGTCCATCGTTGCCGCCCTGCGCCATGCCGGCGCGCGGGAGGTTAAGCCACTACCAGGAAAGCCAGCTGCCGCACCAGCGCGAACCGAGGTGAGTTCCGCCGAAACCGACACGATCATCGACGCGGTGCGACGCGCGCTGCCACCGCTGCAGAGGTCGGCGGTCGAATCCACGACCGCTTATCTCCGGCACGTGAGCAACCAGGATTGTGTTTCGTGTCACCAGCAATCCCTCCCGTTGGCTGCAATTGGCGTGGCCCGGAGCCGGCATTTTGCGGTGAACGAGGCGGCGTTGAGCCAGATGGTGGCTGATATTGAACGCTTCGCTGTCGTGAATCAGGAATTGAATCTGGAAGCAACGTTCCATCCGGCACCAGCCATTCAAAAGGGCATGGAGTATCTGCTGCGCACCCAGCTCGCCGATGGCACATGGTATGTGCGTACTCGCCGCCATCCGTTCCAACCGCCAATGGAGAGCAGTTTCCCACACGGCAAGGACGGCTGGATCTGGTGCGCCGCGACAAGCTGGGCGGTGATGGCGCTGGCCTCGGCGCTGGATCCGACTCAAGTGCCGGCGACGACAGTGGTGCTCGCGAAAGTGGCGAAACCCGTTCCGGTGGTTACAGCACCGGTGCTGGAAAGCGTTGCGATGTCGGTCGAGTTCACGCGCGACATCCAGCCCCTGCTTGAACGCTCGTGCGTGGCGTGTCACAGCGGCGAAAAACCCAAGGGCGGCTTCGCAATGATCGATCGCGCGTCCTTGCTCAAAGGCGGCAAGCGCGGCGAGACGGTGGTGGTTCCCGGCGAACCCGAAGCCAGCCCGCTACTCCAGTTTGTCCAGGATTTATTGTGCCATGATGAGTTCGCCTGAACGTTCTCCTCTGTCTGCAAACTCGGCCAAACGTCGGAATTCCGTTCTGAATCCACTTTCCGAAGAGGATCATGGGAGCCTCGAGCCCCTCGGTGTGCCGTCGACGGCACACCGAGGGGGCACCAAGGCATCAAACTCTGCTTTTCATCGTTTATCCAGCCTTCTTTCTTGTTCCAATCCATCCCCAAGACCTATTCTGGAAAGGTTGCGAAAGAAAAATCCTATCAATTTTTTATGCCACAGCCTCTGCTCCCAAGGCCCATCCGTAATCACCAGCGACGCCTACGCGGTCGTTTCGGAATCCCACAGGTCCTTGTCGTTAGCGTCCTGCTCTGCAGCCCGCTCGCACGGAGTGTCGAGCCGGGTTCCGTGACGGACAAAGCCATCGCTGACGAAAGCGCGACGAGCGACTGGCTCGCTTATGGCCGAACCCACAGCGAGCGCCGCTTCAGCCCGCTGACCGATATCAACGTCGATACCGTCACCAAACTGGGTGTGGCCTGGTATCTGGATCTACCGAACGACGTCGGTCTGGTGTCCACGCCGCTCGTCGTCGATGGCATCCTTTACTTCAACGGGACCATGAACGTGGTGCGCGCGGTCGATGCCGCGTCCGGGAAGTTAATCTGGGAATACGATCCGGAGGTCGCCAAGCATGTGGGCAACCGGAGGAAAGTCGGGTGGGTCCACAACCGCGGCATTTCCTTCTACCAAGGCAAGGTGTTGGCGGCGACGTGGGACGGACGCCTCCTGGCCCTCGATTGCAGGACGGGCAAACTCCTGTGGAGCACGCAGACCTTCGATCCCAATCTGGCGCTTTACATCACTGGCACACCCAAGGCGTTTAAAGACAAGGTCGTGATCGGCAACGGCGGCACAGAGAATGGCCCTTCACGCGGTTTCATCAAGGCTTACGACGTCGCGACCGGCAAAGAGGCATGGAAGTTTTACATCGTTCCCGGCAATCCGGCGGACGGATTCGAGAACGAGGCCATGGAAATGGCGGCCAAGACCTGGACGGGTGAATGGTGGAAACACGGCGGCGGGGGAAACGTGTGGCACGGCTTTACCTACGACCCGGAACTGGACGTCCTCTACGTCGGCACGGGCAATGGGTCGCCGTGGAATCGAAAGATCCGCAGCCCCGGCGGCGGCGACAATCTCTTCCTCTGTTCGATCGTCGCGCTGACTCCCGACACGGGCAAATACCTCTGGCACTATCAAACGACACCGGGCGAGAGCTGGGACTACAATTCCAACATGGACATCGTGCTGGCCGACCTGACCATTGGGGGGAAGGTGGTCAAAGCCATCCTGCACGCGCCCAAGAACGGTTTCTTCTATGTGATCGATCGCAAAACGGGAAAGCTGATCTCCGCCGAACCGTTCGCGGACACGACCTGGGCATCCCACATCGACAAAACGACGGGTCGACCGGTCGAAATTCCGGGCGCCCGTTATGAAAACGCCTCGGCTGTAATATCCCCCACCGCCTGGGGCGCTCACAACTGGCAGTCGATGTCCTTCAGTCCCCTAACAGGGCTGGCCTATATTCCCACAATCCACCTGGCCACAACGTTCTTGGATGAGGGAATCGACCTGAAGAGTTGGCAGTCCACGAACTTCATCGGAGGTACTGGCGTGAAACAACTCCCGGTCGCCAAGCAACCGCGCCCGTATCTCGGATCCCTGCAAGCATGGGACCCGATCAAACAAGAGCAGGCGTGGTCCGTTCCCCAGGATCATTTCTGGAACGCGGGAACCCTGTGCACTGCGGGCAACCTCGTCTTCCAGGGTCGCGCGGACGGAAAACTGGTCGCTTACAACGCCACCACAGGACAGGCCGCTTGGACCTTTGACTTGGGTCTGGGAATCTCGGCGCCTCCCATCACCTATCGGCTGAACGGTCGCCAATACCTGGCCTTGCTGGTTGGGTGGGGCGGCGGGGCCGCGGGATTGGGCCAAGGCCTCGAAGGCTGGGCTTACGGCGTCCATCGGCGTCGGTTGGTGGCGTTTTCGTTGGAAGGAAAAGTGGAACTTCCGAAGCAGCCGGCGCCGTATTTCCCCGCGCCTCTGGTGATTCCCGGCTACAAGCTTGATCCGGCCCTTGCAGCGCGGGGTCAGATTCTCTGGGGGCGTTGCGGGTGGTGCCACGGCAGAAGGCTGATTGCCAGTGGCATGGCTCCCGACCTGCGGGCGTCCGGGATCCCTTTGGCCGCTCCTCTCTTCGAGCAAGTGGTGCGCGGTGGCGGCAAGGTCAGTCGCGGCATGCCAGCCTATCCTGACCTGAACGACGCCGACTTGGCGGCCCTTCAACACTTTATCCGGCAAACGGCGCATCAGACCAACGCGCCGCCTCGGCCAACCTCCGGCGGCCAGTGATCCCGAGACCCTGTGGCGGCGTCTCGTAAGAGTGCCGCATTCTTTGTCCCGGAACCCACCTTTGGAAAATCGGGCTCGAGCATCGCCTCTCCTGTTTCATCCCGAACGACTGGGGAGGGAGACCCGCGGTGGGCTCTCAAGTCATCCTTAACCAGATCGCCAACACGACCACGACGGGAGGGCCGGTGGTGCGGGCCGCGCTTGACACGACCCTCAACGGGGTCAGTCCCGGGTTTTAGTCGATTGACATGGTGTGGCAAAAAGGTTGTATTTCCAGCATGGCGAGACAATTGAGGGTAGAGTCTCCAGGAGCAATTTATCCTGTCATCAATCGGGGAGCTCTGAGCCCATTTTACTCAGTAGCACGCGTCAGAACCCATATTTGCTAGTCTGGCAGAAGCCTATGGACCTTGATGAACTCGATTCCACTTTCGAACTGTCGCGTGCAGACTTGCGATTATCAGGTGCTTGACATGCTGGGGTATTGTGATAGATATATTATATCATGAAAACAGCAACCGTCGCTGACCTTCGAAACAACTTTCGCCGCATATCCTCCTGGATTGAGCACGGGGAAACCGTCCAAATCATCAAACGCGGACGGGCCTTCGCTTCCTTGACCGGGCTTGGAACGGCTGCGACCGCCCTGCCAGTCCCCAAGCCTGACATCATGGCCCAACTCAAAGAGGTATGGGGTGATCGTGTCTTTTCCCTGGACGAGGTCAGGGCAATGAGGGAAGCAGAACTTGCTGAAGACCAAGCATGATCGCTTACCCTGACACGTCATTTCTCTGTGCGATGTTTCGCAACCAAGCAAACTCGCCACAGGCTGCCAAACACTTCGCTCAGATGCCTGAGCCCCTCCACATCGCGTCCCCCTTGATCTTTGAGTTCCGGCAGGCCACTCGCTGGCAGGCCTTCTTGCACGCGAATGACCCTAAAAAGGGGTTCGACCGGACGACGGCTCAGGCGGCATTGGCGAAGTTTAACTCCAACATCGCATCGGGTGCTATCGTGATTGTGCCTGTGGACTGGGCGGATGTTGCGAGCATAGGGGAACGCCTGTCGGCTCAATACACTTGGACGAGGGGTTACCGAGGGTTTGATGTGTTGCATTTGGCGACAGCTCTGCATCTGGGAGTCACCGAATTCTTGAGTTTTGACGCCAAGCAAAAGGAACTCGCTGAGGCCGAAGGGCTCATGGTGCCACTATGATGAAAGGAAGCTCAGGCACTCTATGGATGCGATGGCTGCTGGCGCTCATCCTCAGCCTCACGTCGGCTGCGATGGGCAGTGCTGCTGCCTTGGCTGAGGCGCCAATTTAACAGTAGGCTGCTGTTGAATTCGTTTTTTGTTCTCGATGAAGAATTTCCGCACAAAGGCTGGGGCGAGCGACCATTCGCCTTCGAATTTCAGCAGCCAGAAATCAAAACCCTCGCCTGCCGCGATCTGCCCGGACGGCACCTCGTTCGTTGAGCGATTCCACGCGATCACGGCCTTCGCCCGCGCGCCTACAGCGGAGGTGCCCACGCGCAGGATGTCGCGCAGCGCTTTCTCTTTTCCATCGGCGTGAAAATGTCCCTGCAAATCGCCACGATGTGTTAACACCTCGCCGGCCAATCGCACCAATGCGTCCACTTCGATCTTCGTCGCCTTGCCAGGTTTCGGCCCCAACGCCGGCGCAAACTCCAGCGCGCCCATGCCGCGTGTGCCGGTGTAGCAAAGTCGCTCGACCGCGCTGAAACTCTCCGGCGTGCGGCCTTGGGTCGCTAGCAAAGGGCGAAAAGCAGGTTGGAACCGGCATTCCCATGGTCGCCGAGGAACTCGAAGGTCGCAAAGGCAAGCAGGACGACGGCACCGCCAAGACTCGGGAGGTCAAGCTGGGGTGCGTCTTCTCCCAGACCAAGACCGACGAGGAGGGCCAGCCGTTGCGTGACTATCGATCCACCAGCTACGTGGGAACTCTCCAGTCCGTGGGGAGCTTTGCCCCGCTCCTGCGGGATGAAGCCAGGCGCAGGGGTATCGGCAAATCCCTAAAGGTCGTGTTCATTGGGGACGGGGCGGCCTGGATTTGGGAACTGGCCAGAACGCATTTCCCGTTGGCCATCCTGATCCTGGATTTCTATCACAGGATGGAATATCTCCACGAACTGAGCCAACTCTTGTACGGCAAAGACACCCCGTGGGCGGGTCGGATGAAGGATCTATGGAAGGAGCAGATGGAACAGGATGAAGTGCAGGCCGTCATTGACACCATGAAAAAGCGAGCCCAACAACTGGGGGACAGTTCCGCCGACACGCTGAAGAAGATTCAGGAAAAATCGGATATCTGGAGAACAACAAGGACAAGATGCGCTACGGAACGTTTAGGGGACAAGGGCTCTTCTACGGATCGGGAGTCGTGGAAGCCGGGTGCCGCGCCGTCATCGGTAAACGTCTCAAACAATCCGGGATGTTCTGGTCCGAATCCGGCGCAGAAAATATCCTGGCCCTTCGTTGTGCCTTGATGAGCAATCGCTGGAACGAATGTTGGGACCAGCTCAACAATTCCCGCCAGTTCCAAACTACTCTAGCCGCTTAAACCCTCCCGTGGTTACAAATCCGTCACACACCCCATCTTGAAACAGATCCCTGTCTTTACTTGACAGTCCGGGTGGAATCGCATTCTTTTGGCGCGACCATAGTCCTGCAGATCGAGTGTCATGATCCCGGACCTGGTCGGGTAACAGCGTTTGAATCAGGAGTCCTGGTTGAGGGCTCAAACAGTTTCCAGAGTCCTTGGTTTCGTCTTGGCAGTGCGCGAGCAATCCGTACCCAACGAACATCTTCCTGTGAAGGTGGAATCTGCTCTGAACCTGCTATAGGTCACGAAGATCGTGACGTTTGTCGCGAACGATGCAGAAACCTTCGGCGGGAGCGGATTGCGGTTGGAAATTGAAAAAACCTTTTTATATGCCGGTCGCATTAAATCCACAAACGGATCCCGAGCGTCTCGCCGCCTATCAGGGGTGCGAACCTCTCGACCGACCCCAGGAGTCCGGGCTCGACGATTTTGCATGCATCGCGGCGAGGATTTCCGCGGCACCCATGGCGCTGATCTCCCTGGTGCATTCGCAGGGACCATCGATCAAGGGCGGGTTTGGATGGGAACCGGGCGATCCAAACTGGAATGAGACGTTTTGTGCGCAGACCATCCTTGGAACGAACCTGCTCGAAGTGCCGGATGCCCGGGAGGATGATCGCTTCCGCGACCGCTCGCCTGGCAGCGATCTGGAGATTCGTTTTTACGCCGGGGTCCCGCTCAGCGCTCCGGATGGTTTCCGTTTTGGCACGCTGTGCGTGATGGACCGTGTGCCCCGCCGGCTTTCGGGTGAACAGGCCGATGGGCTGGTTCGCTTGGGCCGGCAGATCGCACTCCGCATCGAAGGCCTGCTGCCTGGGGGGCGGGCTCCGGATCAGTCCGGTGCGCAGAATGAAGCTGAGGCAACCTTGCTCAAATACAAGGCGGCTCTGGATGAACACGCGATCGTCGCAATCACCGATGTCCGCGGAAAAATCAATTTCGTCAACGACAAGTTCTGTACGATCTCCAAATATTCCCGATCGGAGTTGCTCGGGAAGGATCATCGAATGGTCAATTCCGGATTTCATCCCAAGGAGTTCATGGCAACCCTGTGGCAGACGATTCGATCGGGTCAGGTGTGGAAAGGGGAGATCCGGAACCGGGCCAAGGACGGTGGCTACTACTGGGTGGACACCACGATTGTACCCTTTGTTGGTGCCGACGGTAGGATTACGCAATTTGTTGCGATTCGGGCTGACATCACCGAGCGCAAGCGGGTCGAGGAGACGCTTCACCTGGAGAAGGAGCGGCTTCGAATGGCCACGACGGCTGCAGCCATGGGGGTGTGGGATTGGAATGTAAAAACCGGGGCGGTTAAATGGGACGAACGCATGTTCTCGTTTTACGGGATCCCGGTGACATCGGATGGTCTGGTTCCCTACGAGGCCTGGAGGGCGACCCTGCTGCCCGGGGAGGTTCAGGAGCAGGAAGCGATCCTTCAAGCCACCGTCGAGAGTTGCGGTCGCAGCGAGCGGGAGTTTCATGTGGTTCGAGCTTCGGATCAAAGCCTGAGGGTTCTCAAAGCGGCTGAACTGGCGATCGCCGGTGGGGATGGCCAAACCGAGCGGGTCGTGGGGGTCAACCTGGACATCACCGAACAGCGGGCCAGGGAAAATGAACTTCGGGTTCGAACTGCGCTGGCGGAGTTTCAGGCGGCCCTGGGCAGGGTGTTGACGGAGAACCAGGACCTGCAGCAGTGTCTGCAGAAATGCGCGCGGCTCATGGTTGAGTCGTTGGATGCCGCTTTTGTCCGGATTTGGACGCTCAACGAGGACACCCAGGAGCTTGAACTCGAAGCCAGCGCCGGACTCTACACCCATCTGGACGGGCCGCACGGGCGGGTGCCGGTGGGGAAATTCAAAATTGGTCTCATTGCCCTCGAACGAAAGCCGCATCTGACGAATCAAGTGATCGGGGACCCCCGGGTGGGTGATCAGGCCTGGGCTCAACGCGAGGGAATGGTGGCTTTCGCCGGTTATCCGCTCCTGCTGGAGGGCAGGGTGCTGGGTGTGATCGGAATGTTTGCCCGGCATCCGTTCCCAGAGAATGACCTCAAGGCCATTGCTTCGGTGGTGGACAGCATTTCACTGGCGGTTCAAAACCATCGGGCCGCCACGCGGGTGAAACAGCTCAACGCCAGTCTCGTGAGCCGGGCCTCGGAACTGGAGGCGGCAAACAAGGAACTGGAGTCCTTCTCGTATTCGGTTTCCCACGATCTTCGCGCTCCGCTGCGCCACGTGCATGGATACGTCGAGATGCTCACCCGGGCCACCCAGGGGCAGCTGACTCCCAAGGCCGAACGTTATCTGCGGACCATCACTGAGGCGAGCGAAGAGATGGGCCAATTGATTGACGATCTTCTTTCCTTTTCGCGCATGGGCCGGGCCGCGATGCGGGAAGAGCGTCTGAACATGGACCAATTGGTCGAACAGACGATCCTTGGCCTGGAGATGGCCGTTCGTGGCAGGAACATTGTCTGGGAAATTGCGCCGCTTCCGGAGGCCGCAGGCGATCCGGCGATGCTCAAACAGGTGCTCTCCAATTTGATCGGCAATGCTGTGAAATACAGCCGTCAGCGGGATCCGGCGAAAATTGAGATCGGGCGCTCAGGAGATGAAAACGGCCGCCACGTCTATTTCGTGCGCGACAACGGTGCCGGATTCGACATGAAATACGCCGACAAACTTTTCGGTGTGTTCCAGCGATTGCATCGGGCCGAGGAGTTTGAGGGTACGGGCATTGGTTTGGCGACCGTGCGACGCATCCTCAGCCGACACGGGGACCGGATCTGGACCGAGGCCGAGCCGGATCGGGGTGCCACGTTCTATTTTACACTGAAGTCCAAAACCTCCGACCCGATTGAGAAACGAGAATGAATATGACGAGAATCCTTTTAGCCGAAGACAGTCCCCGGGACGCCGAAATGGCCATCGACGCTCTCGAGGAATACAATCTGGCCAACGAGGTCGTGCACGTGCGCGACGGGGCCGAGGCGCTCGATTATCTTTACGCGAGAGGCGCCTATGAGGGGCGGCCCCCGGGCAATCCGGGTGTGGTGTTGCTTGATCTCAAGATGCCCAAGATGGGAGGGCTGGAAGTGTTGAAGGAACTGAAAAACGACGAGAACCTGCGAATGATTCCGGTCGTGGTCATGACCTCTTCGAGGGAGGAACAGGATGTCGTCGCGAGCTACAAGCTCGGGGTGAACGCGTACGTGGTCAAACCGGTGAAGTTCCATGAGTTTGTGGAAGCCGTGCGCCAGATTGGGGGATTTTGGGCCTTTATCAATCAGCCTCCTCCCGGCAGCGCCCGGTTCTTCGATGCGAAGCGGGGGCCGGGTTCAGACGAAGCCGCCGAAGGAAGGGAGGCATCGTGAACCGCACTTTGTTGAATCCGGAGTCCGAGGCCATGCACCGTGTGTCTGCCGGGAGAATGGGTGGTGTGTCTGGACGGAGTATTTGAACGCGGGATCGGGAACATTTGCACGAAAGCTATGTCTGGAATTCGTATTCTTCACCTCGAAGACAGCCCACGGGATGCGGCTCTGGTTCAGGACCTCATTGAGGAGAACGGCCTGACGGCGGAGATGGTTCGTGCGTCCGACCGGAAACAATTCGAGGAGGCCCTCAAACGCTCCGGTTACGATCTGATCCTGTGCGACTTCAACCTACCGGACTTCGATGGGCTGTCGGCGTTGAAACTCGCCCGCATTCAATTTCCGGACACACCCGTGATCATCGTTTCGGGTGCGATTGATGCGGGTGAGGCGGGCGAATGCCTCAAATTCGGTGCCACGGACTACCTGCTCAAGCAGCGCCTGGACCGGCTTCCCTCCGCGATCCAGAGGGCGATCGATGAAGCCACGACCCTGAAACAACGTCAGGCGGCGGAAGCCCAGCTGCGTGAGAGCGAGGAACTCTTTCGATCGCTGACCCACGTGGCGCCGGTCGGGATCTTTCGGACGGATGCGGCCGGTCAATGCCAGTTCGTGAACGACCGGTGGTGCGCGATGACCGGGCTTTCAAAGGAAGCTGCCATGCGCCAGGGCTGGACCCTGGCACTGCATGGCGAAGATCATGCCAGGGTGATCGCTGACTGGAATCACTCCGTTCAATCGAACATACCTTTTCGCTCCGAGTTTCGATTCCAGCGACCCGACGGCGAAACGGTCTGGGTTCAATCCCAGGCCGCCCAGTTGAAGGGTGCCAACGGGGAATTGACGGGTTATGTGGGGGCTGTGTTCGACCTGACCGCAGAAAAACAGGCCAAGGCGGCGCTCGAAGCCGAACGCGCCCAGTTGGCCGAACGCATCATCGAGCGCACCCGGGAGTTGACTCTGGCCAACAATGAACTTGCCCAGACATCCCGCATGAAGGACGAGTTCCTGGCCAACATGAGCCATGAATTGCGGACTCCACTCAACGCGATTCTCGGTCTGAGCGAAGCCCTGCTTGAGGATGTCCAGGGAAACCTCACCCCGCGCCAGATCAAGTCGCTCACGACGATTGCCTCCAGCGGATCGCACCTGCTGGCGTTGATCAACGACATCCTTGACCTATCCAAGATCGAAGCCGGAAAGCTCGAGCTGTATCCGGAACCGGTGAACATTCAGGAGATCTGTCAGGCCAGCCTGACGTTTGTGCGGACCGCCGCCCTGAAGAAGGAAATCGAAGTGCTCCTGGAGATCGACTCCGGGGATCAGGTCGTCCAGGCGGATCCCAAACGCCTGAAGCAGATTCTCGTGAACCTGCTGTCCAACGCGGTGAAGTTCACCCAGGAAAGAGGCCGGATCGGACTGCGTGTGAAGTGCGGGAATGAGGAACCCGTCATGAGGTTCACGGTCTGGGACACCGGCATCGGAATCGCTCCCGAAGACCAGCTCAAACTGTTTACCCCGTTCACGCAGATTGACACCGGATTGGATCGCCTTCACCAGGGCAGTGGTTTGGGGCTGGCCTTGGTGGCGCGGTTGACCGATCTGCATGGTGGCAGTCTGGTTCTGGAAAGCGAACCGGGTCAGGGAAGCCGGTTCATCGTGAATCTGCCGCACGAACGGCCCGATCCGCAGAACTCTGCCGACGAACATGGCACCCTGCTTGACCCGGGCGTTTCTCTCTCGCTCAAGTCCGGCAACCGGGTTCTGGTGGTTGAGGATGACCTGCAGGTTGGTTCCATGCTGGTTTCCCAACTGGGCAGGCTGGATCTCACAGGCACGCTGATCAGCTGCGGCAACGAGGTCATGGACGCGGTGATTCGGGATCGTCCCAGCCTGATCCTGATGGATATTCGAATGCCCAATCTGGATGGTTGGGAGGTGCTGAAGCTCCTCAAAAAACACCCGCTCACGCACGATATTCCGGTGATTGTTGTGTCGGGGGTCGATCAACCCGAGCGCTCAAGGCAACTGGGCGCGGTGGCGCACCTTTCCAAACCCTTCCGGTTCGAACAACTTTCCGACACCATTCGGAGGGTCTTCAACCCCGAACGCAGGACGATTGAATCGGAAACGGCCAGCGGACTGCGGGCCACGGGGCCCCTGATTCTGCTGGCTGAAGACGACGGTGCGTACATCCAGCCCATCGGCGGTTATCTTGAAAGCAAGGGGTATCGGCTTCAGTACGCCCATAACGGTGCAGTGGCCGTGCAGTTCGCCCGGGAACAGCACCCGGACCTGATCCTCATGGATATTCAGATGCCCGTGATGGACGGGTTTACTGCCATTCGGGAAATCCGCTCCGATTCGATCCTGCGCGAAGTGCCGATCGTCGCACTCACGGCCCTTGCCATGCGTGGCGATCGCGAGCGTTGCCTCGAGGCCGGTGCCACTGATTACATGAGCAAACCGATGCGTCTCAAAGAACTTCTGGCCCTGGTAAAAAAACTCCTTCAGGATGGTGCCCAGGCGGAGCACGCCAAGGACCCGCGCACCGATTGATATCCCATGAGGTCCAGCCCCATCATTCTCATCGTCGATGACGTTGAAGCCAACCGGGAAACGCTTCTGCAGTTGCTCGAACCCGGCGGTTACGAACTGCTTGAGGCGCGCAACGGCCCGGAAGCCCTTCGAATCGCCGGGGAAAAACTTCCCGATTTGATCCTCCTGGATGTCATGATGCCCGGGATGGACGGATACGAAGTCTGCCGGCGACTCCGGGCGGCTCCTCAACTGGGCGAGGTCCCCGTGGTCATGGTCACCGCTATGGACGATCAACCCTCCCGGATCGCGGGACTGGATGCCGGAGCTGACGATTTTATCAGCAAACCCTTCAATCGGGCCGAACTCCGTGCCCGGGTCCGCACGATCACCCGGCTCAACCGATACCGCCGCCTGGTTGACACCCAGAAACAGGTGCGGGAACAGGCCCGCTGGCTCGACGAGGCCAGGGACGCCATCTACGCGTGCGATTCCGAAGCGCGGATTATTTACTGGAACGAGGGTGCCACCCGGCTGTTTGGTTGGACACGGGAGGAAGTTTTCGGGAAGCCCGTGCATGAAATTCTCTCGGGCTCCGACGCTGCGCACCTCGAAGCGTCCCGGGCGGCCACCCGCGAGAAGGGGGAATGGCGCGGAGAATTAACCCACATGACCAATGCCGGGCGCGAGGTGGTTGTGGCGGGACGCATGACGGTGCTGCCGGATGAGTCTCAGGCGTTGGCGGGATTCCTCTCCATCAACACGGATGTCACCGAAACCAAACGAGTTGAAAAACTGATGCTCCGCACCCAGCGCCTGGAGAGCATCGGCGCTCTGGCCAGCGGGATTGCCCACGATCTGAACAATTCGCTGGCTCCCATTCTCATGGGGTTGGAGGTGTTGCGCGATGAGTATCCTGACGAGCCGATGCTGGCGACCATGGAAACCAGCGCCGAGCGTGGGGCGGACATGGTGAGGCAGCTGTTGGGGTTTGCGAAGGGGGTCGAAGGATCGCGTCTCTTGATTCAGCCCCAGATCCTGCTCAACGAAATCGAAAAAACAATTCGGGGCACATTCCCCAAGAGCATCGAGTTGGAGAAGAATTACCCTGCGAACCTTCAGACCATTCGGGGCGATGCGACGCAGATGCATCAGGTCCTGCTGAATCTCTGCATCAATGCCCGCGACGCCATGCCCGAGGGAGGCACGTTGACCCTGGAGGCGGAAAACACGGTGTTGACCGGGGATCACCCCGACCTGGGTGCCGATGCAGAGCCGGGGCCCTACGTGGTGTGGCGGATCACCGATACGGGGTCGGGCATTGCTCCGGAAAACCTGGAGCGAATCTTTGAGCCGTTCTTCAGCACAAAGGGTCCGGATCAAGGCACCGGCCTGGGACTCTCCACCGCGTTTGGAATCGTCAAGGGCCATGACGGGTTCCTCAGGGTTTCGTCGGTTCAGGGTGTCGGCTCGACATTCTCGATCTACCTGCCGGCCGCTGGTCCGGATGCGGGAGCGGCAGCCCCCGCGGTCCGGAGCGAGACAACCTATCGCGGCAGTGGAGAGTTGATCCTGGTGGTGGACGATGAACCCACAGTCCGGCAAATGACCCGGCTGGTTCTCGCGGATTTGAACTGGAATGTCATCACCGCCTCCAACGGCACCGAGGCGCTGTTGGAGGTGCGGAAGCACGGACCAGCGCTGCGTGCCATCATCACCGACCAGAACATGCCACAAATGGATGGCCTCAGTTTTGTGCGAATCCTCAAACAAAAACTACCCCGGGTCTCGATCATTGTTGCCAGTGGGCGCATGGAGGAGCCGGAGCGACTCTCCTTCATGGAATCGGGTGTGCATGCGCTCCTCGCCAAACCCTTCACCCGGGAGACGCTGATCGGGACGTTGAAGAGCGTCTTGACCTCCGGGTAGATGGGGCAACACAGCAGCCGGGACATTGCTTCGTGAAAAAAATCCTGATCATTGATGACGACGCCTCCCTGCGTGAGATCGTCGCCCGGGCGTTGAAGAAACACGCGTTCGAATCGATCCAGGCCGAGAACGGGCGGGCCGGTGTAAGCCTGGCTCGGGAGCATCTGCCGGATGTCATTCTGGGTGACGTTCAAATGGGGAGTTTCGACGGTTATGCCGCCCTGTCCGCCATCCGGTTTGAACCCGCAACGGCCACGATTCCGTTCATCCTGATGACCGGGGCACCGGACGAAAACGGCCGTCGCATGGGCATGGAACTGGGTGCCGACGACTACATGGCCAAGCCCTTCACCGTGCAGTCGCTCTTGATCGCGATTCAAGCGCAGCTGAAAAAGCGGGAGGCCATCCTCAAACAAATCTCAGTTGCCCGGCTCAGCGATGCAGACCAGGCCGAGATCAGATCCATTGAGGAGACCATCTCCAACCCGGGCGCACCCGACTCGATGGTTCTGGGCGATCCGACCGAGGCTCTGGGCGGTGAGTTTGCGGACCTGGAGGTTTTTTTGCGGATGCTCAGCCTCTATCATCCGAACCTCGGGAGTGTGGCCCGCCGAATGGTGGCTCTGTGCCGCGAAATTGGCCGGACCTCGGGGCTTTCGTCCGATGAAACCGGGAATCTGGTCCGTGCAGCCGCCCTTTGCGACATCTCGATGGTAGGCATCAGCCATTCCGTGGTGAGACGCTGGTTGCGTGATCCGAACACCCTTCGCCCCGAGGAATGGTCCCTGATCAGCGAACATCCCGAACAGTCCGGTCAGTTCCTTAAAGCCTGGCCCAACTACAGGGGGCTGCGCGAAATCATCCGCTCCCATCACGAATACTGGGATGGCAGCGGGTATCCGGACGGATTGGTGGGGGATAAAATCCCGATCGCATCGTGCCTGCTCGCGGCGGCTCATTTCTACTGCAGTCGCTATGAACCGGCGGATCAGGTGTTGTCCGAGCTCTGGCTGCACGCCGGGAGTTTGTTCGATCAGGAGGCCGTCGAGGCCGTCGCCAAGGCGGTGCCCACGGCCAATTTGCCGACTGGCGAGCGGGAGATTCTTTTGACCGAGCTTCGGGCGGGTGTGGTGCTCGCCCGGGATTTGCGAAACGCCAGCGGGGTGGTGTTGCTGCCCAGGGGGCGCCTGATCACGGAAGCAACCGTCGCCCGCCTGCTGGTGATCAGCCGATCGCGTCCGGTCGATCAGAATGTTCTGGTCTGTGGTTGATGTCGGGGTGTTTTTAGGCTTCATTGGAGGGCGTTGAAGTTGAGCTCCGCATTCCTGCGGAATTTGGGTCCAGCGAAATTCCATGACCGATCCGACATGACACGAATTCTTCTAATTGAAGAGAGTTCCTCCAAATCCGATGCGATTGAGGCCTTGATCGGATCCACGGGGGGGGGACCGAAGTGGTTCGCGCGGGTACTGGCGCCCAAATGGACGAGGCGCTGGGTGCGTCGGGGTTTGATCTTGTGCTCTGCGGCCTGAATCTCCCCGGACTTCCCGGTGTGGCATCCCTCCGGATTGCGCGACAGCACCTGCCCGGTGTTCCCTCCATTGCGTTGGCTGAATCCCTCGAACCCGCCTGGGTCAGTGAGTGTTTTCAACTGGGTGCGGTCGACTACGTGCTCAAGGTCGACTTGGAGCGCTTGCCGCTCGTGATCGATCGCGTGATGAAGCGCTCGGACGGGGAACATCGTCGCAGGAGGATGGAATCCCGACTGCAGGAAAACGAGGAACGCCTGCGGCAGTTGGCCGAAAACATCAACGAGGTGTTCTGGATGACCGACGCTGCAAGTGGCCGGTTCATATATGTTTCCCCAGCTTATGAAAGCCTGTGGGCACGCACCTGCGCTTCGTTGATCAATACCCCGACCCAGTGGATTGTGTCCATCCACGAGGAGGATCGGGAACGTTTTGTTCAAGAGTCGCGTGCGAAGGAAAACCCGGGAACCTATCATCTGGAATACCGGATCGTCCGGCCGGACGGATCGCTCCGTTGGATTCAGGACCGTGCTTTCCCGGTCCGGAACACGGCCGGTGAAATTTTCCGGGTCGCGGGTCTGGCCCGGGACATCACCGATCGGAAAAACGCCGAAGCGCAGCTGCGTGACAGCCAGCAATTTGCCAAGGCGGCACTCGACGCTCTGGGCGCGCATGTGTCCGTGCTGGATTCCCAGGGAACCATCATTGGCGCCAACCGATCCTGGAGGGAATTCTCGCGCCTCAATTCCGGGGGGGCAGGTTGCCTCGCCGAAGGAGCCAACTATCTGGACATCTGCGACCGCGCCACGGGAGAGTTCAGCTGCGAAGCCGCGAGCGTAGCCAGGGGCATCCGCGCCGTGCTGCGGGGGGAACTGGAAACCTTCACTCAGGAGTACCCGTGCCATGCGCCTCATGAGAAGCGTTGGTTTTTGTGTCGGGTCACCCGGTTTCCTGGCAGTGGTCCGACGCGAGTGGTGGTGGCTCATGAGAACGTGACTGCCATCAAGCTGGTTCAGGAGCAGCTCCATGAATCCGTTGATATCTTTAGTTCCCTGGCAAGGGTGGCTCCCGTGGGGATTTACCGTATGGACACCCAGGGCGCCTGCACGTATGTGAATGAGCGCTGGTGCGCTCTGGCGGGCATTTCGGGGGAGGAAGCCCTCGGCAATGGCTGGTTGGCGGCGGTACACCCCGAAGACCGTGCCCGGGCGCGGGATCAGTGGCATGATGCGGCGCGGGGCGGGCCTCCGGTTCGACTGGAATACCGGTTTCAACAACCCGATGGCACCCTGGTCTGGGTGGCCGCCAAGGCGGCCGAATTAACGCGTTCGGATGGAACGGTGAACGGGTTTGTGGGGGCTGTGTTTGACATCACCGCAGAAAAAGCCGCCAAACAGGATCTGGAGACCGAGCGCTCCCAACTGGCCGAACGTGTGGTCGAACGCACCCGGGAACTCACCCTGGCCAACACCCAGTTGGAACGGGCATCCCGGATGAAGAACGAATTCCTCGCCAACATGAGCCACGAGTTGCGCACGCCTCTCAACGCGATATTGGGCCTGAGCGAGGCGCTTCTCGAAGGACGCAGCAGTCTGACCCCGCGACAGGCCCGGTCCCTGACCACCATCTCATCCAGTGGCGCTCATCTGCTGGCCTTGATCAACGACATTCTGGACCTCTCCAAGATCGAGGCCGGCAAACTCAAACTCCACGCCGAACCTGTAAACCTCCCGGAGCTCTGCCAGTCGAGCCTTGGGTTCGTCAGGATCCTGGCCCAGAAGAAACGAATTGACGTGGTGTTTGAACCCGAATTCGACGGGGTGATCGAAGCAGACCCCAAGCGGCTCAAACAGATCCTGGTGAACCTGCTGACCAACGCCGTGAAATTCACTCCCGAGTCGGGGCGCATCGGATTGAAGCTCGAAGCGGCGAGCCCCGACGAAAGCGTGCGCATTACTGTGTGGGATACGGGCATTGGCATCGCGACCGAAGATCAGGAGAGGTTGTTCACCGCCTTCACCCAGATCGATTCGGGCCTCACACGCACCCAGGAAGGCAGCGGCTTGGGGCTCGCTCTGGTCAGGAGGTTGACTCACATGCACGGGGGCACGGTGACCTTGGACAGCGAACCTGGCCGTGGCAGTCGCTTCATCGTGGCGCTTCCGTTGTGGCAAAGCCAACCCGACCCTTTCGAGGATGGTCCCGGGGGAAAACAACGTCGCATCTCAACGGGTGGTTCTTCCGGGGAGAAAACCTCTCGCGCTGGCGAGGAAACACGGAAACTTCAGGAACGTCGCGCTCGTGCGCGCCAGTTGCGCGATGCCGGGAAACCGGTGGCACCCCCGACGTCAGTCCGGGCGGTGGTCGTCGAAGACGACAGTCAGGTGGGTGGAATAATCCTTTCCCACCTCAACCAGCTCGGTCTCCGGGGCATTCTGCTCGCCAGGGGCGAGGACGTGCTCGAGGCCGCCGTGCGCGAACGTCCCGATCTGATCGTGATGGACATCCGTTTGCCAAAGATGGACGGATGGGACGTTCTCGGACTATTGAAAAAACATTCTCAGACACACGACATCCCCGTGGTGGTCGTATCCGGCATCAACAATCCCGAAAAGGCGCGCCAGCTCGGGGCGGCCGCACATTTGTGCAAACCCTTCCGATTTGAACAATTCGCCCAACTCGTGCGACGGGTCGTTGGGGTTCCCGCCGCGCCGGCCGTGCAGTCCCCCGAACCGGAGCCCGTGCGGGGCGCCGGCCCCCTGATTCTTCTGGCAGAGGACAACGAGGCAAACATCCAGACGGTCGGAGGTTATCTCGAGGACAAGGGATATCGATTGGAATACGCCGCGAATGGGCGCGCGGCTGTGCGGATGACCGGGACACTGCGACCGGCCCTGATCCTCATGGACGTGCAAATGCCCGTGATGGACGGGCTCGAGGCAATCCGGAAGATCCGCGAAAACCCAGCCTTGAAGGAGATCCCCATCGTTGCGCTCACAGCAATGGCAATGCGCGGGGATCGCGAACGATGTCTGAACGCCGGAGCCACCGACTACATGAGCAAGCCGGTGAGTCTGAAGGAACTGCTCGCCCGGGTGGAACGGTTGACCCATGGCAGGCACGGAAACAGCGAGACGAAACCCACACGCTGACTTTTGATGAACACACGACCCAGGATTTTGATTGTTGACGATATTGAAGCGAATCGTGACACGCTCATCGAGTTTCTCGACACTGGCGAATACGATCTGGACGAGGCGGAAACCGGCTCGGAAGCGCTCGATCGGGCGATGGAAACGCCCCCCGACCTGGTTTTGCTCGATGTGATGATGCCGGGCATGGACGGATATGAGGTGTGCCGACGCATGCGCGCCGATTCGCGTCTCGGCGAGGTGCCGATTCTGATGCTGACCGCTCTGGACGATGCGGATTCCAGACTCAGTGGCATCGAGGCGGGTGCCGATGATTTTATCAGCAAACCATTCAACCAGGCGGAACTGCGGGCCCGGGTTCGCACCATCACCCGACTGAACCGCTACCGCCGGCTCATGGACGCACAGGAGCGGATTCGGGAACAGGCGCGCTGGCTGGATGAGGCGGGAGACGCCATCTTTGTCCGGGACCTGCAGGATCGAATCAGTTACTGGAATCATGGTGCCACCCGGGTCTTTGGCTGGACAGCCGGGGAGGCCCTGGGCCAGGCGGCTTCCGGGTTGCTGCACGAACCGGATGCGCCGTTCCCACCGGAAGGGCTGCGAACCGTCTCCACCCGGGGGGAATGGCAGGGTGAAGTGGTCCATGTGGCCAAAGGAGGCAGGGAAATTCTCGTGGACTGCCGTTTGACCCTGCTGAGGGATCGTGGCGGGGCGGCCCGCGCAATCCTTGCGATCAACACGGACATCACGGAAAAAAGGCGGATCGAGCAACGCATGCTGCGCACGCAGCGATTGGAGAGCATCGGCACGCTTGCCAGCGGGATCGCTCACGATCTGAACAATTCGCTGGCACCGATTCTTCTGGGCATTGAATTGTTGCGTGATGAACATCCGGACGAACCCATGCTGAATACCATGGAAGCGAGCGCGGAGCGCGGATCTGAGATGGTGAATCACCTTCTGGCGTTTGCCAAGGGGATCGAGGGGTCGCGCCAAACCGTTCATTCAAGCCACCTGTTCAAGGAGATGGAGCGGATGATCACGGGCACATTTCCCTCCAGCATAAAACTTCAGGTCCATGTTTCAGCAGACCTGGAGCCGATTCGGGCGGATCCAACCCAGATGCACCAGGTGCTGCTCAACCTGTGCGTCAACGCCCGCGACGCCATGGAAGACGGCGGGGTGCTGAGTCTGCGCGCGGAAAACGTGGACGTGCAACCGTCCGAAGTCGGAACCGAACCTCACGCAAGACCCGGGCGGCACGTTGTCTGGCAAATCAGCGACACTGGAACCGGGATCTCCCCCGAAGCTCTGGAACGGATCTTTGAACCCTTCTTCACAACGAAGGGACCGGAGAAGGGAACCGGCCTGGGGCTCTCGACAAGCTTCGGGATTGTCAGGAGCCACGGTGGGTTCATCCGGATCTCCTCGACAGTGGGAAAGGGAACCACTTTTTCCGTGTACCTGCCTGCCCTTGGAACAACCGGCGGAGGGCCCGATCCGGCACATCCAACAGCCGGGGAATCGAGCGTTGACACGGTCGGTGCCGTTCATTAGGTTTTTAAGGTAAATACCGATACCCCGAATTTACGGTTCGGGGTTTTTTAGTGCCAATTTTTAAGATTCTCAGATATGCCGAATACGATCCTGGTGGGAGCGCAGTGGGGTGACGAAGGAAAAGGAAAGATTATCGACGTGCTCACCGAGGGCGCCGACATCGTGGTGCGCACGCAGGGCGGGAACAACGCCGGCCACACCGTCTATGTGGGTAAGAAAAAATATGTGCTGCACCTGATTCCTTCGGGAATGCTGCGCAAGGGCAAGATCTGCGTGATCGGCAACGGAGTGGTGATCGATCCAATCGGGTTGTTGAGCGAAATCAACGGACTCAAGGACCTGGGAGTCAAAATCAACGGCAGACTGATGGTGAGCGAGACCGCGCATGTGGTTTTGCCCTATCACCGGGAGCTGGATGCCCAGCGCGAGATTCTCAAGGGCAAAAACAAGATCGGCACCACCAAGCGCGGCATTGGTCCCGCCTACGGCGACAAGGCAGCCCGCACCGGGTTGCGCATGGTCGATCTGATGAACCCGGAACGGTTCGAGGTCCTGCTTCGCATGCGGATCAAGGAGAACAACGAGATTCTTCGGGCGCTCGGAGCCAAGGGGCTTTCCTTCAAGAAAGTCCATGAAACCTACCGCGCCGCCGCCGACGCGCTGCGTCCCTACGTGGAAAACACTGTCGTCCTGCTGCACGAGGCCCACCGGCTCGGGGCGAGCATCCTTTTTGAGGGAGCCCAGGGAACCTATCTGGACATCGATCACGGGACCTATCCGTTTGTGACTTCCTCCAACACCACCTCCGGCGGTGCGTGCACCGGATCCGGCATGCCGCCCAACCGCATGGATCGGGTCGTGGGAGTGATGAAAGCCTATACCACGAGGGTGGGCGAGGGACCGCTCCCCACGGAAGATGCGCAGATCTCGGATATGCTGCACGGCATGGGCCGGGAATTCGGGGCGACCACGGGGCGCGCCCGCCGCTGTGGATGGTTTGATGCCGTGGCCACGCGCAACGCGACGATGGTCAACGGAATTGACGAACTGGCTGTGACGAATCTGGACGGCCTGGATCAGCTGGACAAAATCAAGGTCTGCGGCGGTTATCGGTGCGGGGGCAAGGTCCTCGATTATGTGCCGAACGACATCGAGGCCTTTTCGAGCTGCGAGCCCATCTACATGGAGTTTCCGGGATGGCGGGTGTCGACGGAAAAGGCCCGGACCTGGAAACAGTTGCCTTTGAATGCACGCAAATACCTGAAGGCGGTTGCGGAGATGGCCTGCGCCGAGTTGTCAATCGTGTCGGTGGGGCCCGCCCGGGAACAAACCATCCAACTTTGATTCGGGGTCGGAGGCCGAGCCCCGCGGAAGCTTTGCACTCATGAGCACGTCGGTTCCCCAATTAAGCCAGGAGGCGCAGTCGGTGCTGCCCGCCCATGTCGCCATCATCATGGATGGCAACGGGCGCTGGGCCAAGCAGCGACACCGTCCCCGGGTGGAGGGACATCGCGTCGGTGTGGAATCGGTTCGTGCGGTGCTCAAGGCCGCCGGGGAAGTTGGGATCCGGTATGTCACCCTGTATGCGTTTTCAGTTGAGAACTGGAGCCGCCCCAAGGACGAGGTGGATACCCTGATGAAATACCTGGCGCGTTTTTTGAAAACCGAGGTCACGGAGTTGAATCGGAACAATGTTCGGTTGGAGGTGATCGGGCAGGTCTACCGCCTGCCCGAGGCGGTGCAAACCCAGTTGCGCAAGACGGAGGCCACCCTGGCTCGCAACCACGGCATGACCCTGGTTCTGGCCCTGAGCTACGGGAGCCGCACAGAGATCGTCGAAGCGGTTCGGAACATTGCATCCAAGGTCAAGGAGGGAGTCCTGGAACCAGCCGAGATCGACGAAAAGGTCGTCTCGCAAAATCTGTACACGCGGAATTGTCCGGACCCGGATCTGGTAATCCGAACGAGCGGTGAGATGCGGGTGAGCAATTTCCTGCTCTGGCAGATTTCGTATGCCGAGTTTGTCGTCACCTCCACGTTGTGGCCGGATTTCCGAAGACCCCAGTTTTTTGAAGCTCTCGAAGAGTATGCACGACGCCATCGACGCTTTGGGCGACTTTAGGGAAAAACCCGATGGAGAGCCTGTTCCCTCCGGGAACACGCTGTTCGGAACACGCATCTGATGACTGAAACACCGGCGAAGCCATCCAAAACGACCGTTTTCCTGCGCCGTTCCTTCAGTTCGGTGTTGCTTTGGGTGGTTGTGCTGGGATCGGTGTTGTCCGGGAACAAACTGATTTCAGACGGTGTTTTTTTCCTGATGATGCTCGCGATCGCCGGATTGGGGCTTTCCGAGTTTTATGCGCTGTGCGGAAGCCGGGTGTCCGCGTCCTTTGCCCGCTGGGGGGTATGGGGCGGGGTGCTTCTGGCGGTGACAACCAACGTTGGACTCTCGGGCCTGGGAGGTGCGCGTTGGCAGGCTCATGTGGGGGAAATGGAAGGTCTGGTTTTGACCCTGCTGCTGATTGGCCTCTGTCTGTGGCGCTTTCTGAGTATCACCGCGCGGGACGGGATGACGGCGATCGGGGTCACCCTGTTTGGCGTGCTGTATGTTCCCTGGCTCCTGAACTACATTCAGAAGATCTATTTTTTCCCAAACGTTCAGGGTTCCTACTATTTGCTTCTGTTCGTTTTTGCGACCAAGTTCAGCGACCTGGGCGCCTACGTCACCGGATCGCTTTTTGGACGACACAAGATGATCCCGCGGATCAGCCCGGGTAAAACCTGGGAGGGATTTGCCGGGGCTCTGGTGATCTCCACACTGGTGAGTATCGGGTTCGCGTGGTTGGCGCGGGGCAGACTGCCGGATCTCACCCTGGGCCATGCAGCGGTGATTGGCTTGGTGCTTGGATCAACGGCGGTGATCGGCGATCTGGTGGAGTCCGTGCTCAAGCGGGAGGCCGGGGTGAAGGACTCCGGCCGGTTGTTTCCCGGCATTGGCGGGGTGCTCGACTTGATGGACAGCCTGCTGTTTAATGCGCCATTGATGTACCTCTATCTGCGCTACGTGGTGATTGGCTAAATGAAAAACGTGGTCTTGCTCGGAAGCACCGGGTCGATTGGAACCAGCACCCTGCGGGTCGCTGAGGATCTGCCGGATCGGATTCGTCTGGTGGGGCTTGCGGCTGGAACCCGCACAAAGGAACTGCTGGCGCAGGCGCGCCGCCACCGACCCGAAATCGTCTGCATGGCGGGTGCCTCGGACGCCAAAGATCTGGCCTCGGGCCTGGATGGTGCGGCACGGGTGGTCTGCGGTCCGGAAGGATTGCTGGAACTGGCCACGTTGCCTTCGGCCGATATTGTCCTGATCGCCATTGTCGGAACCGCCGGGCTTCAACCGGCCCTGGCCGCGATCCGTGCCGGCAAGGACATCGCCGTGGCGTCCAAGGAGATTCTTGTCATGGCGGGCCAGATCGTCATGAACGAAGCGCGCAAGCATGGGGTGCGCGTGCTGGCGGTGGATTCCGAACATTCGGCCATCTTTCAATGTCTCCAGGACCGACCCGGAGATTCCGTGCGGCGGCTATGGTTGACCGCTTCCGGTGGCCCGTTCCGCACGACATCCGCTGAAGAATTCGAGGGAATTACGGTGGAACGGGCACTGCAACATCCCTCCTGGGTGATGGGCCCCAAGATCACAATCGACTCTGCCACGCTGTTTAATAAGGGCCTTGAGATGATCGAGGCACGCTGGCTATTCGACATCGAAATGGCCCGGGTATCCGTCGTGGTGCATCCCCAAAGCATTGTTCATTCGATGGTCGAGTTCGTGGACGGTTCGTTGCTGGCACAGTTGTCCACTCCGGACATGTGTTTGCCCATTCAAGTGGCGTTGACCTGGCCGGAACGGGTGGAAAGCGAACGGGTTCAGACGAATCTGGCAAAACTGGGATCGCTGACGTTTGAGGATCCGGACTATCACCGGTTCCCCTCGCTTGATCTGGCGCGCCGGGCAGGGGAGGTGGGCGGCACACTCCCGGCCGTTTTGAATGCGGCGAACGAGGTGGCCGTGGAAGCATTCTGCGCCGGCAGAACCAAGTTTCCTGGAATTACCCAAACCGTTCGAAAGACCATGAATGCGCACACGGTCATCGATGACCCGACACTGGAGCAGATCCTGGAGGCTGACCGGTGGGCCCGAACCGTCGCAGCCAACGGGGCGGCGGTTCCGGGTTAGTATCTGATTCTTTACGCGGTTGCCAGTACGATTGGGAGCGGTTAGAGTAGGCCATGAATTGGGGGCCACCGTCCCGAATTCACCATCAAATCAATGAGTCAACTGTTGAACATACTGTACGTCGTCGCCGGAGTGATCCTTCTATTCGGTGCGGCGGTTTTTGTGCATGAATTCGGTCACTACTGGATGGCGCGCCGCCGCGGCTTGAAAGTCGAGGCGTTCGCCATCGGGTTTGGTCCGAAGATCTACGGCTGGACCAGGGACGGCATCGAGTATTCCTGGCGGTGGATTCCCGCCGGAGGCTTCGTGAAATTGCCGCAGATGGTGACGTCCGACGCGATTGAGGGAAGCTCCGAGAATGCGGAAACCCTGCCGCCTGTTTCGCCGTGGTCGAAGATTCTGGTCGCTTTCGCCGGACCGTTTATGAACGTGGTGTTCGCGTTTGTGATCGCCAGCGTCATCTATTTTGTGGGTCTGCCGGTTCTGGTGAATCCTTCGATCATCGGATACGTCGATCCCGCCTCTCCGGAAGCGGCGCTCGGCATCCGCGAGGGAGATCGAGTGGTGGAGGTGAACGGCAAACAGGTCAATTCCTGGCAGGACGTTCAGATGACCACGGTGCTGGCCCGGACAAACGTGATTCCGGTGACCATTGAACGCGATGGCGTGAACACCCAATACCAGCTCACCGCGCTGGTGAACGAAACCCTGGGATGGAAGATGCTCAACCTGGATCCCAGGGATCATCCCCAGGTCATCGATGTGTTGCCGGACAGCGCGGCTGCCGAGACCGGCTTGCAGGCCAACGATGTGGTGACTTCGTTCGCGGGCATTCCCATTGCCGGGAAGGAACAGTTGATCAGCCTGATCGAGAAGCGGGGTGGTCAGGCGACGGACATCGTGGTGCAACGGGAGGGAACCAGGTTGGCACTTTCAATCACCCCCAGGATGAATCCGGAAGCCAAGGTCGGGCGCATTGGGGTCATGCTTGGAAGCAGCACGGAAACAGTCTACCGGGTTCAGAAACCGGGCCCCACTCCCTGGGCCCAGGTTTCGGATGTGCTCGAAAAAACCTACCATACCCTGAGCGCGTTGTTCCATTCGAAAGAGACCGGGGTTGGAGTCAAGGATCTGAGTGGTCCTCCAGGCATCCTTGCGATGTTGGCGGCTCAGTTGAACACGGATTTCCGGCTCGCGCTGAGTTTCCTGGTTCTCCTGAATGTGAACCTGGCCATCATCAATCTGTTTCCGATTCCGGTTCTGGACGGCGGGCACATCACCATGTCCCTCTACGAATGGATCGCGCGCCGTCCGCTGAACGTGCGGTTCGTGGAATGGACGACCACGGCGTTCGCGGTGCTTCTGATTTCATTCATGCTTTATGTTTCCTACAACGACGTGACTTCGCGGTTCACCGTCTTTAAATCCATGTTTCGGGGAGATTCGACCATCGAAGCCTCCCCCGGAGATCAGCCTGCAGAAGAGTAGAGGGTATGCGTTACGGACGATCGCTGGTGCGGTATGAACGGCGTCTGACGCGCGAGGTGGTGGTGGGAGACCCCGCACGAAGGGGCGTCACCATGGGAGGGCACCACCCGGTGGTGGTGCAATCGATGTTGACCTGCGACACGATGGACACCGAAGCCTGCGTGGCGCAGACTCTCGATCTGGCTGCCGTGGGATGCCAGCTGGTCCGGATCACGGCGCCAACCATCAAGGACGCCGCCAATTTGGAGTCGATCGTTTCCGCTCTTCGAGCACGCGGTTGCCTGGTCCCCATCGTCGCCGATATTCATTTCAAACCGGATGCAGCGATGGAGGCGGCCAAGTGGGTCGAGAAAGTGCGGGTAAATCCCGGCAACTACGCGGACTCCAAAAAATTCGCGGTCAAGGAATACACAGACGACCAGTATGAAGCCGAGCTTTGTCGGATCGAGGAACGATTCGCACCGCTGGTGAAACGGTGCAGGGACCTGGGTCGTGCAATGCGCATCGGCACCAATCATGGGTCTCTGAGCGACCGGATCATGAACCGGTTCGGAGACACCCCGCTGGGCATGGTGGAGAGCGCCCTGGAATTTGCGCGGATTGCCCGACGCCACGATTATCATCAGTTCGTTTTCTCCATGAAATCGAGCAACCCAAAGATCATGATCGAGTGTTACCGCCTCCTGGTGGCTCGGTTGGATGAACTGGGCGGGGATTGGAATTACCCCATCCATCTGGGAGTGACCGAAGCCGGGGACGGCGAAGACGGCCGGATCAAGAGTGCGATCGGGATCGGGTCTTTGCTTGCCGATGGGTTGGGGGATACCATCCGGGTGTCGTTGACGGAGGAATCGGTTCATGAAATCCCCGTCTGCCACGACCTGCTCCGCCAGACTTCCACTCTGGTGAACACCACGGAGGATCTGGAAGAACCGATTGCGCCCTGGGATCCCTTCACATTCAACCGCCGGACCGCCGAGGAGATCGAGTTGTCCGAAGGCATTCGCTGTGGGGGCGAGCAGACCGTGCGTGTGGTGGTGCCGCAGTCCGTGTGGGACCAGGTGGCACCCCGGATCCGGCCACGGGATGACATCCGCCCGGAAGCCATTTACGAGGATCTTCAGGTGCAGGAGGTTGATCCAAGAGAGGAGTTCGAAATAACCTGCGCGACCCAGTTGATAACCGTCCGGGACGATCTTTCGTTGCCACCGATTCCGGCGTTTCGACTGCTGGCGTCCCGACTGGCGTACATGGGTCGGACGAACCCGATTCTTTTGAAAGATTGCCTCAATGCGCCGGACCCCGAGATGGCACCTTCACTCGCGTTGTTGCGCGCTTCGGTGGTGATTGGATCCCTGTTGGCCGATGGCATCGGGGACGCGATCCTGGTTCGATCGGAGCCGGGTGCTGGAGCGTCGTTGCGTCTGGCATACACGATTCTGCAGTCGGCCGGCTGCCGTTCCTTCAAAACCGATTACGTGGCCTGTCCCTCCTGCGGTCGGACCCTGTTTAACCTGCAGAACGTGACGGCCCGGATCAAGGCCCGGACCGAGCATCTCAAGGGGGTGAAGATTGCGATCATGGGATGCATCGTGAACGGTCCGGGTGAAATGGCGGATGCGGATTTCGGCTACGTCGGCGGGGCACCTGGCAAGATCAATCTGTACATCGGGAAACAGGCTGTTAAATTCAACATCCCGGAGGCCGAAGCGGTCGAGAGATTGGTCGACCTGATTCGTGAAAACGGGAAATGGGTGGATCCGGAAGCTGCCGAAACCGACGAAGCCCAGGAACCGGTCGCGGCGCAACCCGCTTGAGAACGCCTCGGCCGTGACCTGGATCCATCGGCTAGGGCACCGGGCCGGGGACTCCGATTCATTCGGTCAGACCTTCTCATTCCGCCCGGACTTTCCGGCCATCATTGCTCCAACGCATGGGATTGAGACGAAAAAACTGGCTAATGCGGTCTGGCACGGCAATGGTTGCCGGGCTGTTGATGGTCATGTTTCTCCGTTGGTTTGAAAATAAACAGGTGTATGTGCCAACTTCCCGGTTCGACCGGGAAGGGGATTGGCTGGGCAGACCCTGGGAGGATGTCAATTTTGAGGCCGCGGACGGCACCCGTTTGAACGGCTGGTTTTTCCCCTGTGACACCGGTTCCCGAAATCCGCAGGTGGTTATCCTCCTGTGCCACGGCAACGCCGGCAACATCAGTCATCGGTTTGAGAAATACTCGGTGCTGCTTGAGTTGGGAGTGAACGTGTTCGCGTTTGATTATCGGGGATACGGCCGAAGCGCCGGGACTCCGGGTGAGAAGGGCACGTATCTGGATGCCCTCGCCGCTCATGCCTGGCTGGTTCGAAAAGGCTTTTCACCGACGAATGTGGTTGGACTCGGCGAATCCCTCGGGGGTGGCATCGTAAGCGAACTGGCGCGGCGGGCGCCACTGGGCGGAATGATCCTGCAAAGCACGTTCACGAGCGTTCCGCGTCTTGGCAAGGAGCTCTTCCCATGGCTTCCGGTAGGCTGGTTGGCCCGGATTCACTACGACACCCTGGGTAAACTCTCGGAAATCCGGGTGCCAACCCTGATCCTGCACAGCCGCGGGGACACACTCATCGGGTTCCACCACGCCGAACAGAATTTCAAGGCCGCCAGCGACCCCAAATGGTTGCGCGAACTTTCCGGGGATCATAACGAAACCCTGAGCGCGGGTCGGAGCCAGTACCAGAGCGCCATCCGGGAGTTTCTGGTGTCCTCCGGGTTGCGGCGGGAGTAGGGGGGGGGAATCCCGAATGCATCGACCCGGATTTTTCTCTGGCAATCCCATCAACGATGCTCCTAGAATCCGCCATTCATTTTAACACCGATCCGATAAAAACCAGGGCAAGGTGTTTCGCGCGAGCGAGTTCCCTCTTCCGGGTGGAAGGTTCGGCGGGTTTTGGCGATGTCATCCGTGTGCGATCCCAAAACCCGCCTTTTTCGGAGCAACAGGGGCGGGCGTCCGGATGTCGGGAGGCAGGGTTTTGCGGTTTTTTTGCGGGCCGACAGGATCGAAACCCTGGGGTGGAGCGGATTAAATTTGTGTATTCCATGAAACAGGCCGGAAAGAATCCAAGACTGTGAAAAACAACCCCGAACCATCGCGACGATTCACCGCCTTCCTGAATACGGCCCCGCGTCCGATCTTCGTGGCATACGCCATCCTCGCTGCGTTCTGCACGTATTTCTGCATGTATGCATTTCGAAAACCGTTTGCGGCGGCGACATTCGAAGGGGCGCTCTTCCTCGGGACACAGGTTGAATTAAAAACCGCCATTGTGATCAGTCAGATCATTGGTTACGCCATCTCCAAATACATCGGAATCAAGGTCTGCTCGGAAGTGACCCCCGGTCGGCGAGCCGCCATGTTGATTGGCCTGATTCTCTGGGCTCAAGCGGCTCTGATTCTCTACGGGATGGTGCCGGATAACCTGAAAGTGGTTGCCATCTTTCTGAACGGGCTTCCCCTGGGAATGGTCTGGGGCTTGGTGGTCTGGTACCTGGAAGGGCGCCGAACCTCCGAGCTGCTCCTGGCCGGCCTGAGCTGCTCCTACATCGTCTCCAGTGGCGTCGTCAAGGATGCCGGTCGGGCAATCATGGAGGGCACGGTCGCTCAATGGTGGAAAGCGGTGCCGGTCATCGGTTCCCCCATCAGCGGCTGGATGCAGTCGGTCTCCGAAGGCTGGATGCCCGCCGTCACCGGCCTGCATTTTCTTCCCCTGTTTCTGTTCTCCGTCTGGATGCTCCACCAGTTGCCCCGCCCCAATTCGCAGGACATTGAGGCGCGAGTCGAACGGGAACCGATGGGCCGGGCCCAGCGAATGGAATTTATCCGCCGGTTTGGATTCGGGTTGTTGCTCCTCTGCGCGGCCTATTTTTTCCTCACGGCCTATCGTGATTTCCGGGACAACTACCAGGTGGAACTGTTTGATGAACTTGGCTACCCGTACCAGGCCAACAAAGCCATCATCAGCAAGGCGGAAACCATCGTGATGTTCGGAGTCATGGGCGCGTTGGCTCTGTTGAACCTGATCAAAAACAATCGATGGGGCTTGATCGGCACGTTCACGGTGATGGCCGGTGGAACGGCGCTGATGGGGGTGGGCACGCTCTTGTTTGACATGAAACAGATTTCCGGTTTCTCGTGGATGACCCTGGTTGGCTTGGGTTCCTATCTGGCCTACGTGCCCTATGGCTCGGTGCTTTTCGATCGTCTGATCGCCTCCACACGCGTGGCCGGCACCGCGGTGTTCGCCATCTACCTCGCGGACGCCATTGGTTACACCGGATCCGTCGGAGTGCAATTATCGAAGGATCTGCTCGTTGGCGACGTCTCGCGGTTGGGGTTCTTCAAGGGGTTCACCTACTTCATGGCCGTGCTGGGTGTGATCTGCCTGACATCCAGTTGCGTCTACCTCCTGCGCCGCGAGAAGGAGGACGCCGAAGGACTCGCTCCCGAGGCGATCGGCGAATCCGCCGCCGTGTAGCGGCCTGTCGCTCTGGTCTTTCCAGGGGGGGCGCGAGCGGCACGGCCATTCGTTTAAGGGAATTGGAAGGCGGGGGTGGTCCGGCATGGCCGCGGAAGAACGACGGTGTTTTGGAGTGCGCGTGGCAGAGCGCAGCGCCGACGCCGCTTTGGTCGTGCCCGAAGAGGCAAACCCACTCACTCCCATCAGGATCCCAATCCGTTCAACGGGGAGTCATGAGGAACCGCGAAATCCTCAACGAGGACATCTCCGCCCCTTAAACGAATGGCAGTGCCGTGAGCGGCCCCGTGCGAGAGCATCCCGGTGCGGGAGCTGTCCCCAAATCAACCGGAACCGGTCGGGAATGTGGAAAACGCCAGCCGCGGTTTCGGTCGATCATCGTCTTCACAAAGAATAACACCCGGAAGTGAGCCAAAGATCGACCTGGTACATCAGTCCCGGCCTGTTATGGCACCGAAAGACCCTCGTTTTGACAAGGGAGTGCGGGGAGCCAGGGGAACTCAATAAACATCATTGGAGCAGGGGTGTTGGGGGTAACGCCCTTGCTCGGCAAAATCATTGGAGGCTTCGGATTTCAGTGATCGTGTCCCTCGTAGATCCACATGGACTCGGTTTTTCCGGCCCGTTGAAATCCGCATTTCCGATAAAACTCGATGGCGCGTCCGTCTGCCATGAGCATGTGCTGATGAAACCCCTTGTAACGCGCCACCAGCATGCCCATCAAGCGCGAACCAATACCGCGTCCCTGGTATCCAGGCAGCACCAGGAGATGCGGATAATAGACCACCAAATATCCGTCGGAAATGGCGTTGCCAAGGCCGACGAGGGTGTCGGAGTCCCAGGCGGTCACCAGTGAGTGAGACGCGAGTAATGCCTTGTGCAGGAGCTCCGGTTTTTCCGCCGACGACCAGGCATTGGCCTGGTAAAGGGCCAGCAGGCCTTCGGTCGGCAAGTGGCGTTGGTCACTGTATCGAATGGTGTCAGAAGTCATGGTCAGGGCGTGTTGTCGGTTCCGAAACCGTTCCCGAGCGGGAAGGTCCGGACGCAAAAGTGCCATCGGTGCTTCGGCTAATTCGAAGATTTTCTACACTTGTGGAACCGATCTTCATAAAGAAGCAGAATACTCCCGTCATTTGGATTTCGCAGCCAAAAAGGAAGCTACGTGCAAGGTCGGATCGTTGGATCTGGGGGGGTGCATGACAGAATTCTTCGTCGATGACGAACGAAGTTGAGTGCGCGCCCCCCACCAAGGCGAAGCGTCTTGGACGGCGGTAGTCCTCTGCCGCTTTTGGGTAGCGCGAACCGTCCCGGCGAGCCGGGTTGCAGGGAAGGGGGATTTAACCACGGATTTCACGGAGGACCACGGTTAAGATGCAGGGGAAGCTCACCGGGACGGTTCGCGCTACCTTTCCCCGTCCCCT
>JAIPJX010000218.1 GCA_021733945.1 Verrucomicrobiota bacterium | reverse complement strand
CGCTCAGCCTCACGGCCGGCAAGAAATACTTCATCCGCCTGATCTACAAGGAAGGCGGCGGCGGCGACTACGGCCAGGTGGCCTGGCGCAAGGTGGGCGACACCACCCCGGCCGGATCGCTCACACCGATCCCCGGAATGTTCCTGTCGGCTGCCGAAGACCTTCCGGCTCCCGCGGAAGGCGCGTATACGGCCCGGAACCCGGCACCGAACGCAAAGAACATCAACCCGCTCCTGCAGATCACCATCAGCCATCGCGACGGCAAGGTCGCCTGGACCGAACAGAATACGAAACTGATGCTGGACGGTGCCGCTGTCAGCAGCAGCTTCTCGAAAGTTGGCAACGTCGCAACCATCACCTACAAGGGCGCGAGCCTGCTCACCAGTGCATCGGTACACACCGTCACTGTCAACCACCCGAATCCGGCTGGAGAGGCCACCGCAGAAACCTGGAGCTTCACCGCTTCCAAATACAAGGGCCCGGTTCTGGATCAGGTCGGCAACCTCGTCAGCTTGATCAATGGTACGGGCGACCTTTCGGGTGACGGCACCGGTGTTTCCAGCAAGGCGGGTGACCGTGCGCTCAATCTGGGCAAGGGCGGTGCTTCGGCTCTGATTCCGGACGCGAGCTTCCTCAACGCGGCGACCTCGCAGGCCGACGCATTGACGTTCTCGATCTGGAGCAAGGGCAACGGGATCCGGAACAGCTCGATCTTCTGGGCGGATTCCCCCTCCAGCAGCGGGGACCAGCGCGGGTTCCAGGCGCACGCGCCCTGGGGCAACAACAACATCTACTTCGACACGGCCGGTTGCTGTGATGGAGTCACCCAGCGCATCAGCGCGGCAGCCAACACCTTGGCTGGCTACACCGACGACACCTGGTGGGATGACACCACCTGGCATCACTTCGCGTTCACCAAGGACGGAGCGACCAAGAAGATCTGGATCGACGGCAAGCTCTTCCTCGAAGGGGAGAACACCGGTGCGCTTCCGAGCGACTTCACCCGGATCTGGCTCGGTGCCCAGGGTGGTGGTGCCGGTGGGAACGCCAACAACATGAACGGATTGCTCGACGACTACGCCGTGTTCGGAACCGCTCTGGGCGAATCGGACATTGCGAAACTTGTGGCGGGCAGTGCCCCGACAACGCTGGCGGCCAGCACCAAGATCCTGGCTTACTGGAACTTCGACAAACTCAGCGAAGCCGCCTCCCCGGCGAGTCTGGCCAACGGCCTCACGGCGTATTGGAGCTTCGATGGCAACCTGAACGAGCCGGTTGGTGCCTTCAACGGTACCGCCCGCGGAACAGCCCCGATTGCGTATGGCGCAGGCAAAGCCGGTCAGGCCCTGGTGCTCGACGGATCGAACTTCGTCGAGATCACCGGTGGGGACCACAACAAGCTGCAGTTCCCCGGCGGCAGCATGTCGATCGGCGGCTGGTTCAAGGTGGGCGCGTTCGACAAGGACTGGCAGGCCCTCATCTCCAAGGGTGAAGGCTCCAACTACCGCGTCGCACGGCGTGGTGGCAGCAACTCGATCGCCTACGCCGGTGGTGTGGGTGAAGGAGCGGACAACGCGCCCAACGTCAATGATGGCAACTGGCATCATTTCGTGGCGGTGAGCGATGCGACGGGTGCGGCGTTCGGCACGGCCATCTACATCGATGGCAAAATCTACGGGGTGAATGCAACCAAACCCGTGCTGGCAGCAGGAACCAAGAACCTGTTCATCGGAGAAAACCCCGATGCAACGAATCGCCGATGGAAGGGATCGATTGACGACATCGGCATCTGGAACCGCGTCTTGAGCGCGGGCGAAGTCGGGCTCCTCTACAACGGTGGTGCCGGTCTGGCGCTGAGCGCAGTTCCCGGAGTGCCTTCGGGCGGTGGAGGTGGAACCGGCGGCGGGATCGGAGTCACCCGCACGGCCACCAGCATGACGGTGACCTATCAGGGAACCCTGCAGTCCTCGGACAGCATCCTGGGACCGTTCACGGATGTGCCCGGAGCCGCGAGCCCGGCAACGATTCCGTTCAGCGGATCGGGCAAGTTCTATCGCACGCGTCAATAATCTGACGTAACATCAAATCACAAGGGGGCCGGATTTAGATCCGGCCCCCTTTTTTGTGCCCCGAAGAGATCGATCCATTCGGCCTGGGTTCAAAATAAAACTATTAGAAACATGCGGTTTCACAGACAATGCATATACATTTTCTAATTTAATTTCCATCTCGAGCCTAATTGTCTTGCGCTCAACCCTTCCGATTGGAGAAGAGTCGGACTGATCACAATAAATATGACGTATCCCAGCGCATGCTCTGTAAGCAACCTGGAACGTCACAGCAAACCTACAAAAAACAGAAACTCGTAAGAGCGTATGATAAAAAAAAGTCAGTCATCTGGCCGGTCGCGGTTGGCCCTTCTGGCCGCAGCGCTGCCTCTCCTGGGTCTATCCACCCAGGCCCAAAGTCCTGTCACACAGGGCCTTATTGCATATTGGAACTTCGACAAGAGCGATTTCAAAGACTCTGTCGGCGAATTTCATGGAACAGAAAACGGCTCGGATGCCATCGCGTTCACCGCAGGAAAAGGCGGCTTCGGACAGTCCATGGTCCTCAATGGGGTTGACCAGTACGTAGAGATCACCGGTGGCGAACCCGATGATTTGGCGTTTGAGGGCGGTAGCATGTCGGTGGCGGGCTGGTTCAAAGTCGCCGCTTTCGACAGAGACTGGCAGGCGCTGATCGCCAAGGGTGAAGGAAGCAACTGGCGGATTCATCGTCGGGGTGGGGAAAGCGGCTTCGCTCACGCGGGTGGTATCGGCGAAGGTCCCGCTGGAGGCGCCGTTGATGACGGCGAATGGCATCATTTTGCTGCGATCAGCGATGTGGACGCAGTCAATTTCGGCACCGCTCTCTATGTTGACGGTGTTCAGTACACAAAATTCGACACGGCTCCTGCGCTCGCCGCCAATGGCAAACGGGTCATGATCGGTGAGAATCCGGATGCGCTGGGTCGTTTCTGGAACGGGGAGGTTGACGATATCGGCCTTTGGAACCGGGTGCTTCAGGAAAACGAAATTGCGCAGTTGTATGCGGCCGGAAACGGCAAGGCCATCAGCGCGTTCTTCGCTCCTGAAGTCGATACGGACAAGGACGGTCTGCCCGATTGGTGGGAAACCAAGTTCGGTTTGAACATCAACGATGCCGCTGACGCGAAAGCCGACAGCAATGGCAACGGCTACGACAATACGAAAGAATTTGCTCTCGGACTGGATCCGAAAGACACGACCACACCGAAGGTCAATTCGGCCGCTTCTAACGCCGCCTTTGACACGGTGACCCTGACCTTCAGCAAACCGCTGGATGCCACTGCCGCAGCACTCGCGTCGAACTACTCGATCAGCCCCGCACTGGCGATTACTGCAGTCAGCTACAAGAACAAAGTGGTGACCCTCACGACCGCCAAGCAGGCCGTCGACACCGCTTACACCGTCACTTTGAAAGGAATCAAGGATGTCTCGAACTTCGAAATCGCGGCCGCCAACCGGTCCGTGACCTTCTACTCCTACACGATGCTCCGGACCGGTGTTCTCAAGTTTTCCTACTACAGCGACATCCCGGGAACCCCCGTGGACAACCTCTGGGCGGATCCGAAGTTCCCGGATTCTCCGGACATGGTGCAGGCGGTGTTCTCGTTCAACAGCCGGGACGCGTTCCCGGATGATTCGCACGAGAACTATGGTGCGATGATCGAAGGATTTGTCAGCCCGACCGAATCGGGTCAATACCACTTCTTCCTGCGCAGCGATGATGCTTCGGAGCTGTACATCAGCACCGACGACAGCCCGGCCAACCTGCAATACACCGCCTGGCAGACCGGGTGCTGCAATGCGTTTGCGGAACCGGGAGCGGACTTCACGACCTTCGACCCGATCAGCCTCACGGCTGGCAGGAAGTACTTCGTCCGCCTGATCTACAAGGAAGGCGGCGGCGGCGACTATGGTCAGGTGGCTTGGCGCAAAGAAGGCGACACTACAGCGGCCGCGTCCTTGACCCCGATTCCCGGGATCTATCTTTCGGCGAACGTCGACCTCCCGGCCCCGGCCGAAGGCGGTTTTGTCACCCAGGCTCCCGCATCGAACGCGGCGAACGTCAGCCCGGTTCCCCAGGTCACCATCGTTCACCGCGACGGCAAATCCGCTTGGACGGCTGCGAATACCAGCATCATGTTTGACGGTGCCGCTGTCACGAGCAGCTTCTCCAAGGTCGGCAATGTGGCGACTCTCACCTATAAGGGCAACGGCGTCCTCGCCAGCGAATCCGAACACACCGTGACGCTTGGGTATCCCGACCCCGCCGGCAAAGCCGCCACGACCACTTGGACCTACACCGTCGCCAAATTCCAGGGACCTGTTCTGGACAAGGTGGGCGGCGTTCCGGCGCTGCTCAACGGCTCTGGCGATCTGTCCGGAGACGGCACGGGTAAAACCGGTAAGGCGGGCGATCGTGCGTTCGACCTGGGCACGGGCGGCGTGTCGGGCCTCATCCCCGACGCGAGCTTCATCAACGCGTCCACCGCGCAGTCGGACGCCTTGACGTTCTCGATCTGGACCAAGGGCAACGGGGTCCGGAACAGCTCGATCTTCTGGGCGGATTCCCCCTCCAGCAGCGGCAACCAACGCGGTTTCCAGGCGCACACGCCCTGGGGCAACAACAACATCTACTTCGACACGGCCGGTTGCTGTGATGGGGTGACGCAGCGCATCAGCGCCGCCACGGACACCCTCACGGGCTATACCGACACCGACTGGTGGAATGACACCACCTGGCATCATTTCGCCTTCACCAAGGACGGAGCGACCAAGAAGATCTGGATCGACGGCAAACTGTTCCTCGAAGGACAGAACACCAGCCCGCTCCCGAGCGACTTCACGCAGGTCTGGCTCGGTGCCGAAGGCGGCGGCTCCAGCGGAAACGCCAACAACATGCACGGTCTGCTCGACGATTACGCGGTGTTCGGAACCGCCCTGGGCGAAGCGGACATTGCCAAACTCGTGGCGGGCGATGCCCCGACAACCCTGGCGGCCAGCACGAAGATGCTCGCTTATTGGAGCTTTGACGAAATCACAGCCTCGGCTTCCCCGGCCACTCTGGCCAATGGTCTGAAGGCTTACTGGAGCTTCGACGGCAACCTGTCCGACCCTGTCGGCAAGTTCAACGGCACAGCCCGGGGAACAGCCCCGGTCGCGTATGGCGCAGGCAAAGCGGGTCAGGCCATCGTGCTCGACGGATCAAACTTCGTCGAGATCACCGGAGGCAACAACAAGGACCTGCAGTTCCCCGGAGGCAGCATGTCGATCGGCGGCTGGTTCAAGGTGGGCGCGTTCGACAAGGACTGGCAGGCCCTCCTCTCCAAGGGTGAAGGCTCCAACTACCGTGTCGCACGTCGCGGCGGCGGGAATTCGATTGGATACGCCGGTGGCGTGGGTGAAGGCGCGGATGACGCACCGAACGTGAATGATGGCAACTGGCATCATTTCGTGGCGGTGAGCGACGCGACGCTGGCCGCATTCGGCACGGCGCTTTACGTCGACGGGAAGCTCTACAGCGTGAACGCCGCGGCACCCGTGCTCGCGGACGGAGACAAGAACCTGTTCATCGGAGAAAACCCCGAGGCGTTGAACCGCCGCTGGGTGGGATCAATCGATGACATCGGCATCTGGAACCGCGTGTTGAGCGCGGGAGAAGTCGGGTTGCTCTACAACGGAGGAGCCGGACTGGCGCTCAGCGCAGTGCCCGGAGTACCCGCGGGTGGCGGCGGCGGCACAGGCGGCGGTATCGGGGTCTCCCGCACCGCAACCAGCCTGACGATCACCTATCAGGGAACGCTGCAGTCTTCGGACAGCATTGTTGGTCCGTTCACGGACGTGCCCGGAGCCGCGAGCCCGGCGACGATTCCGTTCAGCGGATCGGGCAAGTTCTACCGCACACGTCAATAATCTGACGTAACAAAAAATCACAAGGGGGGCCGGATGAAGATCCGGCCCCTTTTTTCGTGCCCGGAAACGGTCGCTCTCATAGGGACAACCGTAGTTTAAGACGCTTCGCGAATGGGGAGGTGCGGTGGAAGGATCCGCCAGGTCGTGGAGTGCGCCAGCCCTCTGGCGCTTTTGCGAAGGTAACGAGAGACCTGATTGATCCGAACGAGGTGCACGGAACGAACCCGCATCGGGGAAAAAGCGGCAGAGGGCTGCCGCACTCCAAGACGCTTCGCGAATGGGGAGGTGCGGTGGAAGGATCCGCCAGGTCGTGGAGTGCGCCAGCCCTCTGGCGCTTTTGCGAAGGAAGAGAGGGGCCCGATGGATCCGAACGAGGTGAATGGACCAAACCCGCATCGGGGAAAAAGCGGCAGAGGACTGCCGCAGTCCAAGACGCTTCGCGAATGGGGAGGTGCGGTGGAAGGATCGGCCAGGTCGTGGAGTGCGCCAGCCCTCTGGCGCTTTTGCGAAGGAAGAGAGAGGCCCGATGGATCCGAACGAGGTGAATGGACCAAACCCGCATCGGGGAAAAAGCGGCAGAGGACTGCCGCAGTCCAAGACGCTTCGCGAATGGGGAGGTGCGGTGGAAGGATC